>JANMQK010000288.1:0-15698 GCA_031370485.1 Acidobacteriota bacterium | reverse complement strand
CCGGCTCGTCGAACCGTTCGAATCCCCGGGCAAGCCCGGTCCAGCGCCCCACTTCGGCCGATCCCAGGAAGGCCGCGGTGCGGAAGCCCGAGACGCGCAGCATCTCGGCGAGCGTGGCGCGCCCCGTCGGCAGAACCCCTCCGGCCGAGGAACGGACGCCGATGGTGGCGGGCCACAGGCCGGTCATGAGCGACGCGTGCGCGGCCAGTGAGCTGGGCGAGGGGGTGATGGCCTGCTCGAACCGGAACCCGCCGCGGGCCAGGTGGTCCAGGTGGGGGGTTGCGGACGGCAGCGACGCCCCGAGGAACCCGACGCGTTCCGACGGCAGGCCGTCGATCGTGATCAGGACCAGGTTGGCGTCATGCGCCACCTGCCTCTGCGCCAGGCCAAGGCGGCCGCGGCCGACGGGCGAAGCGCCAGGGGGCGTCAGGCGGTAGCCGAGCGTGACCAGGAGAGCCGCCAGGAATAGAAACGAGGCGGCCGTGAAGATCTGCCCGGAGCGGATTGGCTGCGCCTTGGATCTCATCGGTCGGGAGCGTCGTCCAGGAGGAGCAGATCGATCGGACCGCCCGCCTCGAGCGTCGCGGTCCCGGCCGGCACGATGGCGAGGGCGTTGCCACGGGCGCAGGACGCGAAGTCGGCCGACCCGGTCGTCGGCAGGACGTTCACCCTGTAGTGGTCTCCCGACCAGCGGGCCCGGGCCTGGTGGTAGCCGGTGCGCAGGGGATTCCGGCTCACCGGCGCTTCGAGAATGCCGCGCAAGGGCGCGGGGCCAGGCTCCGTGAACCCGGCCAGGCGCCGCAGCGCCGGGCGGGCGAACACGTGAAAGACAACGTAGGAAGAGACAGGGTTGCCCGGGCAGCCGAAAACGAGCGTCCTGTCCCGGCGGCCGAACGTGAAGGGCCTTCCCGGCTTGATGGCGACCCTCTCAAACAGGATCTCGACACCGGCCGCGCGCAGCGTCTTCCCGACCAGATCGTAGACTCCCATGGAGACCCCGCCCGAGATCAGGAAGAGGTCGGTCCGCAGCCCGACCTCGATCCGCTCGCGCAGGGCGTTTTCCTCGTCGGGGGCGATGCCGAGCGACACGGCGTCCGCCCCCGAGCGCCGGGCCAGCGCCCGCAGGAGCGGCCCGTTGCTGTTGCGGATGCCGCCGGGCCCCGGTTCGCTTTCGGGGGGGACCAGCTCGTCCCCCGTCGCCAGCACTGCGACACGCGGCCGGCCTCCGACGTTGACGGCGGTCCGGCCGGCCGCCGCCAGGACCCCTATCTCGGCCGCGCCCACAAGATCGCCGGCCGCCAGGAGGACATCCCCCTGCCGCGCATCCTCGCCGCGGCGCGCGATGTTCTCCCCGGGGCGCACCGCGACCCTGGCCCGGATCGATCCCGGGTTGTCATCCAAGACCTCCGAATCCTCGACCCGGAGCACCGCGTCGGCTCCTGGAGGAATCGGCGCACCGGTCATGATCCTCGCGGCCGTCCCCGGCGCGAGCGGCGCGAGGCCATCGGGGTACCGTCCCGCGGCGATCTCGGTGAGGACGCGCATCATGACCGGGGGGGACACCAGATCGGAGGCCGCGACCGCGTAGCCATCCATGAGCGATTTGTCGAAGGGAGGATGATCGCGGTCGGAGCGAACCTCCTCTAGCAGGACCCGTCCCAGGGCGTCCTGGTACGGCACTTCCTGCGAGGGAAGCGGCCTGGCGGCCTCGAGGACGGTCGCCAGGGCCTCTTCAACCGACAGGGTGCGAGGTGGCATGGCGGCAGTATACCGTGAGGCGCCGGAGGCCGCCTCGGGAGGCTGTCGGCGCTCAGCCCGGAACGGCCCGGGCCAGCAGGACACGGGGAATCCCCGCCAGGTCCGGGACCGTTTCGAGCACTTCGAGGCCGTCCGCGCCGCCGTAAAGCGCCCGGATCGCCGCGTCCTGTCCCTGACCGATCTCCACGATCAGGTGACCGCCCGGTTTCAGGAACGGCGGTCCCTCAACGGCGAGTCGCCGGTGGATGGCGAGGGGGTCCTGGCCGGGGGAAAGAGCCACGAGCGGTTCGTGCTCGCGGACCTCCGGCTGCAGGCCGCCGAGGTCGGAGGCGCCGACGTACGGCGGGTTGCTCAGCAGAACGTCCACCTGCCGGCCGAGGCCCAGACTTAGGAGCGGTTCGAGCAGGTCACCATGATGGAAGGTGATCCGGCCCGCGACGCCGTGCGCCGCGGCGTTGCGGCGCGCCACTTCCAGGCCGTCGGCCGAGATGTCCAGGGCATGCACAACCGCGCCGGGTCGTTCCAGCGCAACGGCCACGGCCAGGCACCCGCTGCCGGTTCCGACATCGAGGACGACGGGGCGGTCCGTCCGGTCGACCCGGAGAAGGGTCTCGATCAGATGCTCCGTCTCGGGACGCGGGATGAGGACCGACGGCGTGACCTCGAAACGCAGGGACCAGAACTCCTGGCTCCCGGTCAGGTGCTGCAGGGGAACGCGCGAGGCCCTGCGCGCCACGAGATTCCGGAATCGGCCGGCATCGCCGGAAGCGACCGTCGTTTCGGGGTGGACATGCAGGCGCGTACGTGGCACGTCCAGCACGTGGGCGAGGAGCATTTCGGAGTCCTGCTCCGCGGTCGGGACGCCGGCCTCCTTCAAGATGCCCGCCCCCTCGCGCGCGAGGAAGCCGGCGGTCTCGGGAGTCAGACCCGGACCTCCTCACGGATCTGCTCCGCCTGGTAGTGCGACACCACCGCTTCGATGAGCGGGTCGAGCTCGCCCTCGAGAAGGTCGGCGAGACGGTGCAGGGTCAGGTTGATGCGATGGTCGGTGACCCGGTTCTGCGGGAAATTGTAGGTGCGGATCTTCTCGCTTCGTTCCCCCGTGCCGACCTGGCTGCGGCGGTCCTTGGCGATGGCGTCCTGCTGCTTCTGCAGCTCGAGGTCAAGGAGCCGCGAACGGAGCACCTTCATCGCACGAGCCTTGTTCTTGTGCTGGGAGCGCTCGTCCTGACACTGCACCACGAGGCCCGTCGGCAGGTGCGTGATGCGGATCGCCGAGTAGGTGGTGTTCACCCCCTGGCCGCCCGGCCCCGTCGCGCAGAAGGTGTCGATGCGTAGGTCCTTGTCGTTGATCGCGATCTGCACGTCGTCCGCCTCCGGCAGCACGGCCACCGTCGCGGTCGATGTGTGGATCCGGCCCGAGGCCTCGGTCGCGGGAACCCTCTGCACGCGGTGGACCCCGCTTTCGTGCTTGAGCCGGCTGTAGACCTTGCGGCCGCTGATGAGCGCGATGATCTCCTTGATGCCCCCCAGGCCGCTGCTGCTCATGCTGAGGGCCTCGACCTGCCAGCCCTGGCGCTCGGCGTAGCGGCTGTACATGCGGAAAAGCTCCCCCGCGAACAGGGAGGCCTCCTCCCCGCCGGTGCCGGCGCGGATCTCGACGATGACGTTCTTCTCGTCGTTCGGGTCCTTCGGGAGGAGGAGAGAGCGGAGATCGGCCAGCAGCGCGGCGCCGCGCTCCTGGAGCGAGTTGACCTCCTCGCGGGCCACGGCCTTCATCTCTTCGTCCTGGAGCAGCGCCTCCGAGTCGGCGATCTGGCGCTGCACATCGCGGTACTCGCGGTACTTCAGGACGATCTTTTCAAGCTCGGCGAAGGTCCGGGTAGCCTGCCGGTAGCGGTCCTGGTCGGAGGCGAGCGTGGGATCGCTCATCTGGCGCGTCACTTCTTCGAAGCGCGCCTCGATGCGTTCGAGACGATCCAGGATCTCCACGGCGGGGCTCGTCCCGGATCAGGAGGCCCCGGCGGCCGGCGGCGTGGGACCGGCGCCCTTCGGAGCCTCCGCGCCGGTCTTGGGCGCGTTCTTCCGGTAGCGCTTCTCGAACCGCTCGACTCTTCCCGCCGAGTCGATCAGCTTCTGCTTGCCGGTGAAAAAGGGGTGGCACTTGCTGCAGAGCTCGAGGCGAAGCTCGTCGGCGGTCGACCGGGTCTTGAAGGTCTCGCCGCACGCGCAGGTAACGACCACCTCGCGGTAATTGGGGTGAATCCCGCTCTTCATGACATCACTCTCCCTGGGACCGGGGTCCCGAAGTCATCCGTCCTTGGCCGGAGGGCTGCATTATAAGGGGTTCCGGGCCTTCGGGCCAAGGGGGGGTCCGGAGGGGCCGGGGCCCTTCATCCCATGCTGCTCATCGAATCGAGGAACTCCTCGTTGTTCTTGGTCTTCTGCATCCGCTCGATCAGTAGCTCCATCGCCTCGACGGGCGACAGCGAGTTCAGCACCTTGCGCAGGACCCAGGAGCGGTCCAGCTCCTTCTTGGGGAGGAGCAGCTCCTCCTTCCGGGTTCCCGATCGGGTGAGCTCGATGGAGGGGAAGATGCGCCGGTCGGCCAGCTTCCGGTCGAGATGGATCTCCATGTTGCCGGTGCCCTTGAACTCCTCGAAGATCACATCGTCCATGCGGCTCCCGGTCTCGATGAGCGCGGTGGCGATGATCGTGAGCGAGCCCCCCTCTTCGATGTTGCGCGCCGCGCCGAAGAAACGCTTCGGGCGCTGCAGCGCGTTGGCGTCGACACCTCCCGACAGCACCTTGCCGGAGGGCGGCACGATGGTGTTGTAGGCCCGCGCAAGGCGGGTGATCGAGTCGAGGAGTATCACGACGTCCTTCTTGTGCTCGACCAGCCGCTTGGCCTTCTCAATGACCATCTCGGCCACCTGGACGTGGCGCGTGGCCGGCTCGTCGAAGGTGGACGAGATCACTTCCCCGTTCACCGAGCGCTGCATGTCGGTGACCTCTTCGGGGCGCTCGTCGATCAGCAGCACGATCAGGACCACCTCGGGGTGGTTCTGGGTGACGCTGTTGGCGATCGCCTGCAGCAGCATCGTCTTGCCGGTTCGCGGCGCCGCGACGATGAGGCCGCGCTGCCCCTTGCCGACGGGGACCAGGATGTCAAGCACGCGCGAGGAGACGTTTTCGCGCGTGGTCTCGAGTTTGATCCTCGTGTTGGGGTACAGGGGCGTCAGGTTGTCGAAGAAGATCTTGTTTCGCGCCTGGTCGGGGTGCTCGAAATTTACCGCCTCGACCTTGATCAGGGCAAAGTAGCGCTCCCCCTCCTTTGGCGGGCGGACCTGCCCCGAGATGGTGTCCCCGGTGTGCAGGTCGAACTTGCGGATCTGGGAGGGGGAGACGTAGATGTCGTCCGGCCCCGGCAGGTAGTTGTATTCCGGCGCCCGCAGGAACCCGAATCCGTCCGGCAGCGTCTCGAGGACCCCTTCGGCGAAGATCAGCCCGCTCTTTTCCGTCTGGGCCCGCAGGATCTCGAAGATCAGCTCCTGCTTCCTGAGGGCGGTCGCGTTCGGCACGTCGAGGGCCTTGGCGATGCCGGTCAGCTCGGAGATCGACTTTTCCTTGAGGCTGCGGATGTCGAGCTTCTCGCCCGTGAGCTCGACGCGGGGGACCTCCTCGCGATCGGCTTCGTCCTCGCTGGCGACCGCGGCGGCCGTCTCGTCTATCGTTTCGGGTATCGTTTCGGGGGGCGCCGCCGTTTCGACGGGGGCGCCGGCGACGGGACGCCTGGGCGGCTTGGAGTTCTGCTCGCGCCCAGCCTGGCGCGGGGGTCGCGGGTCGCGCGGCGGTCTCATGTCACGTTCCATCTTTTCTCCGTTCAAGTTCGTTTCCTTCTCCTTGGTTGAGGGTTGCTGGGAATCCGGTTTCATCGTCCATCCATGGCGCGAGAGCGGGGCTCGCGCCCCTGCGCCGTTCTCGATTCGTGTTCGGCTCCGCGCCGCGTGGGCCGCGGGCCCTTGCGCCGGGCGCGCGCGGCGTCCGGAAGTATGGTCGCGCAGGCCGCGTCAATCGAACGCCAGAGCTCCGGGATGCCGTCCCCGGTGACAGCCGAGACTCCGATCACGCGCTCGCCGGCGGGAAGGTCCAGCAGCCTCGCGCATTCGGTGAGCGCCTGGGACCTCTTGTGACCCGGCAGCTTGTCAATCTTTGTCAGGACGATCTGCAGGCCGATGCTGCGCGAGCGGAGCCAGCCGTAAAGCTCGAGATCGAGTTCGGTCGGGCCGTGGCGCGCGTCGATCAGCTGGACGGCCAGGTCGGGGCCCGCCACCCCGTCGAGATACCCCTCCACGAGGCCCTTCCACTGCTCGCGCATCGACATCGGCACACGCGCGTAGCCATACCCGGGGAGATCCACGAAGTAGATACGCTCGTTGAGCAGGTAGAAATTGATCCCCTGGGTCCTTCCCGGTGTCTTGCTCGTGTACGCCAAGCCCTTCCGGCCGAGCGCCCGGTTGATCAGGCTCGATTTCCCGACGTTCGAGCGGCCCATGAAGGCGATCTGCGGGCGACCGTCCTCCGGAACGCGGGTCGCGTCCAGAACAGTCGCATGCAGGCGGCAGGAGGAGATCATCATGGTTTTTCGCAATCAGGAGATTTTTCGTCGCCGCGGCGCGGGCCCCAAACGAACCGGCCCGCGCGATGCGGTCTGTGCCGGGAAACCGGGGAATCTGTGCGGGACGATTCCCGCGCAAACTATCTCGGGGCGTTCGGTCCCCTCTCAGGCTTAGGAAAGGGAAGCTGGCGCGTCCCGGGCTCTCTAATGGGTGACCGAGCCCGGGATGCCCTTGTTGAGATCCTTGTCGTACTCCTTGTCGACCTTCGGAGGAGCCTCGCGCTCCAAGGCGATGCTGAGCACTTCGTCCATCGTCTCCACCAGTCGAAACTCCAGGATCTTCTGAATGTCCTCGGGAACGTCCGCGAGGTCCTTCTCGTTGTCCCGGGGCAGGATGACCGTCCTCACGCCGAAGCGGTGGGCAGCGAGGATTTTCTCCTTCACGCCGCCGATCGGCAGGACCTTCCCGCGCAGCGTGATCTCCCCCGTCATCGCGACATCGCCGCGGACCGGGGTCTTCGTGAGAAGCGACGCCAGCGCGGTGGCCAAGGTGATTCCCGCCGAGGGCCCGTCCTTCGGGATGGCGCCCTCGGGCACATGGATGTGTATGTCGAACTTGCGGTGAAAGTCCTCGTCGATCCCCAGCGCCTGCGCCCGGGACCGGATGTAGGAGAGAGCCGCCTGCGCCGACTCCTTCATGACGTCACCCAGCTTGCCGGTCAGCGTGAGCTTCCCCCGCCCCTTCATGAGGCTCGCCTCGGTCATCAGGATTTCACCTCCGACCTCGGTCCAGGCGAGGCCGGTGGCGACACCGATCTCGTTTTTCTTGTCACTGGAGGTGGCGCGGTACTTCGGTATGCCCAGGAATTCGCTGAGCTGGTCGGTCTTCACGGTGAGGGTGTAATCCTTGCCTTCCCTGACGACACGGCGCGCCAGCTTCCGGCAGATTGACGAGATCTCGCGCTCGAGGTTGCGCACCCCGGCTTCCCGCGTGTACTTTTCGACCGTATCGCGGATCGCCTCCTCCTCGAACTCGAACCTCTTCACATCGAGACCGTGGTTCTTGAGCTGCTTGGGGATGAGGAACCGTTGGGCAATCCGGATCTTCTCGAACAGCGTGTAGCCCGCCAGTCGCAGGACCTCCAACCGGTCCTTGAGGGCCGGCGGGATCGGATGCAGGATGTTCGCGGTGCAGATGAACATAACCTGCCCCAGGTCGAACTCCGTGTCGAGGTAGTGGTCCAGGAAGGTGGAGTTCTGCTCCGCGTCAAGCACCTCGAGGAGCGCCGAGGACGGATCGCCCCGGAAGTCCATGCTCATCTTGTCGACCTCGTCCAACAGGAAGACGGGGTTCTTCGTCCCGGCCTTTTTCATCATCTGGATGATCTGGCCGGGGAAGGCACCGATATAGGTTCTGCGGTGGCCGCGGATCTCCGCCTCGTCACGTACCCCGCCGAGCGAAACCCGGACGAACTTGCGGCCTGTGGAGCGCGCTATGGACCGCGCCAGCGAGGTCTTGCCCACGCCGGGGGGGCCGACCAGGCACAGGATCGAGCCCTTCATGTTCTTGTGTTTGACCAGCCGGCGCACCGCGAGGAATTCGAGGATCCGCTCCTTGACCTTCTCCAGGCCGTAATGGTCCTCGTTCAGGACCTTCTCCGCGAAGTCCAGGTCGCGGATCTCCTTGGACCGCTTGTGCCACGGCACTGAGAGCAACCAGTCCAGGTAGTTACGCGACACGGTGGCCTCGGCAGAGACGGGCGGCATCACTTCCAGCCGCTTCAACTCCTGAAGCGCCTTGTCGAGCGCCTCTTTCGGCATCCTGGCGGCCTGGATCTTCTCCTTCAGCTCTTCAACCTCGTTCAGCTTGTCGTCCTTGCGCCCCAGCTCCTGCTGGATCGCCTTCATTTTCTCGTTGAGGTAGTACTCCTTCTGAGCCTTCTCCATCTGCTTCTTGACCCGCTGGTGGATCCGGCGGTCGACGCGCAGCTTGTCGATCTCGGTCTCGAGGAGGTTCGCGAGCATGGTGAGCCGATCGACGGGGTTGAAGGTCTCGAGGAGGTTCTGCTTTTCCTCCATGCCCACCTGCACGTGCGCGGCAATCGTGTCCGTGAGGCGTCCCGGCTCCGACACGCGAATGGTGGAGATCATCGTCTCATACGGGAGGTTTGGCGACAGCTTCACGTACTTCTCGAACAGCGCCACCATCTTCGCCATCTCGGCCTCGACCTCGGGCGTCATCTCGGCCTTGACATCGATGGGTTGCAGCACCGCCGCCAAGTACCCGGCGTCCGCGTCGATTTCCTGGATCTTCCCGCGCGTCGCGCCCTCGACCAGCAGCTTGATGTTCCCGTTGGGAAGCTTCAGGCTCTGGACGATGTTGGCGATCGTGCCGATGGCGTTGATCTCCTCGGGCTTGGGGTCGTCGATTTTCTCGTCGCGCTGGGTCGCCAGGAAGATCCGCTTGTCCCCGGCCAGGGCCGCTTCCACGGCCAGAAGCGATGATTTGCGGCCGACCACAAACGGGATCATGGTGTAGGGGAAGACCACGACGGCCCGCAGCGGAACCAGCGGGAGCTTCTGTCCGGTCATCGTCTCTTTCGCCGACATGTCAGCCCGCCTTCTCCATCAGGATGATGGGCGCCACCTTGTTCTCCACCACTTCCCTCGTGATCACGCACTCGCTGATGTCGGTGCGCGATGGGAGCTGGTACATCAGGTCCAGCATGAGGTCCTCGAGGATCAGACGCAGCCCGCGGGCCCCGATCTTCCGGCCCAGCGTCAGGTCGGCAATCGCGTCGAGGGCGTCCTTGGTGAAGGTCAGCGTAACGTTCTCGTATTCGAAGATTCTCTGGAACTGCTTGACCAGGGCGTTCCGTGGTTCGGTCAGAATCTTGACCAGCGCCTCCCGATCCAGCTCGCCGAGAACGCCCATGACCGGCAGGCGGCCCACGAACTCGGGGATGAGCCCGTACTTGATCAGGTCGGCCGGCTGCACCAGCTCGAGAACCTCCTGGATGTTGCGCTCTGACCGCTTTTTCACATCGGCCTTGAAGCCCATGGATTTCTTGCCGATGCGCTGCTCGATCACGTTGTCCAGGCCGACGAAAGCGCCTCCGCAGATGAACAGGATGTTGGTCGTGTCCATGGGGATGAAGTCCTGGTGCGGGTGCTTGCGCCCTCCCTGCGGGGGCACGTTCGCGATGGTGCCCTCAAGGATCTTCAGGAGCGCCTGCTGCACGCCCTCTCCCGAAACGTCGCGGGTGATCGAGGGCGAGTCGCTCTTGCGGCTGATCTTGTCAACCTCGTCTATATAGATGATGCCCCGCTTGGCCTTCTCCAGATCGTTCCCCGCCGCCTGCAGGAGCCTCAGGAGGATGTTCTCGACGTCCTCGCCGACGTACCCGGCCTCGGTCAGGGTCGTCGCGTCGACGATGGCGAACGGGACCGAAAGCAGCTTCGCCAGGGTCTGGGCCAGAAGCGTCTTGCCGGTTCCGGTCGGCCCGATGAGCAGGATATTGCTCTTCTGCAGCTCGATGTCGCTGCGCCGCTTGGCCAGCTCGTTGCGCTTGTAGTGGTTGTAGACCGCCACGGCGAGCTTCTTCTTCGCCTTCTCCTGTCCGATGACGTACTCGTCCAGGAATTCCCGGATCTCTATGGGCTTGGGGAGCTTGACCTTCGCCTTGGGCTCGTCCGGTTCACGCTCCTCGGCGATGATGTCAAGGCAGATGTCCACGCACTCGTCGCAGATGTACACCGTGGGACCGGCGATCAGCTTCTTGACGTCGCGCTGATCCTTGTTGCAAAAGCTGCAACGCAACGACTCGCCATCGCCTCGTTTACCGGCCATCACCGTGTCTCCTGAAACATTTCGGGCTTTCTTCCTGCCGGGTGGACTACTGCTCGCGCCGGGCGATCACCTGATCGAGGATTCCATAATCCTTGGCACCCATGGCCGTCATGATGAAGTCCCGGTCGGTATCACGCTGGATTTTCTCCAGCGTTTGCCCCGAGTGCTTTTGAACGATGTCGTTCAGCCGTTCACGCATCCTGAGAATCTCCTTGGCGTGAATGTCGACATCCGTGGCCTGGCCGGAAAAGCCGCCCAGCGGCTGGTGCAGGATGATGCGGGAATTCGGTAGCGCGAAACGCTTCTTGGTGGTTCCCGCGGTCAGCAGGACTGCGGCCATGCTCGCCGCCTGCCCGATGCAGATCGTGGACACGTCAGGCCGGATGAACTGCATGGTGTCGTAAATGGCCAAGCCTGCCGTCACCGAGCCTCCCGGACTGTTGATGTATATCGAGATGTCCTTTTCGGGGTCTTCCGCTTCCAGGTAGAGCAACTGAGCGATGACGAGGTTGCTGAGGTTGTCATCGATCTCGCTGCCGATGAAAACGATGTTGTCGCGCAGGAGACGGGAGTAAATGTCGTATGCGCGCTCGCCCCGGCTGGTCTGTTCCACGACCATCGGTATGAGTGGCATTTTGGGTTATTTCACCTCGGGCGTAATAATAGCATCACGAAGCAGAAAGTCAAGCGACTTTTCCCTGACGATCTGCCGTCTAAGGCTTGTCAGTCGTGCATTTTGCGCGAGTTGCTCCTTCATCGCGGCCACGGTGGTTTCATGACGCTGCGCCTCCTCGCGTATGAAGCTGTTGACGTCCTCTTCCGTCGCTTCGATCCCCTCCTGCTCGGCGATCGCCTCGAGGATCAGGCCGGCACGCACCGCCTCGGTCGCCGCGGGACGCACCCGTTCCCTCTCCTGCGCCCAGTCCACGGACGCCTTTGTCGGATCGATCCCCTGAGCGATCATCCCGCGGGCAATCGTTTGCAGGCGGGCGTCCACCTGTGACTCGATGAGCGTCTCCGGCACCGCCATGGGATACCGTTGCACGAGGTCCGCCAGGATCTTCCCCTTGGCCTCCGCCTGCTCGGCCCCGGCAGCGCGTCGCTCGAGCTCGGCCTTGACCTTCTCCCGGACCTCGGTCAGGCTTTTGAAGTCTCCCAATTCCCGGGCCAGATCGTCGTCCACCGGCGGGACCACCTTCTTCTTGATCTCCCGCACCGCGACCGTGTACGTGACGACGCATCCGCGCAGCGCCTCGGCGCCGGCATCCCCGGGGTACGTCACCTCGAACGATTTTGACTCGCCGGCGTTCATGCCCAGGATCGCGGCGTTGAAATCAGGATGGTTCTCCTCCGATCCCGCCTCCAGCATGAGCGGCTCGTCGCTCAGGTTCTTGCCCTTCCCCCGCTGGAAACGGCAGGAGAGCGTCCCCACGGCATAGTCCCCCTTCTGGACCGGCCGGCCGGAGACGGCTTCGAGCTTGGCAGCGCGCTCGGCGAGCGCGTTCAGCGAAGCGGCGATCATCTCCTCCGTCACCTCGCGCCGGGTGACACGGACCTCGGGTTTCGTGTATCCCGTCACCGCGACCTGGGGGCGAACCTCGAAGGTGGCCCTGAAGGTCAGCGGCCCTCCTGACTCGAAATGGACCTCCTCGAGGATCGGCGCCTCGACAGGCCTGAGGTTTTTCTCCTCGAGCGCCCGGTGCGCATACTCGCGCACGATTCGTTCCACGACCTCGTCGCGCACCTCCTTGGCGAAACGGCGGCGCACGACATCGAGAGGGATCCGGCCCTGTCTGAACCCGGGAACCCGCGCGCGCTGCGAGTATTCCTTGAACGCGCGCTCCATCTCCTCCGAAACGCGATCTTCAGGCACCTCAACCTCGAGGCCCCGCCGGCACTGTTCCAGTTCGTTGACGGTCACCTTCATCACGCGCGCTCCCGACCCTCCCCGCATCCCTGTCGCCCGGGTCCGTTCACCGGAAAAACGACCCTGTCGTGTGGGATATTCGATCCAGGCTGGAAACCTTCCTGCGGCTCCAAGACTCTCAAAACCCAGTCTCGGAATGGAGGCGAATCATAACAGGTCCCGATTCGGCGTGCAAGACGGGAACGCCGCGTCGTAGCCCCCGTGCTCCGTCTCAACCGGCTCACCACCCTATTCTCATGAGACTCCTCGCAAACCCCTATGGAGATCGAAGGTTACGCGGATTTCCAGAACCGCCGCACTCGTATCATGAGACTATGAGCCTCCCCCCTCGGCAGGCCCTCACGACAATTGGATTCAGACTCAATCCCTTGAAGTGAAAGCACTTCTGATCGTGCATGCCAACACCAGTCCCTACCGGGCACGCAGTTTGCTCTCTTCCTTCCGCCTAGCGGGTTTCACTCGGGGGGGGTGAACCGTGGACAAGGGACACCGCCGAAAGGTTGTCCTGACTCGGGATCTTCATGGAGCGCTGGCGCAGGTGGACTGCTGCATCCAGCGGCCGGTTATTCAGGTTCTGGTGGCTAGCTCGGGGGAGGAAGTCCTTGAAATAGTGCGCCGTGAAGACCCGCATGTCGTGCTCTCGAGCTTCGACCTCGACGGCATCCGAGGCGACGAGGTATGCCGTGTCCTGAAGCGCTCGGAGGACCGCCGTCGAAAATTGATGGTCCTGCTCGTCGGTCCGTCAGATCCCCCCGAGATCGGCGAGCGCTGCCGGGAGGCCGGATGTGATGAATTCATTCCGGCTCCCGTCAGCCCCCTTCTCCTGTCGAGGAGGCTCTCCTCAGCCTTGAAGATTCCATTCCGATTGCAGACCCGAATCCCGGCTGTGCTCTCGATCTCCTGCGGGCGGATCATCAGCGAATTCCTGGGTTACTCGAAGGATCTCAGCGAGGGCGGCGTACTGGTCGAAACCCCGATGCAGGTGCCGCCCGGACGGCGGCTGTACCTTCGCCTGTTCATGGAAGGAAGCGACAGGCCCCTGGTCGCACGGGCGACCGTCGTGCGCTCCGAGCCGTGGCCCGAGGAGGACCAGCACCTTCTCGGCATCCAGTTCCAGGCGATGGACCCCGACTCTGCCGCCCGTCTCAGGGACTACCTCCACAACCACGCCCCCACGAGCTAGCCGCACCGCCTCCCGCAACTGCTCGGAACCATGGTGCGAAAGGAGGGATTCGAACCCTCATGGGTTTCCCCACCGGATCCTAAGTCCGGCGCGTCTGCCGGTTCCGCCACTTTCGCATGGTCCACCGCGTCATGGTAGCATGCGCGCCACTCCCTTCTGAATCGTCGGGGGGTTGGTGCGCCGGCCCGGGGAGTTGGCGCAACGGGGTTCGGTGTATCATTCACCGTTTTGCTGGAAACCATGCAACTCAAACCGCGGGAGATTCCACGCCGGTGACGAGGCAGCAATGACCAGGAGCGGCCGTCCCGCATCGGCCCCGCGTATCGCGCTGGTGCTCGGCTCGGGCGGCTTTCGCGGCCCGGCCCACATCGGCGTCCTCGCGCGCCTGCGTGAGTTGCGCATCCCCATCTACGCGATCGTCGGGTGCAGCGTCGGCAGCCTCGTCGCTGCCTATTACGCCTCGGTGGGCCTCCCCGTCGAGAACCTCATGGAGTTCGCGTTCGGGACCGATCTCAAGGGAATCCTGTCGCACGCCGCGGCGCTGCACGCCGGCCGGATTCCCCCGGGTCCCCCGGGCCGCTGGGCCGAGGCGACCGCGGCCCGTCTCGCGTTGCTTGATCATCACGACTTCCGCCAGCTGCACCACGGCGTGCAGAAGGTCGGATTCCTGGTCCACGACCTGCGCCGCGGCGAGCGGATCTTTCCCGTGACTGGTTACGAGCGCGGCTTCAGCCTTTCGGAAGCGGTGCGGGCCAGCAGCCGGCTTCCTCTGCTCTTCCCTCCCCTCCGCAAGGAGGTCGACGGGCTCGAGAGGAGGCTGGTGGACGGTGCGTTCTCCGCGCCTTCCCCCGTCATCCATGCGGTGGCGGCCCCGATTTCCGCCACACACGTGATCGCCGTCGACCTGACCGGCTCTCGCCGCAGGGCCCGGCGCAGCGAGCTCGCCCGCTGGCAGAGGCTCCTCGGTGACCGGCTGGCCGTCCTGCGGCCCCGCCCCGGGGCACGCTTCGGGCTTTGGGGCGACTCAGGCTCCGTGCGCGCCTGGCACCAGGCCGGCCTGCGCGCGATTGGGCCGGCCGAGGAGGAGCGTCTCCGGCGCTGGCTAAATCCAGGCCTGGCCGCCGACAACTTGCACAGTGCGGAGGTCGAGGGTCCGACGCCCACGGCTTCCTACCCGCTCTCCCGGCCCGGCGAGAAAGACCTGTCGCCCTAGCGGACCGGCGGAGACTGCGACACCATGCGAAATGCCGTAAGCAATCTGCTCGACCGCGTGATTCTGGGCAATTCGCCCACCCGCAGGCTATGGTTCGCCCGGAGGATGCCCGACGCCTACGTGCGCAGCACCCAGAAAGCCGATTTCCGCGCGACCATGGTCCTGGTGGCGCGCCGCTCGGCGTTCTACCGGCGTCGGTTCGCGGAGCTGCGCCTTGACCCGGAGGGTGTCCGCTGCCCCGCCGACCTCGGCGACCTGTTCACGACTTCCGAAGACCTGCTCACGAATCCCGCCGAAGACTTCCTTTGCGCTCCGGCCCAGACGGGCTTCGAGACGACGGGAACGCTGTCGCCAAAAAGCAAGAAGCTGTTCTTCTCGCTCGAGGAGGGCAGGGACATGGGCCGGGACGGGGCCGCCGGGCTCTGGTCGCTCGGCGTGCGCCGCGAGGATCGCATGGTGTCCACCCTCGATCTGTCCTTCTGGAACGCGGGGGCGGCGCTTCGCGCCTCAGCGCAGGCGCTCGGGTGCCTGCTGGTCGAGGCGGGGAAACTGCCTCCCGACGAGTTCTACGACCGAGCGGTCGATTACCGTTTCAACGTGATGGTGGTCGAGCCTTCCTGGATCGTTAGCCTTACCGCTCTGGCCGAAAAACGGGGCACCTGGCCGGTCAAGCTGATGCTGGTCGGCGGCGAGAACATGTCCGAGAAGTCCCGCCGCTACGTGGAAGAGACCTGGAAGACGGACCTCTACCTCACTTACGGCCAGACGGAGTCCTTCGGCAGCGCGGGGACCGAGTGCTTCCGCAAGAACGGCTACCACCTGCAGGAGCTCAAGTTCTGGTTCGAGATTCCCGAGCCGGACGACGAGGGCAATGGCGAGCTGGTATTCACCACCCTGTCGCGCAGGACCATGCCGCTCCTGCGCTACAGGACCTCCGACGTGACCCGGTTCATGGAGGGCGCCTGCGATTGCGATCTCAAGGTGCTCCGCCGCATCTCGAAGATACGCGGGCGGTGCGACGAGATGGTCAATTGCGGCCTCGGCAACATCAGCCCCTGGATGTTCGAACGGCTCTTGGAGGGGGTCGAAGGGATCGGGCACGACTGGCAGGTGCAGGTCACTCGCCCCGGCCTGCGCGACGCGGTCGAG
>JANMQK010000199.1:0-4898 GCA_031370485.1 Acidobacteriota bacterium | reverse complement strand
CGAGGTCGGAGTCAAGACGGGCCAGCTGCAGCTGGTTTTCCTGAAGCCTCTGGCGCTGGGCCGCGTGAGCCTGGCGGCCCTCCTTCTCCGCCTGCCCGCGCGCATGCAGGAGGCTCCGGTCGTAGGCCAGGCCGGCCAGTGCCGCTTCGTCCAGCGCCGCCGCTTCGGCACGCGACGCAAGGGCCGTCTCCCCCTGCAGCAGCAGCGCCTTTTCCTGCTCCGCGATCGCCGCCAGGCGCGATTCGCCATCGCGCGCCTCCTCGGCGCGCCGGCCGGCGCGCAGGCGCAGGTCCGCGATTCCCTCCTTTACATCCGCCCGTTCGCGCTCGAGCGCCGCCAGCCCCTGGCGCGCGGCGGCGAGGGCCGCCCTGACTTCCGCCGAGTTCTGCTGGACCCGCTCGAGCTCCTGCCGTCCGATCGCGAGGGCATCGGTGGACCGGCGGATCTCCTCCTCGAAAGCCGTCCTCTCCGCCTCGGCGGCCGCCGTGCCGGACGCCATCTCCAGGGCGCGGGCGGCGCGCTCGGCCTGCTCGCCCACGAGGCGGGCCCGGTCCCCCAGGAGAAGGGGGAGCAGGCTCTCGCGGCGCGACAGCTCGGCGCGCTTTTCGCGCACTTCGATCTCGATCTCCAGGACCAGCCGCTCGGCCTCCTGCAGCGCCGCCGCCGCCAGAAGGTGCCGCTCGCGGCAGGCGCCCGCCTCCCGCTGCGCGGCTTCGAGCGCCCCCTCCCCGTCGCGCCCTTCCGCGTCGATGGCGGCGATCTCGCGGGCGATCCCGGCGCGCTCGGCGCGCCGCGCCAGAACACCGTGCTGCAGCTCGGTCCCCTCCCCCCCGGTCACAACACCGTCCGCCGACACCACGTCCCCCTCGGCCGTGACGAAGCTCCAGCCCGGATGCGCCTCGCGCAGCTCGAGCGCCAGAGGGAGATTCTCGACGAGCACCATCCGGGAAAGAGTCGTCTGCACCGCCTCCATGCCCGAGCAGTTGCCGACCGAGCCGGCGAGAAGACCCCGCACACCCGGGTGCGCGGTCAGTCCCGCAGGCAGCCCCGCGGGGGTCAACTTTCCGGCTGTCATGCCTCCGCGGACGAAGGACACCCGGCCCGATCCGCCGTGACGCAGATGCCCCACCCCGCGAAGCGCCTCGTCCGGAGACCCGATGACCACCGCCTCCACGAGCCGTCCGAGGGACGCGGCGACGGCCCGCTCCATCCCGTCAGGCACTTCGATGGCTTCGCCCACGACACCGCGCGGCTCGAATCCCGCCGCCCCGCGCAGTATCTCCGCCACACCCTCGGCAAACCCGGCGTGGCGCTCTTCGAGGGCCCGCAGCGCCTCGAGTCTCTCCGCGAGCGCCGTGGAGCGAGCGCGGCGCTCCTCGGCCATGCGCTGGAGCGCCGTCAGACGTTCCGTGGCCTGGCCCTCCCCGATCTCCAGCGCCGTCCGCTCGCGCGTCCGTGTCTCGAGATCGGAACGCGCCGCGCCAAGACGCTCCTCGAGGCCCGCGACCGCCGAGGCCAGGCCGTCCCTGCCGGCCGACGTCTCCGCGATCTCCCGATCGATCCGGTCGATCGATGAAGTTCCGGACCGTTCCTGCTCACCCAGGCTGGCGCCCAGCCGTGACAGTTCCGATAGATGGTCGAGGTGACGGAGGAGCCTCGAGCGCGACGCGTCGAGGTCGGCGGCCCTCGCCTCGATGACCGCGGCCCGCTCGATCCGCTCGGCCTCGACGGCTGCCAGCGTGCCCTCGGCGGCGGCGATCCGTTCCTGCTCCTCGGACAAGCCGGCCACGACACCCCCCAGCCTCTCCTCCTGATCAGCGCACCGGGCCCCGATCTGCAGGGCCTCCGCGCTCGCCTCGGCGACCCGCCCGGAGATCTCCGCGACCTGCTCCTGCCCCGCGCGGACGCGGGCCTGCAGCCGGTCTATCTCCATATCGAGCGCGTGGATATGTTCGCGCCGCTCGTGCGCGGCGCGCTCCTGCTCTTCGAGGTTCTGCCTCAGGGCGGCCAGTTCCGCCTCGGCGCGCGCCAGGTCGGCCGCCGCCTCCGCCTCGCTCATCATGAGCGTGGCGATCGTAGCCGCCACCTGCCCCCTTTCCTCGTCGAGCGATACGAGGCGGCCGTGGACGATCACGAGACGCCCCGCGCGCTGCGTCTCGAGCAGCCGGCGGTAGCGGCGCGCCTTGGCGGCCTGGCGCTTCAGGGAGCCGATCTGCTTCTCGACCTCTCCGGCGATATCGGCAATGCGGAGCAGGTTGGCCTGGGCCGCCTCGAGCTTCTGCTCCGCCTGCCGTCTCTTGACCTTGTACCCGAGGATCCCCGCGGCCTCCTCGACGATGGCGCGCCGGTCCCTGGGCTTCGAGGTGAGGATCTGGTCGATCTTTCCCTGTTCGATGGTGGAGTAGAGGCGGCTGCCGACCTGCGTGCGGGCAAGCAGATCCTGGATGTCCTTGAGCCGGCACCGCTCGCCGTTCAGGGCGTATTCGCTCTCCCCCGATCGGTAAAGCCTCCGGGAGACCACGACATCCTCGGGAAGATCCTCCAGGAAGATCCTCGAGGCCGCCTCGCTCTCCCCCGCCTCCGCCTCGGCCCCTTCGTCCTCCGAGGGAACGGAGACGCCCGGGTCGACGGCCGCCTCGCTCGCCTGCAGGATCGGGACGGCTACATCGGTCAGGACGGCCCCCGGCAGCCCCCCATGCCCGTTCCCCCCCTCCGCGTCGGCCCCGTGCCCATTGCCCCCGGCAACCGGCGCCGCCGCGCCCGGTACGCCGCGGCCGCGTGGCGCGGCGTTCTTGAAATGGAGAGAGACCTCGGCCATGCCCAAGGGGCGCCTTCCCTCGCTGCCGTTGAAGATGACGTCCTCCATCCGGTCGCTCCGGAGCGAACTGGCCTTCTGCTCTCCAAGCACCCAGGAGATGGCGTCGCCGATGTTGCTCTTGCCGCAGCCGTTGGGGCCGACGACCGCGGTGATCCCCGCCGGGAACTCGAACCGGGCGCGGCCGTAGAAGGACTTGAAGCCGTGAATCTCCATCCGGTCGAGTTTCAGGAAGCGGGCCATGTCACCCCCGGGGGCGGGAAAGCATCCCGTTCAGGTCGCAGATTCTAGCACAGTGGCGGACGGCCCCGGGGACCGGCGCAACAAGATATGGGGTCTTCGGGTCGCGGGGGCTCAGCATCTGGGGTGCAGGGGGGACGTCTAGTACTCCCGCGACACCACGAATTCGGGAAGCGCCATGAGGGCGTCGCGGGCGGGGCCGGGGTCGAAGACCGCGAGGGCCTCGCGCGCCTTGCGGGCGAAGGACTGCGCCAGGTCGCGGGTCCGATCGAGGGTCTTGGCCGAGCGCAGTAGATCGACGACTTCCTCACACGAGACGGTGACGAAATCCCTCTCCTCGAGGACGGTCTGCACCAGGGCGCGCTCGGCGGGATCGCCCCGCTCAAGAAGATAGATCAGGGGAAGCGTCAGCTTGCCCTCCTTGAGATCGGAGGCGACCGGCTTTCCAAGGACGCGCGAGTCGGCCGTGAAATCGAGCAGGTCGTCGACGATCTGGAACGCCATCCCGAGGTTCATGCCGTAGTCGGCCAGCGCCTCCACCCTCTCCGGCGCCACGCCGGACAGCACGCCGGCAACCCGCCCGCATCCCGAGAAAAGGTATGCGGTCTTGCGGCGGATGATCTCGAGGTGCTCCTTCTCGGTCATGCGCAGGTCGGATCGGCGGCGGTCGGCGATGAGCTCCCCCTCGATCATCTTCAGGGTTATCTTCGCCAGGATGTCGATGATCCGGATGTCGTTCGCCTCGAGGGCCATGTTCATCGACTTGATGTAGAGGTAGTCCCCCAAAAGCACCGTCAGGCCGTTGCCCCAGCGGAAGTTCATCGAGCCGCGCCCTCGGCGCAGGTCGGCCTGGTCGATCACGTCGTCGTGGACAAGAGTCGCCGTGTGGATGAACTCGAACACGGAGGCGAACAGGACGTCGCGGTCCCCTTTATAGCCGCACATCTGGGACGACAGCAGGAGGAGAATCGGACGGACCCGCTTGCCCCCCGCTTCCGCGAGGTACAGCCCCAGTTCGTCGATAGCCCCGAACTCCGAGCGCAGGTTCCTGCGGCACTGCTCCTCGACCAGGGCCAGTTTGTCCGCCACCAGAGCGATAACCGCGGGCAGTTTCAGCGACGGCAGGCCCGCGCCGGCGGGCCGGGGCGGCGGGGTCCTGAGCCCCGAGGCGAGATCGGTCACGGTCGGTCCGTCCGCCGGGCCGGCACCGCCGCGTCCTTCCCGGCAGGGAGGGCTTTCTCGTCGGCGTCGCTCTTCGCCATCCGCCGAGTCTCGATTACCCGGGAGCCTTCGACCAGGTAGGAGACTCCCGCGGCGTCGTACTGCCACTGCTCACGCCCGCCGTCCTTCGGCTCCTTCCGGGTCGGCAGGCCCAGGGCGCGCAGTACCTGCCCGCAGGGGCTCCCCGGCCCGTATTTATCGACCTCGGCCTTCACGGCCGGCCAGTCCTCCTGGAAGCGGAGCACGACATCCGCATGGACCGGGCGTCCCTGCCGCGTCTTTCGCGAGATCTCCTTGTCGTCGGGGACCCGGTACTTCACGACGTCGAAACCGTTCGGGTCGTAGAAGCGCAGGTAGTAGTACTTGAACTGGGGATCGACGGGAAAGCGGAACTCAAAGAGACCGTTGGCGTCCGTCGTGGACCTCATCTCCTCGACGTCCTGGCTCCGCGTGCTGAAGCTTCCGAGGTTCAGAATCGTCCTCGCCTTCAGCAGCCTCACCGTGTTGGCCGGTACAGGTGCTCCGGACTCGTCAGTGACCGTCCCGCTCACCGCCACCTCGGTCTCCGGCCGGGCCGGGAGATCGACTCCCGCGCACAGCCAGGCGAGAATCGCCGCGGCCG
>JANMQK010000191.1:0-6958 GCA_031370485.1 Acidobacteriota bacterium | reverse complement strand
GTTTCCAGCGCTCGGGGTGCTCGCGGGCGTGCTTCTCGAGCTGAGGCAGCAGCTCGAGGATAAGCGCCGCGCGCCCGTCGGCATCGAGTTTGGCGATCGACTCGTCGGTGATGCGCTCCTTCCACTCGGGCCGCTCGCCCACGAAACTCCTGAGATTCTCCACCTTGACGCTGTTGAACGCGACCTTCCAGCGCTCGGCGTAGGTTTTCATCCGTTCGCTCAAGTCGGGAAGCTCGCGATTGAGCGCCGCGATCTCGGCGAGGCTCCGGGGGCTGAAGGTCCCGTACGCCTCGCCGAGCCGATCCAGCAGCCGGATCTCGGGCTCCCAGGCGGCGCGGTCGCGCCACGCCTCGGCCAGCGAGGAATCGACCAGGGTGTCGAACGCCGCGCCTCGGGCGCCCGCCGCGGAGCTCACCAGGCGCTCGAGGTAGGCGTCGCTCGTGCGCAGGGGGACGTCGGGCGTGCCGTCGCCGAGCAGCACCTCGAGGTGGGCGTCTTCCGCGGCGGGGTGGCGCCTCAGCGCGTCGATGAAATGGAAGGCGTGGCCGATGCGGTCGCGGTCGCGCCCTTCAGGGTAGCAGCCGTAGGCCGGCAGATCGCGCTCCGTGGAGAAGAAACCGCACACGCCGCCTGTGGGCTCCGGCGACACGCCGTCGTAGATGGCGCTCGCGAAGGTGCCCGAGTAGCACTGGCTCATCACCATCACCGTCACGACACCGCGCGGCAGGAGCGCCAGTAGAGCCTTGAGCTCGCTGACCGGCAGCTCCTCCTGCCACAGCGCGATGGCGCCGTTGTCCGGATCGTCGCTGTTCTCGACTCCGTGGTCGGTGACGAAGAGCAGCAGTCGATCCCCCGGGACGAGCGTCCGTCCCCTTGTCTCGAACCACTCCTTCAGCGCGGCCCGGCTGGCCGGCTTGAGCGGGTGCCCCTCCCAGTGCGTGTTGACCACCTCGGTGCGCGGCCGCAGCTTCCTGCCCACAACCGTCCCCGCGAGCAGCCAGAACTGCGGCGGCAGCGTGTCGCGCGCCGCGAGGTCGGGCGCCGGGTCCTCGCCGTCGGCGGAGAAGATGTGGATGCGCCCTGGCGGCACGCCCCGCTCCCTGAGAAGCGCGACCATGTCCTGGAGATGATGCAGGTGGCTGAGGTAGTTGATCTCGGGCCTCGACCCGCCGTTGATCAAAAGCGCGTGGGTCGCGCCCGTCTCCGTCGCGCCGAACACCGGCATGCATGCCCCGACTGCGAGCAGCAGGAGGGCCGCGGCCGGCCAAAGGATGCGGCGGCACGGTCCTTCGAATCGCTCTGCGGGCAGGCTCTTCATCATGGGCCCGTCAACCATAAATGGCGCCGCCCGGAAAGTCCAGCGGGCCGCGGCCCTGATCGCGGGCCGTATGCACTATCATGGCGGGCCGGAGAGAGGTCATGAAACAGGATGCCATCGCCGTACTCGACTTCGGCGGGCAGTACGTGCATCTGATCGCCACCAAGGTGCGCGCCCTCGGTGTCTACGCCGAGATCCGCGAGCCGGACGACCCGGTCGACAGTTTCCGCCACTACCGGGGGATCATCCTCTCCGGCAGCCCGGCGCTGAGCGCCCGCGACGAGGATGCCGGTTGGAGCCGCGGCGTTCTCGACCTCGGGCTGCCGGTGCTCGGTTTCTGCTTCGGCCACCAGGAGATCGCCAAGCACGCCGGCGGCCTCGTCGAGCACACCCGGCGCGAGTACGGCGCGGCGACGCTGCACGTGGTCGGTGAGTCTCCCCTGCTCGCCGGGCTGTCGC
Organism: Acidobacteriota bacterium; assembly: GCA_031370485.1. Classification (GTDB taxonomy): domain Bacteria; phylum Acidobacteriota; class Polarisedimenticolia; order Gp22-AA2; family Gp22-AA2; genus JANMQK01. The sequence continues at coordinate 5,181 of JANMQK010000191.1, read as the reverse complement.
CCAAGGAAACTGTCTGGATGAGCCACGGTGACACGGTCACCCGCCTCCCCGAGTCCTTCGTCGAGCTGGGATATTCGACGGGGGGCGCCGACCGCACACTCGATCATCACAACGCCGCCATCGCCTGCGAGAAGCTAAGGCAGTACGGGCTGCAGTTTCATCCCGAGGTGGACGACACGCCGTGCGGCCCGGCTATTCTAAAGAACTTCGTCCTCGGCATCTGCGGAGCGCGGGCCGGCTGGTCTGTGGGCGACCAGGCTGGGGCGCGCGCCGCCGCCATCCGCGACGAGGTGGGCGATCGAAACGTCCTGATGCTGGTCTCGGGCGGGGTCGACTCGACGGTGGCGGCGCTTCTCTTCAAGGCCGCCCTCGGCGCCGACAGGCTCAGGCTGCTGCACATCGACAACGGCCTGATGCGCCGCGACGAGAGCAAAGGTGTCGTGGCGGGGCTTCGCGCCCTCGGGCTGGGGCCCGGGCTAAGCCATGTCAACGCCTCGCGGGAATTCCTCGACGCCCTCGAGGGGCTGACCGACCCGGAGGCGAAGCGCAAGGCGATCGGCGACACGTTCATCCGGGTTTTCGAGCGCGAGGCGCGCCGTCTTGGCCTCGACGGAGTCGTCCTCGGCCAGGGGACCATCTATCCCGACACCATCGAGACCGGCGGCACGAAACGCGCCGACGTCATCAAGACCCACCACAACCGCGTCCCGCTGGTCCAGGAGATGATCCGGCAGGGACGGGTCGTCGAGCCGCTGAAGGACCTCTACAAACCCGAGGTCCGCCAGCTCGGCCGGGCGCTCGGCCTAGACGCCGCGAGCGTCGAGCGGCACCCGTTCCCGGGGCCCGGGCTCGGCATCCGCGTGGCGGCGGCGCGCGAGGCGCCCGCGGACTACGACGAGCCGCGCCTGCGGCGCGAGATCGACGCGGCCCTCGCGGGCACTGGCCTCGCCGGCCTGCCGCTGCCGGTGCGCTCGGTCGGCGTCAAGGCCGACCTGCGCGCGTACGAGCACCCGGTCCTGCTCACGGGAGACTCTCCGGGGTGGGAGCGTCTGACCGCCATCGCAACACAGGTCACGAAGAGCGTCGCGGGGGTCAACAGGTGCCTGTTCGATTTGAGCGGCCGTGGCCCGCGCGCGGCCGCCATCGTCCCGGCCACGGTCACACGAAAGCGGCTCGACCTGCTGCGCACGCTCGACGACATCGTCATGCGCGCCCTCGAGCGTCACGGACAGATGGGGCGCATCTGGCAATGCCCGACGGTGCTCGTGCCGGTCAGCCTCGACGGCCGCGGCAAAGAGCTGGTCGTGCTGCGCCCGGTGCACTCGGAGCGCGCCATGACCGCCCGCCCCGCCTGGCCAGGGGACGCCTGCGCCGCCGAGATCGCCGGGGCGCTCATCGCCTTCGAGCCGGTCGCGGGTGTGGCCATCGACGTGACGTCGAAGCCCCCTGCCACGATCGAGTGGGAGTGATCGCGGGCACGATCAGGAGTCACAGGCCCTGAATGCGACGAGGTCAAAAGGAGGAAACCCCATGAAGGACAGTCCGAACATCGAAATCCGGATCGGGCGGGGCGCCGTCATCATGCTGGCGCTGCTGGTGACGTTCGCGCTCGGGCTCCTGGTGCTGCCCGGTAGGCTGGAGGCGCAGAAGACCCAGGAGAATTTCAGGGACAAGTTCAAGATCGCCAGCGAAACCGGAGGGGTGGGGATCGCAACCAGCGCCGACGGCAAGTTCGTCTATGTCGTAGGACCCGAAGGCATCCTGACCTCCGACGATTTCGGCAAGACCGGAAGTTGGACGCAGACCGCCCGGATGAAATGAGCCGACGGAAGCGGGCATGATCCTTCAGGAAGACGCGGGCATCGATCTCGACACGCCGAACGGCCCCATGAGGACCTACGTCTATCGTCCGGTGGCGCCCGGCAGTTATCCCGGCCTGATCTTTTTCTCCGAGATCTTCCAGCGGACGGGACCGATCAGGCGCGCGGCGGCTCTTCTCGCCGGTCACGGCTTCGTGGTCGCGGTGCCCGAGATTTTCCACGACCTCGAGGCTCCGGGGTGCGAGCTACCCTACGACGCCGCCGGAGCCGACAAGGGAAACGCCGACAAGATCGGGAGAACGGTCAAGGCGTACGACGATGACGCCCGGGCGGTGATCCGGCATCTCCGGTCGCATCCCGCCTGCAACGGCAGGCTGGGGTCGATCGGGATCTGCATCGGCGGGCATCTTTCGTTCCGGGCGGCGATGAATCCGGAGATCCTGGCCGGCGCCTGCTTCTATGCCACCGACATCCACAAGGGCAGCCTGGGCAAGGGGGGCGACGACACGCTGGCGCGCATGGGCGAGGTCAAGGCCGAGATGCTGATGATCTGGGGCCGTCAGGATCCGCACATTCCCGCCGAAGGCCGCGCCCTGATCCAGAAGTCGATGACCGACGCCGGAGTGCATTTCACCTGGCACGAGTTCAACGGCGCCCACGCCTTCCTGCGCGACGAAGGACCGCGGTACGACCCCGCTCTGGCTCTCACCTGCTACCGGCTCGTGGTCGATCTCTTCAAGCGAAAACTCTCGGACGGAGACCTGCCGATCGCGGCGACCTGATGATCCGCCGCGCCGTCTTCCTCCCAAGCACGAAGGCCCGGGACCGAAGTCCCGGGCCCTCAAACGACGTCCGCGAACGGCCGTCGCGCCTGCCTCGCGGGAGGCGCCGAACCTAGTGGAGTGTAACATATGAAAGGGTAGTATAGTTGTATGCATGAGAAACACGATCGTGCTGACGGAAGCGGAGCGCGTGGAACTCAACCAGCGAGCGGCGAGCCGCAGCGGACGTGCCGATGACGCGCGCCGGGCGCGGTTGATCTTGCTGCTGGAGGCGGGCCGGACCTGGGCGACAATCCGCGACAAGCTGGACTGCAACGATGCGTTCATCGATCGCTGGAGCAAGCGGTTTCGGGAGGAGCGACTGGCGGGGCTGTTCAGCCGGCACGCCGGCCAAGAGGCCAGCACGCTGACGCCGGCATTGGAGGCTCGCATCTTGGAATGGACCCTGAAGCGCAAGCCGCCGGACGGCTCGACGCAGTGGAGCACACGCAGGCTGGGGGCGCAGGTCAAGATCAGCCACATGATGGTGGCTCGAGTCTGGACCAAGCACGGGCTCAAGCCCCATAGGCTCGATCGCTACATGGCGACGAACGACCCGGACTTCGAGAAGAAGGCCGCGGACATCATCGGGCTGTATTTGAATCCGCCGGCTCATGCGGCGGTGTTTTGCGTGGATGAGAAGACGGCGATCCAGGCGCTCGATCGCAAGGATCCGGTATTGCCGCTGTCGCCGGGGCGAGCGGAGCGGCACGGCTTCGAGTACTTCCGTCACGGCACGTTGTCTCTCTATGCGGCCTTCAACACGCGGACCGGGAAGGTGCTGGGCAAGACCGCCGCACGACACACGTCCGCGGAGTTCGTCGCGTTCCTGGCGGATATCGTCGTCAACCAGCCACGGGGCAAGGAAATTCACGTGATCGCAGACAACCTCTCGGCCCACAAGACATCGCAGGTCGCCGAGTTCCTGGAGCGCCATCCGAGCGTTCAGCTGCACTTCACCCCGACGTACTCCTCGTGGCTCAACCAGGTCGAACTCTGGTTCGGAAAAATCGAGCGCGATGTCATCGCTCGCGGTGTGTTCACCTCGCTCACGGACCTGCGGAGAAAGCTCATGAAGTACATCCGCCATTACAACAAGACGCCGAAGACCGTGAAGTGGCGCTACTTCGATCCGACTCGTCGCATCACTCCCAGTTCAATCGTTACAGTCCACTAGTAGGTGATCTTGGGCTCGGTCGTCTTCGCCGCCTCGACCCACTCATGCACGATCGTCATGGCGGGTGTCGTTCTCGCCAGCTTCTTCTCGAGGTTGACCTGCTCCATCGCCTTCGTGAGGTTCTCGGCGTTCCGGTTGCGGAGTTCCTTGATGGTGTCGACCCCGGCGGCCTCGAGCAGCTCGGCGTACTGGCGGCCGACGCCCGAGATCCGCATCAGGTCGGCCATGTTGGTGAATTTGAGGATCTGTCCCTCGGCCATGCCGGTCTTCTCGCTGATCTGCTTGCGGCCCGCAGGGGTGCCGCAGTGCTTCAGGAGGTCATCGGTCGAGGCAATCCCTGCTGCCTGGAACTTCTCCCCGTAGGCCGGGCCAATACCTTCAATTTCTTCGATCTTGTATGTCATCGTTTCTCCTTTCTTGAGTAATGGTGCGGTTTATTGCGGTGATTGAACCGGCTCGCGGACGCCATCCGGCTTCAGGAGGCGCGCGCGAGCTTGCCGAGCTCGGGGATCTGCCCGAGGACGCGATCGACGAGGCCGGCGCCGGCCTTGCCCTTCACGAACTCGACGAACATCGTGACGAAAGAGCCGGCCTGACCCAGCCCGACCCCGGCGCCGCCGAGCAGTCCCGTGAGCGACATGGCCGAGCCGAGAGGGCCCCCTGCTGCGGAGGCGGCTTTGCTCATCAGGCCGCCGAGCAGGCCGGCGGCGCCCGATGGTTCCGGCGCCCCGGTGGCCTTTTCCGGCGGCGCAGTCTGCGCGGGCGCCTGGCGCATCATCTCTTCGGCGCCGGGCAGCTTTTCCGCGAGTTCCGAGAAATCCTTCGTGCCGACCCGATCCCGGATCATCGTGAGCAGTCCGCCCGTTGCCGAGCGCGCGGTCGATGCGCCGAGGCCGAGGCGACTGGTCACCATCTGGATGAACTCCTCCATGTGTTGTTCCTTCCCGCCCGGGGGCGTTGAAAAAATTTCGTTGGAGATAAACTCACCCTATCACACGCCATCGGCACATTTCAGCCAAATTCCACCGCAAATTGAAAGCCTCCCTGAAATCAACCACTTGTGGCGCGCGCATTTTCTTTAAATGCGCGCCGATGCGGATAGCGAGGTCAGGGGAGGCCTTGCATCGTGTAGGATGGGAACAACCCGGACACGCACTCGATCGCAGCCCCGACCCAACCGGGCACTGCGTGTTTCATGACGGGCAATCGCGCACCGAACCACTTTCCAAGGAGGGAACACATACGATGGGACTCTTCGATTTCGTGAAGGACGCCGGCGCCAGTCTTCTGCAGAAAGTCGGAATTGGCGGACCGGACGACAAGGAGCAGGGTGAGATCCTGGCGAAGACCGTCACGGACCTCG
>JANMQK010000169.1:0-10361 GCA_031370485.1 Acidobacteriota bacterium | reverse complement strand
TCTCAAGCGGGCGCTCGATCTGGTCCTGTCGGTGCCCGCCGCCCTGCTGCTGTCGCCGGTCTACCTGGTGCTGGGGATCGGGGTGATCGTGATTTCGGGACCCCCGGCCTTCTTCCGCCAGGAGAGGGTGGGCAGGGACGGCAGGGTGTTCCGCCTCTGGAAATTCCGCACGATGCGCGACGACGGGGGAACGGGACCCCAGGTGACGGGGAGAGGCGATCGTCGAGTCACGTCCGTCGGCCGCCTGCTCCGCGCCACCAAGCTCGATGAGCTCCCGCAGATCTTCAACGTGATCCGGGGCGAGATGTCGCTCGTCGGACCGCGACCCGAGGTACCGCGCTACGTCGCCCTCTACACCACGGTCCAGAAGCGGGTCCTCGAGGTCCGGCCGGGCCTCACGGATCCCGCGAGCCTGAAATTCCGGGACGAGGAAACCTTGATGGGCGCCGTGGACGCAGGGGCCCGGGAGCGTTTCTACGTCGAGGAGGTCCTGCCGCGAAAGCTGGCGATGAACCTCGACTACATCGAATCCGCGGGGCTGCTGCTCGATCTCGGAATCCTGCTCCGCACGGCGAACGTCGTCTTCCTGCGCGCCAGGACATGACGGCGCTGTTTCTCATCTCGGCCGGGCTTCTTCTGCACGCCTACGTCGGCTACCCGCTGTCGCTCTGGGTTCTCCGCCTCTTGGCGGGGGATCGTTCCCGTCACACGATCGACGGGGGAGCCCCGACCGTGACACTGGTCATCTCGGCCTACAACGAAGAGCGCGTCATCCGGCAGAAGATCGAAAACGCACTCGCGCTGGATTACCCGGCGGAAAGGATTCGCCGGATCGTCGTCTCCGACGGTTCGACCGATCGAACCGAATCGATCGTGCGGGAGTACGGGGAGAGGGGGGTGGCCCTGCAGGCCTTTGCCGGGCGGCAGGGGAAGGTCGCCTGCCTGAACCGGGTCCTCCCGTCGCTCGAAAGCGACCTCGTGGTGATGTCGGACGCGAACTCGATGTACGCGCCGGACAGTCTCCGGATGCTGGTGCGGCATTTCGCCGACCCGCGGGTGGGCTGCGTCTGCGGGGAGCTGCGCTACCTGAATCCTCAATGCCTTCCGGCGGGGGACGGCGAGCGCGCCTACTGGGGCTACGAGGGCCTCGTGAAGCGGCTCGAAAGCTCACTGGGCTCCCTTCTCGGGGCCAACGGCGCGATATACGCCTTCCGCCCGGCGCTCTTCCGGCCGGTCGATCCGCTGATGTTCTGCGACGACGTGATCCCGATCCGGATCGCCGCGATGGGTTACATGACCCTCTATGACCCGTGTGCCCGCTGCACCGAGGAGTCTCCCGATGAGAAAGCCGAGATAAGGCGCCGGGCCCGGCACGCGTCGTTCGGAGTGCGATCGATGGTGGAGGTGGCGGGGGACGCCGCGAGGAGGGGCCGGCTTCTGCTCGTGTACCAGTGCCTGTCCCACCGGGTGGCCCGCTGGCTGGGAGGCCCCGCGCTAGCCGGGATGCTCCTCGGCGCGCCCTTCCTGCCGCATCCCTGGGCCGTCGCGGCCTTGACGGGCCAGGCGCTTTTCTACGGCGCGGCGGCGCTCGGGTTCGCGACCAGCCGGTTGCGGCTGAGGCTCATGCCGCTCTACCTGCCTTATTACTTTCTTGCCATAACTGTCGCCGGGCTGGCAGGGCTCGCCTCCCTGGCCGCAGGTTCCGACCGCCCTTACTGGGAGCCGCGCCAATAGCCCGCCGGAGCAATTTTCAGAACCCAACCTCTCCTTGACAAAGCGTTGATACAACGGTATATAAAGCCCACTCCGCGACGTTGAAGAAAGCAGCCTGAGAGAGCCCTGCGGCGGGGCCTCCTCAAGAGGTGGTGCGGTCCGAGATGATGCAGCTGACTCGCAGAGGCAAGACGCTGCTGTTCATCGCGGGAGATCTCCTCGCGGTCCTGATGGCAAATACCCTCGGCGTGGCCTTGCGCTTCGATTTCGTCTGGGAGCACATGACGATCCGGGAGCATCGCCACCTCGAGCTCCTGATCATGGACTTGCTCCTGACGCCGGTCGTCTTCTTCGCGACGGGCCTTTACCAGGGCTACTGGAAATACGCCAGCCTCAGCGATCTCGTCCGTCTTGTGCGCGCCGTCGGATACCGCTCCGTCGCCCTGATCGTCCTGTTCTACGGGCTCGGCTTCTCCGGACTTTCGCGCGCCGTCGTGATCATCACGACCTTCCTGCTTCTCATCTTCGCGGGCCTGCTGCGCCTTGCACCCCGGTTCCATTTCGAGTTCTTCTCGTCGCGGCGGCGGCATTTCGGAAGCCGGACGCTGATCGTCGGGGCGGGAGACACGGGCGAAGCGCTTCTGCGCGAGCTGCACAAGAGCACGCATCTTGACTACACGCCCGTGGGCTTCATTGACCAGGACGCCGAAAAGATCGGCGTCAAGATCCACGACGTGCCGGTTCTCGGGATGAACCAGGACCTTGAACGCATCATCAAGGAGTATGGCATCACCGAGGTCATCATCGCCGTTCCCGGTGCGAGCGGCGGCACGATGCGCGACATCTTCGACGTCTGCAGGCGTACCGGCGCCCGGTTCCGCACCGTCCCGACACGCGGCGAGATGGAGCGCGGCGCCGCCCGGGTCGCCCAGATCCGCCTCGTGGAGCTCGAGGACCTGCTCGGGCGGGAGGTCGTCAGCCTCGATCGGCAGGTCCTGCGCAAGAGCCTGAGCGGCCGGCGTATCTTAGTGACGGGTGCGGCCGGATCGATCGGGCGTGAGCTGGCGCGCCAGGCCGCCGGGTACGAGCCCGAGGAGCTGATCGTCCTCGACCGGAACGAGAACAACCTCTTCTACCTCGAGGCCGATCTGCGGGAGTCCCACCCGCTCCTGAATCTGCGGGTGGTCGTGGGGGACGTGCTTGACCAGGTCCGGCTCAGGGATCTGTTTGCGGCGGCGCGCCCGCACGTGGTGTTCCACGCGGCGGCCTACAAGCACGTGCCTCTCATGGAGCAGAATCCCGTCGAGGCGATCAAGAACAATGTGATCGCGACCCGCCTTCTCACCGAGATCGCCGTGGCGGCGGGGGTCGAACGGTTCATTTACATATCCACCGACAAGGCGGTGCGCCCGACGAGCGTCATGGGGGCCACGAAGCGGCTCGGGGAGCGGCTCGTCAAGGGCACGGCCTCGGAGCATACCCGGCTGATGGCGGTGCGCTTCGGAAACGTCCTGGGCAGCGACGGCTCCGTCGTGCCGACATTCCGCCGGCAGATCGCCGCGGGCGGCCCCGTGACGGTGACGCATCCCGAGACGACGCGCTATTTCATGACCATCCCCGAGGCTGTCCAGCTGGTCCTGATGGCGGGGGCGATGGGCGAGGGGGGCGAGACCTTTCTATTGAGGATGGGAGAACCCGTGCGGATCGTTGACATGGCCCGGAACATGATCGAGTTGTCGGGACTGAAGGTCAACGAGGACATCAAGATCGTGTTCACCGGTCTCCGGCCGGGGGAGAAGCTCCACGAGGAGCTCACGAGTGACGCCGAGGAAAGTCTTCCGACCTCCAACGAGAAGATCATGGTCCTGACGGGGGTCGAGCCGTTGGGCGGCGAAGGATGGGAGCAGATGCGGGCCCTCGAAGAGGCCGCACTTGCGGGGCGGCGTGACGAGGTGATCTCGTGCCTCCGTCTTCTTCTTCCGGACTATTCCCCCATGCTGGAAGAGACCGCGTCCGCGCCCCGGGCCGCGCAGAAAATCGTCGACATCGGCGCCAAGAGGCGTCTCGACGCCCAGGCGTAGCCGACGATCCCCTCCTGAAAGGAACCGGACATCCGTGTGGCACTGTCGACGATCGAGCGCCCGGCGCCGGTTGGGGCGTCTGCTTCTTGGCCTGGCGATGGTGCTGGGGGCGGCGTTCGCGGGCCCCGGTGCCTGGGCGCAGACCTTCCGGACCCGCGACGAGGGGATCGCGGCAGGGCGGTTTCTCATCTACCCCTCGATCCGGTTCGAGTTCACGCAGAACAGCAACATTTCATATGTCAGCGACGATCTACCTCGAAGCGAGATTGTCGGGTCGGGGGTCTACGTCGTGCGTCCCAGGATCCTGGTCGACCTCCCGATCGGTGAAACCCGGATCCGCTGGATCTACTCGCCCCAGTACCGCGGATACACGACAAACAGGATCACCCAGCCGGATCCCCTCAGCCACTTCTTTGATCTCGAGGTGACCTCCCCCATCGGCCCATCCCTGGAGGTCGTGGTGAGGGATCACCTGGTTCGCGGGACGATCGAGCTGCGGGAGGTGGACGCGGGGGGAGAGCTGGTCTACGGCCTGGTTCCCTTCATCACGCACGATCCCTCCCTGGAGCTCGATTTCGAGTTCAACCCGCGCCATGGCGTTTCGCTCATTCCGCGCTATTCGTCCGTCCGCTTCGACCAGCCCGGGGAGGCCGCGTTTTTCAGCTATTCCACGAGGGGGCTGGAGGGGCGCTACAACTACCGCCTCACGGAGGCGAGCGTGCTCTACGGGTACTACGGGTACGACGGCACCGATCAACGCCGCGACCAGCTTCTGATCGATGATGTCACGGTGACGAGCCGGAGCTTCGGTGTGGGGCTGCGACGCACGATCAATGACCTCGTGGTGACGGAGTTCGCCGGCGCGTACGAGAAGATGCAGTTCGCCGGGGGGCTGGGACGGGACTATGTCGGTCCGGTTCTCACGGCCAACGCCGAGGTGGAGCTCAACGAGCTGGCGGTCCTGAACGTCTCGGTCGGACGCCGGGCCTACCAGTCCTTCTTCGCCAACAACAGTTATTACCTGTCCACCGAGGCGAGCGTCCGCCTGATCCAGCAGCTCGGCCGGAGCATCTTCTGGCAGATCTCCGCCAGGTACGAGGAAAACACCTACCCCGATCGGCTGAAGATCCTGCCCGGGTTCGACTCGCTCCGCCCTTCCGAGGGGGTCCGGCGCCGCGATAAGTCGTTTGAGGCGGACGTGGGAGCGGGATTCAAGCTCCGGCAGGCGCTGCGGTTGTTCATCGGCTATAATTTCGACCGTCGAGGATCCAATATCGTCCAGGATGCTAACCCGGGGGGCATGATTGACCCCTTCAAGTATCAGGTGAACCGGATCATTTTCCGGGTCGAGGCGGGGTGGCTGTGAGACTGAGATGCGTTCTCGGAGTCGTTCTTGCGTCGTCGTCGTTCTTGTCCCCCGGCCTCGCAGAGGTCTCCTCGGACGGCTCGCCTGTGACGGGCGGGGTGGTCGAGCGGCTAAGCTTCGACACGTCGGGTGAGGCGCTCCTGGTCTACGTCAAAACCAGCGTGCCGGTGCCGCGCTTCATCTGTAACCTGCCGAGCGCCGGCTCGCGCGATGCCATTGTCGACCTTCCCGAGGCCACGGCTTCGCTCCAGAGCGAGTACCAGGTCGACACGCCCCTGATGCGGTCGATCCGGGTCGAGACAGGGACCAAGGGCAGCGCGGGGGTGCGGCTGCGATTCGCGCTGGGAGCCGCGAGACTCTCAGGGGTCGAGAAGGTGGCCACCGGGATTCTCCTCACGTTCCGCCAGGACTCGGGTTCCGCTGCCGGAGCGGCGGTCGCACCCGGCATGGTCGACCCGTCCGCCCCCGGGGAGTACCGGGTCGAGGTGGGCGACAAGCTCGAGATCTCGGTCTTTGATCACGACGATCTCAACAAGGTCGTCGATGTGAGGGATGACGGCACGATCAACTATCCCCTGATCGGCGACGTGCCCGTGGGCGGCAAGACCGTCGCCGAGATCGACGAAATCATCACCCGGACGCTTGGCAAGGATTACCTCGTGGATCCTCAAGTTAGCGTGTCCCTGCGCGAGAGCCAGCACCAGTTTCTCACGATCATCGGCGAGGTCCGCAATCCCGGCCGCTACACCGTCAGGCGCAACATGCGTCTCATCGACCTTCTCGCGGAGGCGGGAGGCGCGACGCGCGAGGCGGGCACCCAGATCATGGTGACCCGCAGGCAGGAGGGGGACGAACCGCCGCAGCAGATCACCGTGGATCGTGAGCGGCTGCTGAGCCAGGACAATGTGGCCCAGAACATCCCCTTGCGGCCCGGGGACATCGTCACCGTGGGCGAGAAGGAGGTCTTCTATATCCAAGGCGAGGTCAGGAGCCCGTCGACGTTCCTTTACGCCAGTGGAATGACGATATTCAAGGCTGTAAGCATGGCCGGGGGCTTCACGCAGTTCGCGAACCGCAAGGAGGTCGAGCTGCTGCGCTCGGACTCCAAGGGAATGCACACAAAAACGATCATCAATCTGAAGAACATCGCCTCCGGGACGATGGCGGACGTCGCGCTCCGGCCGGACGATATCATTATCGTTCCCAAACGGCTTTTCTGAGGGGCGAATGCCACAAACCCCTTGCAAACCGCGGGTTTGGTGATAGGATTCCCTCTATGAACGACAGATCGATCCAGCCCGAGGAGAAGCGGGAAGCGCATCTGCTCGATTACTGGCGGGCGATCTGGAGAGGCCGCTGGACCATCCTGAGCATCTTCGTCGTTGTGGTGACCCTCATTGCCATCGGGACGTTCACCCAGGCCCCCGTCTACCGGGCCGCCGCCACCGTCGAGATCACGCCCCAGTCGCGCAAGGTTTCGCCGGTCGCGGACGTCTCCGAGATGGGGACTTCCAACTGGGGCTGGTCGGCCGAAGAACGCTACTTCAACACCCAGTACGAGATACTCAAGAGCCGGGACGTCGCCCAGCGGGTGTTCGACAAGCTTGACCTCTACAACCATCCGCTGCTTCGGAAGGCCACCGATCCGGTCGGCGCGCTGGCCAAGATGGTGCAGGTCGAGCCGATCAAGGACACGGGGATTGTCGAGATCAGCATCGAGAGTACCAACCCGACCGAGGCGATGACCTGGGTCAATACGATTGCCGAGGCCTACGTCGAGCGCAATTACGACCAGGCTGTCGACGAGACCAAGAAGGCGGTCCACATGCTGATGCAGCAGATGGACCCCCTGAAGGAGAGGCTCGAGGACACCCAGCGCGAGAGTTACGCCTTCGCCGAGAAGGCCAACCTCTACGTGCCTGAAAACCAGCAGAAGACGGTCAACGATCGGCTCGCGACCCTTCAGTCCGACCTCACGGACACCCAGGTCAAGAAGGGCGAGACGGAGAGCATCCTGAAGCAGATCGAGGCCGTTCGGACGTCGGGCGCTTCCTTCCAGAGCATCCCTCAAATCAGCTCCGACCCGGTCCTACAGGACCTGTACCGCGCCCGCGTCGGCCTGGAGAGGGACTACCAGAGGCTGCTGGTCTCGTACAAGGACAAGCACATCAGGGTGCAGGAAAAGCAGAGCGAAATCGAGAAGCTCAACCAGAAGATCACCTCCGAGGAGGAGAGGATCATCAGCAACCTCCAGGCGGCCCAGCAGCTTCTGAGAGCCCGCGAGGCGAAGCTGGTCACAACCATTGACGAGACCAAGTCCGAATCCCTCAAGGTGAACAAAAAGGCCACGAGCTTCGAGTTGGTCCGCGGGGAAGCCACGGAATCGAAGCGGATCTACGATCTCATCTCGGCGCGGATCAAGGAGATCAACCTCAGCGCCGGCCTGTTGAGCAACAACCTGAAGATTCTGGACAAGGCGTCGCTGCCGAGGGTGCCGGTAAAGCCGCGGACGCTTCTCAACATGGCGGTCGGGGTCCTGCTGGGACTCCTCATCGGAATCGGCACGGTGTTCTTCCTCGACTACATGGACAACACCATCCGCTCCGCGGAGGACGTCGAGCAGTTCCTGGGTCTCAACCTCCTGGCCATCGTGCCGAAGCAGGTGGCGGGGACGGAGAGCGCGGTCAAGGAGGCGTACCAGACGCTGCGGACCAGCCTCCTGTTCTCGCGCAAGAACCGCTCGGCCAATACAGTGCTGGTGAGCAGCGCGGGGCCCCAGGAGGGCAAGAGTTGCACGGCCGTGAACGTGGCGCGCGTCCTCGCGAACGCCGGAGAAAAGGTGCTGCTGCTTGACTGCGACCTTCGCAGGCCGGCGGTGCATCAGCGCCTCAACCTGGCCCGCGAGCACGGCATCACGAACTACATCCTGGCGATCAACGAAGACGACTGGACGAAATACCTGAAGCCCACCGACCAGCCGAACCTTTCCGTGATGACGAGCGGGCCCCTCCCTCCGAACCCGGCGGACGTCTTCGGGCACGAGCGTTTCCAGAAACTCATGGCGGAGGCCCGGCAGCAGTTCGACTGGGTGTTCGTCGATTCCCCTCCGGTGATTTCGCTGGCGGATACATCCATCCTTTCGTCGATGGTCGACATGGTCGCCTTCGTCATCATGCACAACCAGAACGACAAGGAGATGATCCGGCGCTGCATCAACACGCTGAAGCGGGTAAATCCGAACGTCATCGGGGCCGTGCTCAACAGCGTCGACCTCGACCGCTCGCACTTCAAGGACTACTACTACGTCGGCTACTACTACTACGGCGAATCGACGACGAAGAAGGGGCGGAAACGGAAGGGCGACGCGCGCCTGACGGCCGTCACGGACTCGGGCGCGGATTCGAGAATCAGCCGAAACGCCGGTTAGCCCTCCCCGTTTCCACGGAATGGACTCGCACCCAGGCCTCCCGACAAGCCGCGACGAGCAGGCGGAACGGGAGCGTATCTTAAGGTCGCATCAGGACTACGAGTCGAGTTCCTACTACCGGCGCATCTGGAAGAACAACCCCGCCTCGATGTTCATCCTGAGACGCCGGTGGGATCTGATCGACGAGGTCCTTCGCGACACTCCCATCGATCGATCGCGTGCGAGGGTTCTCGACCTCGGAGCCGGCGCTGGGGAAGGCTGCATCGAGTTCAGCCGGCTGGGATTCGATCCCGGGCGGATCGTCGGGCTGGATCTCAACGGCGCCTACCTGCGGCGGGGTCGCGAAGCTCATCCATGGATGCTGCTCGTCGAGGGGAGCGCCACGCGGCTCCCGTTCCCGGACGGCGCCTTCGACCTGGTGTTCCAGTCGACGATGCTCTCCTCGATGCTGGACGAGACGCTGCGCGCGAGAGTCCTTTCGGAGACGCGCAGGGCGCTGGCCCCCGGCGGCATCTTCATGTCCTACGACATGCGCTATCCCAACCCCGCAAACCGCTACACCCGGCCGCTCCGCCTGCCGTCGATCCGGAAGGCGTTCCCCGGGTGGCGAATCGACGCCCGGAGCGTGACGGCCATCCCGCATCTTCTCCGGCTGGTCGCACCCCTGTCATCCACCGCCTGCCATGTCCTCGAGGCGATTCCCTTTCTCCGATCGCACCTCCTGATGGTCGCGCGCAAGGCCTAGGAGCCTCCTTTTCGGAGCACGCGACCCGCAGCGGAGGGGCGGAATGTGCCGTTCGCCACCACCCGGACCCCGTTGATCAGGACCTCGTCGATTCCTGCCGCGGCCCGGGACGGCTCCCGGTAGGTGGACCGCGCGGCGACCGTCCCCGGGTCGAAGACGACGATATCGGCCATCATCCCCTGCTCGACGCGGCCCCGGTCGCGCAGTCCGAGTCGCGAAGCAGGGAGGCCGGACATCCTGGCGATCGCCGCCTCGAGGGGCAGGAGACCCCGCTCGCGGACGTAATGACCCAGGACGCGGGGGAATGCGCCCCAGGCCCCCGGGTGGGGACGTCCCTTCCCGATGTCCCAGGCGTCGGTCACGAAGGAAAGACGCGGGCACTGCAGGAGGGGAACGAGGTGCTCGTCGTGCTCCTCGTCCCCTGAGATCCCGAAGATCAGCTGGGTGGCCACACCTCCCTCCTCGAGCATCAGGTCCGAGAGGGCGTCAAACGGATGCTTGCCGGAGCCTCGTCCAATCTCGGCGATCGTCCGATCCTCGTGCCGCTTGTTCGGCCCGGCTTCGACGTGCGCCAGGCGAATACTCTCCCACCCGCACTCGAGCGCGATGTTCATGGTGAACCGCCCCGGGTCGACCCACGGGGGCCAGACGGCGCGCGCCGAGGCCACCTCGTCCTTCATCCTGCGCCGCAGATCGGGGTCGCGCAGGCGATCGAGGAACTGCCCGATCCCTCCCTCGAGGGCCCATGGCGGGTAGAGCGCCAGCAACGTCGTGCAGACGGCGGTGTACGGAATCACGTCGCCGGACAGGTCGACACCTTCCCGCACGGCGTCCTCTTCGAGCGACAGGACCCGGCCCGTGCCGGCCCAGGCCCTCGGGCCCACGGTCTCGACATGCGAATGGTGCACCGGGGCGCCGGCGCCCCCCCCGACCACGAAGATCTAGAGAAACCCCCCCTCGAGGGTTTCGACGCTGCAGCCCCGCAGGAGAAACTCGGCCACCCCTCCGGCATCCGCGGAAGCGCGAGTC
>JANMQK010000151.1:0-4027 GCA_031370485.1 Acidobacteriota bacterium | reverse complement strand
TCGAGACCCGCCAGATCGCGGATGTCGATCCGGCGGTCCTCCAGCCTTCCGAAGAACCGTGCGACCCCGTTCACGCTGGTGAAGATCAGGATGTTGAAGCGATCCAGCGCGGCCAGGGCGCGGTCGAGCGGGGCCCAGGAGGTCGGCGGCACTATCTCGATGGCCGGCGCCTCCAGCACGCGCGCCCCGTCCTCCTCGAGGAGAGCCGACAATGAGGCGGACTGCTCTCTGGCCCTGGTCACGACGACGGTGCGCCCGGCGAGAGGTCGACGCCCAAACCAGTCGAGCCGCGGTCGCAGACGCACGACGTCACCCACGATGAGGATCGCCGGCGGTCCCAGGCCGGCCCGCCGGGCCAGGCCAGCGAGCGAGCCCAGCGTGCCGACGAGGACCTCCTGATCGGGACGGGTGGCCCAGCGGACGAGGGCCGCGGGTGTCGTCGGCGACCGGCCGGCGGCGGCCAGCCCTGCGGTGATCTCCTCCAGGCGGCCGACGGCCATGTAGACCACGGCGCTGCCCGCCCCCGCGAGGGGCTTCCAGTCGACGGCCGAAGCGTCCTTTCCCCGGCCGACGTGGGCGGTGGCGAGAACCACCGACGACGCATGGCGGCGATGGGTGAGCGGGATGCCGGCCGTGGCCGCCGCGCCGAGCGCTGAGGTCACGCCGGGAACGATTTCGAAGCGCACGCCGGCTGTCGCAAGAGCCTCGGCTTCTTCGCCGCCGCGGCCGAAGATGCAGGGATCGCCTCCCTTCAGCCGGACGACGTTCAGGCCGCGCCGGGCGCGGGCGATCATCAGGCGGTTGATCGACGCCTGCTCGAGGGCGCGGCGTCCGTGGGCCGGCCCGACCTCGACGATGGTGGCGCCCGGCCTGGCCTCTCGCCGCAGGGCGCCCGGCGCAAGGGCGTCGCAGATGACCAGGTCGGCGCGCGCCAGCAGGTCGCGGCCGCGGACGGTTATGAGGGCGGGATCGCCGGGGCCGGCGCCCACCAGGTAGACGGTCCCGGCTTGCCGGCGTCGCGCCGTCAACGCGGCTCCGCGGGCCGGGAGCCCTCGCCTTCCAGCAAAGCTGCGGCTCCCTGGGCGAGCAGGTCGTCCGCCAGCGCCAGGCCCGTGGCGTCGGGCTGCGAGAGCGGCCCCTCCCGCTGCCCGCGCAACAGACGCTCCCCTGCCGGCCCCCCGACCAGTCCGCGCAGCAGAATCCGGTTGCCGCCTGCCTCGGCCACGGCCGCGATCGGAGCCTGGCAGCCGCCGCCGAGACCACGCAGGAAAGCCCGTTCCGCCGCCACTGTGGCTGCGGTCGCCGGGTGATGGAGGGGCCCGATGGCGTCGGCGGCGTCCCGATCATCGGCCCTGGTCTCGATCGCCAGGGCGCCCTGGCCGACAGCCGGGAGCATCTGGTCGAATTCGAGCACCGAGCCCTCGACGGAGAGCCCGAGCCTTTTCACTCCGGCGCACGCGAGCACGATCGCGTCATACTCCCCGCGCTGGAGCTTGAGGACCCTCGTGTCCACGTTCCCCCGCAGATCCTGGATCTCGAGATCCACGCGCAGGGCGCGGATCTGGCAGGCGCGGCGCGGGCTCCCGGTGCCGACGACCGCCCCTGGACGCAGCGCCAGAAGCGGCGGCCCCCCGGGGGACGCCAGCAGATCGCGCGGATCCTCGCGCTCGGGAACGCAGGCGAGGAGGAGCCCCTCCGGCTGCTTCGTCGGGAGGTCCTTCAGGCTGTGCACCGCGAGGTCGATCGTTCCGGTCAGGAGGGCTTCTTCGATCTCCTTGACGAAGACTCCCTGCCCGCCGATCGCGGTCAGTGGACGATCGGCGAGGCGATCTCCCGAGGTGTGGATGACCTCGATGCGCACCGGGCACCCGCGCGCCTCGATCCGCTCACGGACCCACCCCGCCTGCCAGAGGGCGAGCCGGCTGGCCCGGCTCCCCAGTACGAGTGTTCGCACGGGCGTCCTTTCTAGGCTTCCCCACCGCGACGGGTGCGGGCGGGTGTCTTGGCCTCCGGTTCGGCGGCGAGCGCGGGTTCCCCGTCGGCGTTCGTGCCGGGCGCGCCGGGGCCCGCGTCCTCCACGGGCGCCGCCGCGGCCGGAGGGGGCGTATCGAGCCCGAAAATCTCGCGGACGAACTCGAGAGGGCCAACGGCGCCGCTGCGCGCCGCGGCGTGCTTGAGCGCCTGCGTCGGGTGATGCAGGATCTTGTTGATCAGGCTGACCGTGTACTCCTCGATGGTCTTCTGCTGCTGCGGGTCGAGCGCCGCCAGCCGGCCGCTGAATCTCTGCAGCTCCTGCATCCCCATGCCGTGTATCTGCCGCCTGAGGTCGACGATGATCGGGGCGACCTGAAGCGTGCGGAGCCAGGACAGGTACTTCGCCGTCTCCCGGTCTACGATCGCCTCCGCGAGGTCCGCCTCCTGCCGGCGCTCGTTGCGGTTGGCCTCGACAACCCCCTTGAGCTCGTCGATGTCATAGACGTAGACGTTGTCGATCTCGTTCACCCGCGGGTCGACGTCACGCGGCACCGCGATATCGATGAAGAACAGGGGGCGGCCGCGGCGCGCCCGGCTGACGCGCAGAGCGTCTTCGTGGCGGACCACCTGGTGGGGCGCCGCCGTCGACGCGACCACGACGTCCGCCTGCTCCATCTCCTCGAAGAGCCTGTCGTAGGGGACGGCCCGTCCGCCGAGCTCCGCGGCCAGCACCGCCGCCCGCTGGTACGACCGGTTCACCACCACCGCCGAGCGCACCCCGTCGCGCATCAGGTGCTGGGCCGCGAGCCGGCCCATCTTGCCGGCGCCCAGTATCAGGATGGCGCTCTTCCTGAGATCGCCAAAAATGTTGCGCGCCAGGCACGCGGCGGCGTGGGCGATGGATACGGGAGACCGCGCGATGCCGGTCTCGGTCCGGACCTTCTTGGCGACCGAGAACGATCGCTGCATCAGGGCGTCGAGCGCCGTTTTCAGCCCGCCGGCCTCCACGGCGGCCGCATAGGCCTCCTTAACCTGCCCGAGGATCTGCGACTCCCCGACGACCATCGAATCGAGCGACGAGGCCACGCGGAAGACATGGCGCACGGCATCGCCGTCACAGTGCAGGTAGCAATGGCGCTCGAGCTGCTCCTCGTCCATCCCGCGCTCACCGGCCAGAAAGCGCTTCAGTGAGGCGGCGCCTTCGGATCCGCGCGTGTTCACCAGCAGCTCGGTGCGGTTGCAGGTCGACAGGATCAGGCCCTCCTCCATCCCGTCGAAGCCCAGCAGCCGCCGGACCGCCGGCACCAGCGCGTCGTGCGGCAGCGCCGCCTTTTCCCGGACCGGGAGGGGGGCGCTGACGTGGTTCATGCCGTACAGGTAGATCGGCATGGCGCGGCTACACCCCGAGCACGCGGAGAAACACCGCCACGAAACCCACGATCGTCAGTATCGCCGCCTTGCGACCCCGCCAGCCCCAGCCGAGCCTGGCGACCACGACACCCCCCAGGACCGCCCAGGAGATCATCGCCAGCGTCTCCCGCGGCTCCAGGCTCCAGGGCGGGCGGTTCAGGCTGGTGTTCCACATGACCCCGGTGACGATCACGAGGGTCAGCAGCGGGAAGGCCCAGAGCAGCGAGATCCGCCCGACCTTGTCGCACTGCTCGAGCGCCGGTAGCGCCAGGAAGAAGCGGGGCGGACGCTTCGCCTTGAGCGCGCGGTCGACCACGAGATAGAGAAGGCTTGCGGCGAACGTGATGAACAGCGCCGCCACCCCGAGGATGATCGACGTGAAGTGGAACAGCGAGGCCCGCTCCGGATCGCTTACCGGGATCACCGGCTCGGGGAGAAGCTTCGAGACGAGGAGTGTCACCAGGACCAGCGGGATGATGATGACATGGAGCACCTCCCACCGGTAGCGCCACCAGGCGACCAGGTAGACAATGACCGCCGCCCACGCCAGCGCCGAGAGGACCTCGGGGAATGTGGCCAGCGGGCAGCGGCCCAGGGCCCGCCCCAGAGCGACCAGGGCGCCCGTATGGGCGGCGACACCGGC
>JANMQK010000141.1:0-28386 GCA_031370485.1 Acidobacteriota bacterium | reverse complement strand
GATCAGTCCGATGTTCCCTTCGTTCAAAAGGTCCTCGAAGGGCAACCCCATGTTCTTGTATTCACTGGCGATCTTGACGACGAAGCTGAGGTTGGATTGCACAAGATCGTGGTAGGTGGCGTCGCCGGTGCCCTTGCGCATCCGGACGGCAATGGCGTGCTCCTGCTCCTTGCTGAGGAGCGGGTATTCGCTAATCTCCTGCAAGTACTTGGAGATACAGGAGCTCCGGTCAAATGACCCTTTAGCCATCTAGTTTGCAACCTCCCCATGACCTTGTCTATTAAAATGCCGCCCGGCCCGTTTTCCCTTGACTTCATTACGATTGCGCAATAGATTTACGTCAAATTTTTGAGGCCCACTGGCTTCATAGTTGGCCGGTTCAGTCTCAGGGTTGCCGTTAGGAAGCAGGGCTGCGGTGGGTAGATCAAAGCACAGCTCAACGTTCCCCTCGAAAGGGTGGCGCCCGATGAATTGCCCGTCACGCCGAATTCGCTTAATCAAGTTATTGACGCGGCGAAAGGCCTTTGTGTGTGAGCTGACAGCACAAGTATATGGCCCGACCCCAAGCATGTCAAGAGCCTCGTTGCTTTCCGGACATCAGGCTCAAGCCATTGATTTATCAGGGCATTTCAGGGAATAACCAGGGAAAAGTTCAATGATGACGCCAAAATTTAAGCGGCAGTCCCTCCTGGTGGGGTCCAGAATCCGTGCGCTGCGCAAGGATCGAGCGCTCACGCAGGCCGATCTGGCGAGCCGGATCGGCATACAACAGTCCGATCTGTGCCGCATGGAAAACGGAGAGTACAAGGTCAGCCTCGAAGCCCTGTTCAAGATTCTCTCCATCTTCGAGATGAACATCGCCGAGTTCTTTCACGAGGACGCGGCCGCACACGCCAAGACCGTCGACGCGGAGATTCTCAGGCATTACCAGAAGCTTTCGGTACGAGCCCAGGAGGAAGTGCAGGATTTCATGCAGTTCAAGCTGCAGCTCGAGGACAAAGACCGCAAGACAAGCTGAGGCGCAGCCAGATGCCCGCGGACCCGATCGACCATTACACCGAGCTGACCAGGGAAGGAACCCTGTTCGTCCGCCGCGGCGATTTCCGCAAGGCCATCGAGGTGTTCGAGTCGGCCCGCCGTCTCGCCGAGGACCTGCAGGACGACGAGTGCGTCATCAAGGCGATCTGCAATCTCAGCACGGCCCGGCTGGCCGTCGGCGAAATCCAGGAAGCCGAGCATGGTCTGCGCGAGTTGCTCCTCAAGACCCAGGACCCGCAGACCGTCTTCGTCTGCTCCTCGAATCTCGCCAGCGCCCTGCGGAAGCAGGGCCGTCTGGATAAAGCCCTTTTCTATGCGAAGCGTGCCCTGCGGGCCTGCGAATCGATCGACAACTATGCCTGGAAGGCGACCTGTCACAACCTGATCGCCAACATCTACATGAACATGAGCTACCTGGATGACGCGATGGCGGAGTACCGCTTCGCCCTGTCGATCAGCCAGAAGGGGGGTCTGGGCACCTCCTACCCCATCGACTACATCAAGGAAAACCTCGGATACTGTCTTCTGCTGAAGAAGCGTTATCGGCAGGGAATCGCCATCATCCTCGAGGCGCTGCAGATCGCGCTGAACAACGACAACACGCGGTGCGTCGGCGAGTGTTATCAGGACCTGAGCTTCGCGTACATGCAGCTGAAGGAGTTGAAGCGTGGCGCGGAATTCGGGGAAAAGGCGCTCGCGCTGGCGGAAACCCAGGACTACAAGGACATCCTGAAGAATTGCTATTATCTGCTCGGGGAGATCAACCTTCTGATGGGGAACGAGCAGGAGAGCGATTTCTATTTCGGAAAGCTGCAGGAGCTCTATCCGCACGTGGCGGTGCTCAAGGACTTCCTGCGAACTTTCGACGTCAGCAGCATCATCAACCTGAAAAACCCGTGCTAGGAGGCTTGACGGTGAGTTGGAAATCGGTCCAGGGACGTGCGGTCGGGATGACGCTGCTGGCGTGCGCCTTCCTGCTGGCCGCAGTGTCCCCGGTCCTGGCCGCGACCTCCGTGGAGATGCAGGGGGGCGCCGTCCTCTCCGTTTGGGAGGCCGGGCGGGGGCTTTTCTACTCAGTCGAATACGGCGGAAAGGTCAAAGTCGGCCATGTCCCCCGCACCGGCGATCGCGCCCGGGACGCCTTCCCCTCCCTCGCGCTCGACCCGGCCACCGGATCGCCGGTCCTCCTGTGGAGCCGGTCCGATGGAGTGGCGCTCAAGATCGCCTACGCGCGATTCGTGAAGGGGCGTTGGAGGAACGTCCACGATCTGACCTTCGGGCGGGGTGACGACATCCTGCCGCTCGCCGGGAACTCGGCGAACGGCTCATACCTGTTCTTCGCTTCCGTGGAGGCGGGGCAGTACATGTACGCCCCGCTCGATCTGTCGCGCGGGAACCTGTTCGCGGCCCCGCGACCCCTTCTGGCTGGCCTTCAGACCGCAGGCCCGGGCGGAAGCCCTGGCCGGGGGGGCTTCGGAAACCCCCAGCCGGACGGTGGGACCGATGTCCCGGTCGTGATCGGCGCCTGCGACCCCCGGAAGGCCGGCACCTGCACGGGCGTGCCGGGATGGGGAACGCTTCCGCCCATGCCGATCGGGGAGAGGGCCCGGGGCATAACACTCGATGTCGAACCCTTCACCGCGATTTGGACCGTGGCGTCCAGCCCCGGGTGCGCGAGGCAGGCCCTCGTGATCCCCAACGCCACCCTGCACGCCGCATTGGTTGTCGCATTCACGGACGGCACGGTCGGTCTCGTCCGCCAGCTTCCCGTTCCGACCCCTCTGTCGCGCAACTTCGGCCCGGACGCGGCAACCTCGGCACTCGCCTCGCTCTGCCGCTAGCCTACTGGATACCGGCCGGTTTTTCGATTCTCAATGGTAGGGGTAGTTCTTGTCATCGCGCTGCAGGATCTTGAAGCGGCGGCGCCGGATCTTCCAGCGGATCTCCTCCACGAACTCGCGGATTCGCCACACCCGCTTCATGTAAAGGTATCCGAACAGCATGCCGCCCAGGTGGGCGAAATGGGCCACGCCGTCCTGCAGGCTCAATAGCGAGAACATCTCGATGCCAACGCAGAGCAGCACGAAGGTGATGGCCCGCATGGGGAAGATGAACCAGAAGAGGATTTGTCTGTTGGGAAAGAGCATGCCGTAGGCCAGCATCACGCCGAAGACGGCGCCGGAGGCGCCAATCGTCGTGCTGTTGGGGAAGAAGTAGCCATTGAAGAGAGTCGTCATCACCCCCGCGCCGGTGCCGCAGAGCAGGTAGTAACGGATGAAGGTCCGGGTCCCCCAGACACGCTCGACCTCGCAGCCGAACATCCAGAGCATCAGCATGTTGAGCAGCAGGTGTCCCAGCCAGTTCGTGGAATGAAGAAACATGTAGGTGAACACCTGCCAGATCCAGAGGTGGCGGAACAAGGAGGAAGGCGTGAGCCCGAAAATCAGCTCGATGCCCGGCTCGCCCGTATAGCGCGCCACCATCTGGAGGACGAACACGCCCACATTCGCGAGAATCAGCGCCTTGATGCCAGGAGTGATGTGGCCACCAAGCCCGATTTCGGGGCGGTACTGTGTGCGGTAATAGGACATGACGGGAAACTAACACACGGTCTGGGGCATTGCAAGAAGCGGGGATCGGGGGGCGCCCGCCCTATTCCTCGCGCAGCTCGGCGTTCCAGTAGGCGATGTCGAGGAAGTTCTTCCAGACCTCGTACTGACCCGAGGTGAAGGAGATTTTCACCAGCGGGTGCCAGCGGGGCCGCGTCGGAGTGTGGATCAGCCGCATGCCCGCTTCCTCAGGGAAGTGTCCTCCCTTTCTCGAGTTGCAGGCCACGCAGCAGCAGACCACGTTCTCCCACGTCGATTTTCCCCCGCGCGAGAGCGGGATCACGTGGTCGAGGTTCAGGTCGCGGGTCTGGAACCGGTGGCCGCAGTACTGGCAGCGGTTTCGATCGCGGTAGAAGATGTTTTTGCGCGTGAAGCGCACCTCGTGGCGCGGCAGGCGGTCGAATTCCACGAGCAGGATGACACGCGGGATCCGGATGCGCAGCCCGGGCGTGACGATGGAGTCCTCGTCGGGCTGGGGCGGCACGTCGACCCAGTTCTCCCAGTCGTAGGTCGAGTAGTCCGGCGCCACCGCCCGGACCTGGCCCTTGTAAAGCAGGCAGAATGCCTTGCGGACCGTCGTGACCTGGATGGCCTGGAAGAGCCTGTTCAGAACCAGAACGTTCGTGTCAAGCATGTGCCGATGCTACACCTGCGCGGCCAGCCGAGCCAGCGCTTAAGGGAAAAACTAAGGTTCACCGCCCCTCTTGTCAAGGGCCCGGGGGGTGACGCAACGCCATTCCATCCCCCCGATTCGGGCCCGCTCACCTGGAGGGCCGCTTTCCATTGGCGCCCGGGTCGTAGGTCGTGACGAATGAGGCGCGCTCGGAGTGCCTCTCGAGCGCGAGCTCTATGAGCCTGTCCACCAGATCGGGGAACGGAAGCCCGCTCGCCTCCCAGAGCTTGGGATACATACTGATCGGCGTGAAACCGGGAAGCGTGTTGACCTCGTTCACGAAGATCGCCTCGCTCGTCTTGTCGAGGAAAAAATCGACCCGCGCCATGCCGGCGAGGTCAAGGACCTGGAAGGCGCGCACGGCCAGCTCCCGAACCCGCCCCGCCTGCTCCGGGGATATGCGGGCCGGGATCTCCAGCCGCGACCCGGAGTCGAGGTATTTCGCCCGGTAGTCGTAGAACTCGTTCGCGGGGATGATCTCCCCGGGGACCGAGGCCTGCGGGTCGTCATTGCCGAGCACGCTGCACTCGATCTCGCGCGCCTCCACGGCCCGTTCAACGAGCAGGATGCGGTCGTAACGCGCGGCCCGGGTCAGCCCGTCGATCAGCCCTGCACGGTTTTTCGCCTTGCTGACCCCCACGCTGCTGCCGCCGTTCGACGGTTTCACGAAGCAGGGGTACCCGAACGACTCCTCCACCGTGAGGACGACCCGGTCACGGTCGCTCTCGAGATCGCGGCGGCGGATCACCCGGTAATCGACAATGGGAAGCCCCGCCTGGCGGAAAAGGGCCTTCGACACCGCCTTGTCCATGCCAACCGCCGACCCCAGGACGCCGGCGCCGACATAGGGGATGCCGGCGAGGGTCAGCAGGCCCTGCAGCGTCCCGTCTTCCCCGCCCGTGCCGTGCACGACCGGGAATACGACATCCAGCGGCCCTTGTGAGACCCCCTTGCTCCGCCCGCGCCGGACCGGAACGCCGCGCCCCCGGCTGGACGATTTCGTGACGTGGATGAGCCCTCCGATCGACGGGTCGGCGGGCAGCGCCGCGTGTACTCCCCTGCACACCCAGCGGCCTTTCTTGCCGATGCCGATCGGCACGACGTCGTAGCGCTCGGGGTCGAGGGCCGCCATCACGGCCTGCGCCGAGATCAGCGAGACCTCGTGCTCGACGGAACGGCCGCCGAAGATAACCCCGACGCGGATCTTGCGCCCGCGCCCCTTCCTCCCCCGCGTGCGTTTCATGATGCCGGATCCCTCCGTCCCGTCGCCCCGGACGCCGCCGCCGCGAGAAGCCGCGAGACCTGCTCCGTCTCCGCGGCGCCGCCCTGGAAGCGTACTTCGACCTGGTCGTCCACGACCGCGCTCGAGGTCACCGTGACCTCCTCGCAAAGGCGCGCCAGAAGATCGCGATCGGCCACCGGAATGGCGACGCTTTGCTCGATGGAACTATCGCCAAGGAGGGCGCGGATGCGCATCTCGAGCAGGCCGGCGTGAGCGGGGTTCCTGGCCGACACGAACACCCCGCCGGCGTGCTCCTCCCTGAGGCGCCGGATCTTTTCCGGGGGAAGCAGGTCGATCTTGTTGAAGACCGTCAGGCGCGGCCTCTGCCCGATCTCCATGTCGTTGAGAGTGTCGTTGGTGGTCCGGATGTGGTCCTCGAGGGCCGGCGAGGCGGAGTCCACCACGTGGGCGATCAGGTCGGCGCCGGCCGCTTCCTCCAGGGTGCTCCTGAATGAGGCCACGAGATGGTGCGGCAGCTTTCGGATGAAGCCGACGGTGTCGATGACAAGAAATGGCCGGCGTCCTCCGTGCGTGCACCGGCGGACGAGAGGGTCGAGCGTGGCGAAGAGGCGATTCTCGACGAAGGCCCCGGCCCCCGTCAAAAGATTCAGGATCGTGGACTTCCCGGCGTTGGTATAGCCGACGAGCGCGACCCGCCTCTCGGCGGTCCGCCCCTTGCGGCGCTCGCGCCGATCCTTTTCGATCTGCACCAGATCCTTCGACAGCCGCGCGATGCGGTTGCGGACAAGCCGCCGGTCGATTTCGAGCTGCGTCTCGCCGATGCCCCGGCGGCCGATACCACCGTCCTGTCGTGACAGGTGGCCCCACTGGCGCGTGAGCCGGGGAAGCAGGTACCTCATCCGGGCCAGCTCGACCTGGGTGCGCGCCTCCCGCGTGCGCGCCCGCCGGGCGAAGATGTCGAAGATGAGAGTCGAGCGGTCGAGGATTTTCACGGGAAGCGCCTGCTGGAGGTTTTTGACCTGCGCGGGCGAGAGGTCCTCGTCGAACACGACGAGGTCGGCCTTCCCTTCGGCCGCGAGCCGCCCGAGCTCTTCGATTTTTCCGCGGCGCACCAGGGTGGCGGGGTTGATCGGCCCCCGGTCCTGGACGACGCGACCGATCACCGTCGCGCCGGCCGTCTCGGCCAGCAGGCCCAACTCGTCCAGATGCTCTTCGATTTCGTCCCGGCCGGACCGGCCGCGCCCGACCCCGACGAGTATGGCCCTCTCCCGCCCTAGCGCTGGAGGTACCGGCACTCGAGGTTCCTCATGCGGTGATCTTAGTCTCCCGATCCGGGGGGCGTCAATGCGCGGCGGAGAGCGGGGGGCTTTCGTCCCCGAGGAGGCGCTCGATCAGCGCCTCGTAGCCACCGGGAAGGGCGGTGCCGGCATGGCGGATGATCCCGTCCTTGCCGATGAGGAAATTCCTTGGCAGGGCGGCAACGCCATAGCGCGACATGGTCGCGTGACCTTCGTCCCATAGGATGGGATAGTTGACCTCGAGGTCGCGGGCGAACGAGCGGACCCCCTCCGGGGTCTGGTTGAGATCGACGGCGACGCCGAACACCTCGAGCCCGCGGTCGTGGTACTTGTCGTACAGCACGCGCAGCCTGGGGATCTCCTGGATGCAGGGCATGCACCAGGTGGCCCAGAAGACGACCTGCACGACACCTTTCCCGCGAAATCCCTTCAGGCTGTGCGAGCGCCCGTCGAGATCCTTGAGGGTGAAATCGTAGGCGAGGTTTCCAATGTTGTAGCCGTTCTGCGGAGGGAGAACGGGCATCTTCTGCGCCCACGCCAGCGGAGCCTCGGGACCCGCCACGACGAGGCAGGCGGAGGCGCACAGCAAAAAAAGGGCGCCGGCCCGGCGCCCCGGGAAGCTCCGCTTGCGCTCCTCAGAGGTTGACATCGATTTTTTCGACCAGCTTTTCTTTAGCCACATAACCCAGAAGCTGGTCCCTGACCTGCCCCCCTTTGATGAAGAGCATGGTCGGGACCGAGAGAATCCCGTAGCGGACCGCGATGGCCTGGGCGCGATCGACGTCCACGTGCCCCACCTTCAGCCGGCCCGCGTAATCTTCGGCCACCGACTGCACGATGGGGAGCAACCGCTTGCAGGGGGCGCACCATTCCGCCGAGAAATCGAGCAGAACCGGCAGGGCCGAGAGAAGGACCTCGGCTTCGAAGTTCTGATCGTCCACTTCGATCATCGCGCCCATGCGTCACCCGCCTCCGCGATATGGGAACCACGCTGCTGATGAGGCTTTCGGGAGGAGCCGGAATTATAGCATGCCCCGCTTGGCCCGCCGGCGCACCGCGGGCCGCGTGAATTCTACGAAGGCCGGACACCCCCACAAAGGCGGGCGGGCGGCTGCGTCTCGGGCAGACGGCCGGGTGGATGTGGGGGGGGTTAAGGAAGGGCCTTGGTTCATGAGGGCATGTCGTTCGAGCGGCGCCTCGGGGTTCCGGGCCGACTGCCTTTCCACCTCGTCGAGGGCGCCGAGAATCCCGATGCGAAGCCTCTCAGGCGCCCCCTGGGCGCGCAGGACGGCCAGAAGGAGGAGGTCCAGGTCCGGGGCGCCTCTCCCCGCTTTCTCCCGTCAGCCATGGCGCACCCTGCCCGGTTCGGCTCCGGCGAGACGCGCCTCGAGGTGCCCCTCGAGGGCCGAGAAATCCATCGCCTCGGGCTGCCCGCTTCGACCTGCGGCAGGAGTTTATGAAGGCGTTCTTGAGAATGCGTAGAGCCATGCCCGGCAATTTGTCCCCTTCGCGTAGCGGCCGAAGAAGCGGTAGGCCCTCACGAAAGTGTCCTGGACCAGATCCTCCGCGGCGGAGGGGTCACGGGTCAGATTCAGGGCCATGTTGTAGAGCGCGTCCAGGTGCGGCAGGGCGGCCTCCTCGAATTCCCTCCGCCTCGCCTCGATCTCCTCGCTTCCATCCATGTCAACGCAGGGGTTCGTCGTGGCATTCCCGCTCGTTCCACGCTGATAGAGGACCCTGCCGGGATGCAGAGAATCTCGAACGGGCGGCGGATCAGCGGGCGGCGGGTCTTTCTGAAACGGCCGACGAGAGGTCGAAGGCGGTCCTGACCTGACCGACCTTCAGGCCCCTGCGGCTGAGGATCGCGGGGACGAAGCGAGTGTTCAGGACGGTCGCGGCCTCGGAGGGGATGGCGCCGAGCTGCCTCAGGATCTCGATGGCGGCGGCGGGCCGTGCCCTCTCGCCGTCCCCATCGGCGATCTTCAGGGCGATCCCGAGGCCCCGCCCATCCCGCTCGAACGCCATGCCATAGAAACCCTCGGCGCCTATCTTGGCGATCAGCCTGCGGCCGGGGATGCGGAGCAGGGCGGTGCAGAGGCGGTTCGTGCCGGCGACCATCCTGGGGTGGCGGCGCATGGCGGTGACGGCCCGCCGGGCCGCCGCCGCCAGGTTTTCGCCGACACCGGCCGGCTGCAGAAGGCGCGCGAAGGCCAGCGCGGCGTTCTCGAGCGGCATGGCGTAGGTCGGGGCGGAGCAACCGTCGATCGCGGTCATCGCCCCGCCCGGCCGGAGTCCCGCGAGATCCTCCACGGCGGCCCGGATGGCCCGCTGGACGGCGTGGGACTCCTCGAGATAGCTCTTCACGGGCGCGCCCATCTGGATCGCCAGGGCCAGCATCATCGCGTGCTTGCCCGAGCAGTTGTTGTGCAGGGCGCCTGGCTTTCTCCCCGCCTCGCGCAGGGCCCGGGCTGAGGGCTTGTGGTACGGCGCGTGGACGCCGCACAGGAGGTTCTCCTCCCCGAGGCCGATCTTCTTCAGGATCGAGCGGACGGCCTGTACGTGGAACGGCTCGCCGCCGTGCGATCCGATCATCACGGCGAGTTCGGAGTCGGTGAACCGGAAGCGCTCCACGGCCCCCGACGCGATGAGCGGCAGGGCCTGCGCCGGTTTCAGGGCCGAGCGCAGGAACACCCGGATTCCAGGATCCCCGGCGGAAGCAAGGGCCGCGCCGACGGAGTCCACCACGGCGATGGCGCCGAAATGGACCGACTCGGGCGCGCTTCCGCGCCAGACCTCGACCAGGGGGACATAGCCCGAGGTCGCGCCCGACATCCTGCCTTTTCCAAGGGTCACCCGGCGGCTCCTGCGCGAACGGAGCGATTCATACCCTTTGCCGCCCCCGGCGTCAACCGGCTCACCGTCCGGCCCGGGGGCCGGGGTTTCCACGGCCCGCACCGTGCTAACATGCCGCCCTGCGGTGGCCGGGCGGCGGCCGCGCCGGGCTCGCGACCCGTGGAAACGCCTGAATCCAGCCGACGAGCCGGCCACGACGATGCGCTCCATCCTCCCCGCAGAGCAGTGGCGAAGAAACCAGATCGCCGTCAATGTTGCTGCTGCCCTGGTCTTTATGGGCTTCAACTTGGTCATGCCCTTCCTGCCCTTTTTCGTCTCCTCGCTCGGCGTCACCAGGCCCGCGGACATCGCACTCTGGTCGGGCCTGATGCTGACCGTCAGCCCGCTTCTCGCCTCGGTCCTCGGACCGATGTGGGGGCGGCTGGCCGATCGGGTGGGGATGAAGATCATGGTGCAGCGGGTCCTGTTCACGATCGCCCTGCACTGGGGCCTGATGTATTTCACCCGCAACGTATGGGACCTTCTGGCGCTGCGGATCATGCTCGGGATTTTTTCCGGTTTCGGGACGATGACGGTGGCGCTGGTGACGCACGGCTGTCCCCAAGATAAGATTGGCCGGGCGGTCGGGACGCTGCAGTCGACACAGATCCTGAGCTCGGCCGCGGGTCCATTCGTGGGAGGCATCCTGGCGAACACCATTGGAATCCGCGGGGCGTTCCTCGTGACCTGCGCTCTCTGCACGGGAGCGCTCATCCTGGTGATGGCCCTGTTCCACGACACGGCCGCGGCCCCGGTCGAGCCCACCGACGCCGCCGTGGTGGTCGCGCAGGAGGGCCCGGTCTCCGCGGGGGTCAGGGCCGTGATCGCGCCGTCGCTCGAATCGGCGGGGAGGCCGCGGCCGCACTCATTCCGGCAGATACTGGGCCTCCCGACCTTCCTGTCGCTGCTGCCGATACTCTTCCTGGTGAACATGGTCGACCGGTTTCTCTACCTGGTCGTGCCCCTTTTCCTCGGCGCTCTCGCCGGCGAGGGGGGCGAGGCCGAGGCGACGACCGGATTCGTGGTGTCGGCCGGGGCGTTCGCCAGCGCCGCCTCGGCGTATTACCTCGGACGCCGCGCGCACCGCGCCACTCCCCTGCCGGTGCTGAGCGCGGCGCTGCTGTGCGGCGCCGCGACGATCGTGCCGATGGCCTTCTGCCGTTCGGTGGCGCCTTTCGCCGTGCTGCGCGTGCTGCTGGGACTTGCGATCGGCGGCGTCCTGACCCTGGCTTACGCCATGGCGGGCCGGCACATCCCGAACGCCGTGCGCGCTTCGGCCTACGGCATCCTGTCGAGCACGGCGATGCTCGGCGGCTCGCTCGGGCCGATCCTCTGCAGCCTCCTGGTGTCCTACAACCTCAAGGCTCCCTTTTTCGTCGGCGGGCTGGTCTATCTGATCGTGCTCCTTCTCCTGCAGCGGTCCGCCGCGCTGGCGCGGCAAAGCGTCTGGGCGCGGTCATCCCCCGCCGCGGGCCCGACGCCGGAGGGGTCATGAGGCGCCGCGAGGGTTCCGCTCGCGCGGCCGGCGCCGCCGGCCCCGCCAGCCTATTCCGGACGACGCTTTCGAACGGCCTCACCGTGATTCTCCGCCCCGAGCGTGCCCAACCCGTCGTGTCGGTCTGGTGCTGGTACCGCGTCGGATCGCGGGACGAGCGGCCGGGGCTCACCGGCATCTCCCACTGGGTCGAGCACATGAATTTCAAGGGAACGCGGCGCATCCCGAAGAGCGAGGTGACCCGCCAGGTCGAGCTTGCCGGGGGAACCTGGAACGGCTACACCTGGCTGGACGTCACGACCTACTTCGAGACCGTGAGGAGCGACGCCCTCGAGGCGATGCTCCGCCTCGAGGCCAGCCGGATGACCGAGTGCCTCTATTCCCTGACCGAGGTGGAGCGTGAGCGGACCGTGGTGATCTCGGAGCTCCAGGGGGGCGAGAACGATCCCCGCACCTACCTCGAGCGCGAGGTGGTCGGCTGCGCGATCCAGGCCCATCCCTACCGCTGGCCGACGATCGGCTACCTGTCCGACCTGCAAGCGATCACGCGCGAGGATCTCTACCGCCATTACCGGACGTTCTACGTCCCGAACAACGCCATCCTCGTCATCTCCGGAGACTTCGCGATCCCGCAGGCGCTAAAGCTTGTCCGCCGGCATTTCGGGAGGATCCCGCGGGGGGACGTTCCCCCGCCCGTCCGCACGACCGAGCCGGAGCAGTGCGGCGAGCGCCGGGTCGTCGTGCGCCGCCCCTCCGGCGCGACCTACCTCCACATCGCCTGCCCGGCGCCCGCGGTCACCGAGCCCGACTTCGCCGCCCTGCTGGTCGCGGACGGCATCCTGGCCGGCGGGGCGTCGCTGAACATCTGGTCCGGCCACCAGGGCCATGGCCCGAGCAAGTCGTCGCGGCTCTACCGCGCCCTCGTGGAGAAGGACCTGGCGGTCGAGGTCGGAGCGCAGGTCGTGGCGACGCGCCATCCATTTCTTTATTCCATTCAGGCGACGGTGAAGGATGGCGTTGACCCGAAGCGGGTGGAGGAGGCCATCGTCTCGGAGATCGAACGCCTCGGGCGCGGCGTCATCGAGGAGCGCGACATCGGGCGCTCGAAGAACCAGCTATTGGCGCGCCACGCCTTCGACAACGAGAGCGTCACCGACATGGCCCACCAGCTCGGCTTCTTCGAGACCCTGGGGGACCACCATCTTGGCTCCGGCATGCCGGACCGGGTGCGGGCGGTCACGGTGGACGACGTCGCCCGCCTGGTCCGGGCGCGCGCCGGCGAGACGCACCGCACGGTAGGGCTGCTTCTGCCGGCCCCCGCCAGGCAGGACGCCCCATGAAGCCCCGTTCGCGCGGCGCCCGGACGCCCCGCACGGCGCGAGCACGCCGCACCGCGCGGTCAAGCCGCACCCCGCGCGCGAGCCGCATGGCGCGGGTGGTTCTGGACAACGGTCTCGTGGTGATCGCCCGCGAGAACCGCGCGGCCCGGTCGGTGGCGGTGCGTCTCGTCATCCCGGCGGGGGGCGCTTTCGACCCGCCCGGACTGGCGGGGACCGCGTCGCTCGCCGCGGGGCTTCTCGATCGGGGCGCGGGACGGCTGACCGCAGAGGAGATCGCCCTCGGCTTCGATCACCTCGGCGTTTCCTTCCTGGCGCGCCCTGGCACCGACACGCTGGAAATCGACATCCGTCTGCTGTCGCACCATCTCGAGGAGATCCTCGGGCGTCTGCGGACCATGGTCGGCGAGACCACCTTCCCTGAGGAGGAGGTGCGCCGGGAACGGGGGCAGACGCTTACGGCCATCGCCGAGCGCGACCAGGACACGGCGGCGGTCGCCCTGGACGCGGTCAGGGCGGCGCTCTTCCCGCCGTCCCACCCGTACCACGCCTCGAACCTTGGCACCGCCGGGAGTGTCGCGAAGATCGAGAGATCGACCCTGGTGGCCTTTCACCGGGACCACATCGGCCCCGCCAACGCCGTCCTCGCCATGGCCGGGGACGTGGAGGCCGGTCGCGCGGCCGATCTGGCCGCCGCCCTGTTCGGCGGGTGGAAAAACGGAGGCCGCGTCGTTCCCGGCGGACATCGTTTGGCGATCCCAGACCCGCCGATTCCCCCAAAGGCGGTGACGGTCGTGAAGGCGATCGAGGGAAAGACCCAGGCCGACATCGTCCTGGGCTTCCTGCCGGGGCTGAGACGGCTCTCGCCCGATCTGCCGGCGGCGCTGGTGCTGAGCAGCGGGCTCGGGGAGTTCGCCCTCGGGGGCCGGCTCGGAGAGCAGATCCGCGAACGGCAGGGGCTGGCCTACTACGCCCACTCGTTCGTCAGCGCGGGACTGGGTGCGGGCCCGATCCTGGCGCGCGCCGGCGTCGCGGGAGAAAACGTCGCGCGGGCGGTGCCCCTGATGGTGCGCACAATCGCCGGGGTCGTCGCGCGCGGCCTGACGCCGTCGGAGATCAGGGACTCGAAGCAGGCGCTGGCCAGCGAAGTGCCGCGCCGCCTGGAGTCGAACCGCGGCGCCGCGGCCATCCTGGCCGACTGCGAGTTCCACGGTCTGGGAGTGGATTACCCCGGGCGGTTGCCCGCCCTGATCGAGGCGGTCGACCGGGCGCAGGTTGAGGCGGCGGCCCATACCTACCTGACGCTGGGCCGGCATGTCCTCGCCGTGGCGGGCCCCCCTTCCGCGGCGAAGGGGCTCCGCGTCCGGCCGAAAAGGGTCAGGCGGACCGGCGCTCGGTGAGTAGGAAGGCGACCGCCGACAGCGCGAAGAACAGGACTATCGGCAGGATCAGGCTCCAGGGGTGGGGGCAGAAGTACCAGAGCGCCGCGGCGGCGACGGCCACGACCGGTGTCATCGTTTTGAGCGGCGCCGGGAAAGGCGCCACCCCCTGGACCAGCCGGCTGTGCCGGTAGCCGTAGAGCGTGTAGATCACGAGCCCCAGCCCGAGCCACCCCACGAAACGCCACCAGGTGATCGTCGGCAATCCGCGCATCAGCCAGATGCACGAGGCGACGCCGGCGAGGGCGAATTCGGTCTTGACCAATTCGGGCACCGGACGGCCGCCGAGCCGGGCCCGCAGCGCGACGACGGAGAATCCAGCGCCCACGACGGCGATCGCGAGGAGCACGAGATACTCGAGGCGGCTTCCCCAGTCGCCGGCCCGCACCATCTGGCCGGGCAGGTAATAAAGGATGAGGAGCCAGACCGGCAGAAGCGGGATCCAGGGGGTCCTGAACGGGCGCGGCCTCGCGGGGTCGGTGTGGCGCAGCACCATGACCCCGATGCTGACCAGCACGAAGGCGAAAAGCGTCCCGATGTTGGTCAGCTCGATGATCTCGTCGATCGACGCGAACGCCGCGAAGAAGGCCACGAATATTCCGGTCCATATCGTCGTGACATGGGGTGTGCGATAGCGCGGGTGGATGGCGGCAAACAGCTTGGGCAGCAGCCCGTCGCGCGACATCGAGAAGAAAATCCGGGGCTGGCCCAGCTGGAACACCAGGAGGACCGCGGTCATCGCCACGACCGCGCCGAACGACACCACCCCGGCGGCCCAGTCCTTGCCGATGAACGACAGCGCCTTGGCGAGCGGGTCGGCCACCCCCAGCTCGCCGAAGGGGATGATGCCGACGAGGACCGCCGCGACCAGGATGTAAAGCACCGTGCAGACGAGCAGCGAGCCGATGATGCCGATCGGGATGTCGCGCTTCGGGTTGCGCGTTTCCTCGGCAGCCGTCGAGACGGCGTCGAATCCGATGAACGAGAAGAAGATGATGGCCGCCCCGGCCTGGACCCCCGCCCAGCCTCCGGGGAAGAAGGGATGGTAGTTGCTCCCCTTGACGTAGTTGAACCCCACCACGACGAACAGGATCAGGATGAGGATCTTGAGGCCGACCATGATGTTGTTGACGACGGCGCTTTCCTTGACGCCGATGACGAGGATCCAGGTGATCAGCGCCACGATGGCCACGGCGGGAAGATTCAGGATGATTGGGATGCCGAAGACGTGCGGCGCCCCGGCGACGATCGCGGGATCTTTGAGCGCCGTGCGCAGGTCGGTCACCAGCCACCCCGGGATCTGGAAGCCGAACGCGTGCAGCAGCACGTCGTTGAAATAGGATGACCAGGAGATCGCCACGGCGATGTTGCCGACGGCGTACTCGATGATCAGGTCCCAGCCGATGATCCAGGCGATCATCTCGCCCAGTGTCGAGTAGGCGTACGTGTAGGCGCTGCCGGCGACCGGGATCAGCGAGGCGAACTCGGCGTAGCAGAGCGCCGAGAAAACACAGGCAACGGCGCACAGGATGAACGACAGGATAATGGACGGCCCCGCTCCGGGGCGATCGGCGTTTCCGGCGACGGCGGTGCCGATGGCGGCGAAGATGCCGGTGCCTATCACGGCGCCGATGCCCAGCATCGTGAGATCGAGCCAGGTCAGGGTGCGCTTCAGGCCGTGCTCGGCGTCCTCCGCCTCGCGGGTGAGGAGGTCCACGCCCTTGGTGCGGAACAGCGATCCGAGACTCACGCGATGGTCACCTTGAGACTCGTGCGAACAGGGGGCGGAATCGCCGCGGAACTATATGGGGAAGCCCCGCATGTGTCAACGGTTTGCTCCCGTCCTTGACACCCCTTCTCCCCGTGGATAGCATCGCCCCGTCCGACAGAGAGCGAAGGGAGAGAACGTGGCAGCCGCGACGGCCCGCCTGAGGGAACTCCTCGCCCGGGGAGGGCACGTGGCGGCCCTGACCGGGGCGGGTATCTCCGCCGAATCGGGGGTGCCGACATTCCGATCCCAGGGGGGCTTCTGGGAGCGTGAGTCGGTCGAGGACCTGGCGACCCCGGAAGGGTTCGCTCGGGACCCGCGGCGGGTCTGGGCCTGGTACGACGCCCGCCGCCGGCAGATTGCAACCTGCGTCCCGAACGCCGGGCATCTCGCCCTGGCCCGTTATGAGAGTGCTCACCCCGGCTTTTCCCTCATCACCCAGAATGTCGACGGCCTGCACCGCGCGGCCGGGAGCGGGCGGGCCGTCTACCTACACGGCGATCTCTTCCGGGTGCGCTGCACCAGGGAGGGCACGGCCCGCGAGGACCGGCGCGTGCCGCTGCCGGAGATCCCGCCCTTGTGCGAGTGCGGAGCGCTTCTGAGGCCCGACGTGGTCTGGTTCGGAGAAATGCTACCCGAGGACGCGATGGCCGAGGCCACGCGGGCGGCTCGGCAGGCGGAGGTTTTCCTCGCCATAGGAACCTCCGCGCTGGTGTATCCTGCCGCCGGCCTGCCGCTTCTCGCCCGCGAGGAAGGCGCCTACCTGGTCGAGATCAACGTCGAGCCGACCTCGCTGACGCCCGTGGCCGACGAGATGATCATGGGACCTGCGGCCTCGGTGCTGCCGGATCTGCTCGGCGGCGGCGCGGAGGCGGCGGGCGGCCGGTAGCCTCCCATAGCCGGGGACAGGAACGATGCGCGGACTCTATCTGGACTGCTTCTCGGGGATCAGCGGCGACATGCTGCTGGGGGCCCTGGTTGATCTCGGCGTCCCCCTCAAGCGGCTGCGCGCGGGGCTGGCGAAGCTGCCGGTCACCGGCTACACGATAACCGCCAGGGCGGAGTCGCGCTCGGGGCTTGGCGGGACGAAGGTCGACGTGAATCTGAAGGCGGGGCGTCAGCCGGCGCGCGGCCTCGCGGAGATCAAGAGGATCATCGGGCGGAGCGCCCTGCCGGAACTCGTCCGCGCGCGCTCCCTGGCCGCGTTCGAGGCCCTGGTGGGCGCGGAGGCGAAGGTGCACCGGGTCACACCGCAGAAGGTGCATCTGCACGAGGTGGGCGCCGTGGATGCCATCGTGGACATCGTCGGCGCGATGATCGGGCTCGAGGCCCTCGGCTGGCCGCGGGTCGTCTGCTCTCCCCTGCACGTGGGGCGCGGCACCGTGACCATGGAGCACGGCACTTTCCCGGTGCCGCCGCCGGCGGTCGCCGAGCTCCTCAAGGACAAGCCGGTCTACGCGACCCATGTGGAGGGCGAACTGGTCACTCCGACCGGCGCGGCCCTCGTCGTGACGCTGGCGGACGACTTCGGGCCGCTCCCCTCGATGCGGCTGCGCGCGGTCGGCTACGGCGCCGGCGCCCGGCAGTATGACGGCCACCCGAATCTTCTGCGCGCTATGTACGGCGACCTTATCGACCAGGCGGCGCTGCGCGAGACAGTGCTGGTGCTCGAGACGACCATCGACGACATGAACCCGCAGCTCTACGGGCACCTGATGGATCGCCTGTTCGCGGCCGGGGCCCT
Source organism: Acidobacteriota bacterium (assembly GCA_031370485.1). Taxonomy (GTDB): domain Bacteria; phylum Acidobacteriota; class Polarisedimenticolia; order Gp22-AA2; family Gp22-AA2; genus JANMQK01. Next base: position 10,850 of record JANMQK010000141.1, on the reverse strand, counting down.
CGAGATCTTCTACACCTCGATCCAGATGAAGAAGAACCGCCCCGGCACGCTGGTGACGATCATCTGCCCCGAGCCGCGCCTCGAGGCCGTGACCTCGGTCATCTTCCGGGAGACCACGACCATCGGCTTCCGCTACCAGCCGATGGGACGGATCGAGATGTTCCGACGCATCGAGAAGGTGGCGACGCGCTATGGGCCTGTCCGGATCAAGGTGTCGTACCACGAGGGCGAGGTGATGCAGGCGATGCCCGAGTACGAAGACTGCCGCGCGGCCGCGCTGAAGGCCGGGGCCCCCCTCAAGTTGGTACAGGCCGCCGCCGCGCACGCCTACGAGCACGCCGCGAAGGCCTCGGGCGCTTCGCAAGCGCCCGCGCGGCGGAAGGCGAAACGGCGGAAGGAGGGACGCGCATGATCTACGACAGAGACAAGGGGGCGCGCATGCTCAAGGTGGTGCTCGAGGTGACCGCCGGGGCGCTCGACCTGGCCAGCGGACCGACCGGCTCGCCGAGCCTGAGGCTGCCGGCGCTCGAGGCCGAGAAGGCCATGCGCGTGTTCGCCGCCAAGGGGGATGTCGACGCCATGTGCCATCACTACCGGAATCTGCTGCAGACGACGACGGCCATGGGCGAGACACTGCACCGGCACCACCGGATGAGCTTCGAATCGGAGCTTTACCGTTTCATGTGCATCTACTGGGAACGGGAGTGATGGGCGACACCTGCTACCTGACGACACCGATCTACTACGTCAACGACGAGCCTCACATCGGTCACACCTACACGACCGTCGTGGCGGACGTCGTCGCGCGGTTCCGGCGCATGCTCGGGAACGAGGTCCATTTCCTTACCGGGACCGACGAACACGGACAGAAGATCGAGCGGGCCGCGCTGTCCAGGGGCCTCACCCCCATCCAGCTCGCCGACGAGATGGTGGCGCGCTACCGAGCCCTCTGGACGACCCTCGGCATCAGCCACGACGACTTCATCCGCACGACGGAGGAGCGGCACCGCCGCGGTGTCGAGCGCCTGTTCCAGGCGATCCAGGGGAAGGGGGACATCTACAAGGACGCCTACAAAGGCTGGTACTGCACCTCCTGCGAGGCCTTCTACCCCGAGAACCAGGTGAAGGCTGGGCTCTGCCCGGACCAGGGGCACAAGGTCGAATGGACCGAGGAGGAGTCGTACTTCTTCCGCCTGTCGAACTACCAGGAGCCGCTGCTGCGCCATTACCGCGACAACCCCGGCTTCGTCTTCCCCGAGACCCGGAAAAACGAAGTCGTGTCGTTCGTGGCGGCGGGGCTCAAGGATCTTTCGATCAGCCGCAGCAGCTTTTCCTGGGGACTCCCCTTTCCCGGCGACCCGAAGCACGTGCTCTATGTCTGGTTCGATGCGCTCAGCAACTACATCACGGCGCTGGGCTATGGAGGCGACCGGCGGCTCTACACCAAGTTCTGGCCGGCCGACATGCATATCGTCGGGAAAGACATCCTGCGATTCCACGCGGTGTACTGGCCAGCCTTCCTGCTCTCCGCCGGCGAGCCGCTGCCGCGGTCCATCGTGGCGCACGGTTGGTGGCTGCGCGACGCCGCCAAGATCTCGAAGTCGAAGGGCGGGGTGGTCGACGTCAAGCCCCTCCTCCGGGATTTCGGCGTCGATCCGCTGCGGTATTTCCTGATGCGCGAGATGGTGTTCGGGCAGGACGCCTCCTACTCGGACGAGGCGTTCGTCGAGCGGGTCAACACCGATCTCGCCAACGATCTGGGCAATCTCCTGAGCCGCACCCTCAAGATGATCGAGGACTACTGCGGGGGGAAGCTCCCGGCGCCCGACCCGGCCTTCCGTGGCGACGAGCCGCTGAAGAGCGGGGCCCGCGAGGCCTGGGACGGGCTGGTGAAGCATTTCACGGAGCTCGACTTCACGTCGGGGCTGGCCGGGGTCTGGGAATTCGTCGGGCAGCTCAATCGCTTCATCGTCCAGCACGAGCCCTGGAAGCTGGCGCAGGACGCCGCCCGGCGTCGGGAGCTCGACTCGATCCTCTACGCCGCCGCCGAGGGGCTGCGGATCGTCGCCCTCCTGGTCGCCCCCGTGATGCCCCGCTCGGCGCAGGAAATCGGCCGCCGGCTCGGGCACGACGGGGATCTCTCCTCGGCCAGCCTGCGCCACTTCGCGTGGAACGGCCTCAGGCCGGGCCACAGCGTCGCACGCGGCGAGTCGCTATTCCCACGCATCGACAAGGAGGCCTACCTCAAGGAAGGGAGGGCCGGAAAGGAGTCGCTCATGGAGGCACCGAAGACACCCCCGGCCGCAGTCCCCGGGCCGCCCACGCAGCCTGCAACGCCGCAAGCGGCCGCTCAGCCGTCCACGCAGCAGGCGGCCGTGCCGCAGCCCGCATCGCCCGGAGTCGCGGAGATCGGCATCGATGAGTTCTCGCGCGTCGATCTGCGGACCGCCAGGGTCGTGGCGGCCGAGCGCGTGCAGGGGGCCGACAAGCTCCTCAAGCTGACGGTCGATCTCGGCTCTGCGACGCGCACCATCGTCGCCGGGATCGCTACCCGCTACGCGCCCGAGGCCCTTGTCGGCAAGACCATCGTCGTGGTCGCCAACCTCAAGCCCGCGAAGCTCCGCGGTGTCGTCTCGCAGGGGATGCTCCTGGCGGCCTCGGACGCCTCCGGAAACCCCTACATCCTGGGCGTGGATGGACCCGTCGAGCCCGGCTGGCGGGTGAAGTAGGCCACCCGGGGGCCTGACGCATGGCCGTGCACAGCGACAGCCACGCGCATCTCACGATGGAGCCGTTCGACGGCGACCGTGACGCGGTGATCGCCCGCGCCATGGAGGTCGGTGTCGTCCACATTGTCACCGTCTCGTCCTACGTCGGCGACGCGGCGCGCTGCGCCGATCTCGCGCAACAGCATCCCGGCATCCATTTCGCAGCGGGGGTGCACCCCCACGAGGCGAGCGCCTGGTCGGAGGAGGTCGCCGCGGGAATCCGCTCGGCAGCGCGGCGCCCGAAGGCTGTCGCCATCGGCGAGATCGGCCTCGACTACCATTACGACCGATCGCCCCGCGAAACGCAGCGCGACGTGTTCCGCTTCCAGATCGCCATGGCCCGGGAGCTCGAATTGCCTATCGTCGTCCACACCCGCGAGGCCTGGGAGGACACCTTCGCGATCCTGGACGAGACGGGCGCCCGCGAGACGGGCGGGGTCTTCCACTGCTTCTCCGGCGGGCCGGAGGAAGCCAGGCGCTGCCTCGACCTCGGCTTCTACCTGTCGTTCGCCGGGCCGCTCACGTTCAAGAACGCCGGGCGGCTCCCCGAGGCGGCGGCCTTCACGCCGCTCGAACGGCTGCTGACCGAGACCGACTCTCCCTACCTCACCCCCCATCCTCACCGAGGAAGGCGTAACGAACCGGCCCACGTCGTCCTCGTCGCGGAGCGGCTGGCGGCGATCAAGGGGATCCCGGTCGAGACCGTCGGCGAGCACGCGACGCAAAACCTCGAAAGACTCTTTCGATTGACGGGGACGGATGCCGGCGGTAGGATGGCTCCGACATGAAGACTTGTTTGTCCTGCGGTGCCCAGATTCCCGAGCCGACATCGACCTGCGAAGCCTGCCACGTGCCTCTCGCGGGGACCCGGCGGGTGGCGCTCGAGCCCCTGCAGGAAGAGGCCACTTTCTGCCACGGCCTCCTCGAAAGCGCCGGCCTTCACCCCGTCCTGGCCTATATCGAGGATACTGGCGAGCCGCACCCGGTCGATCCTGGCGTCGAATTCGGCAGGAGCGCCGGGCTGATGCCCCCCGTGACGACCCCCTTCGGCGTCTACGTGCCCGACGAGGAGGTCGCGGAGGCGCAGCGTGTTCTCGCCGACGCCCGCAAGTCTCTGGACGAGAGCGGTCCCACCGCGTAACAGCCCCCCCACCGACCGCGGATTTCTACGACTCCCGCTTTTTCCCCGGCCGCGGGCGGACCTTTTCGATCAGATCGCCAATCTGCGTTTCGAGCCGGTCGCGCACGTCACGGAAGGACTGACGCACGGCGTCCGGCCCTCCCGGCACGAAGGAGGGGTCGGGGGTTGACCAGTGCTCGCGCGGGGCCTCGAACAGCACCGCGGGGCAGGAAGCAGCCGCCGAGTCGCACAGCGTGATTACCCTGTCGAACGGAGGGATGACCTCGTCGAGTCCCTTCGAATAGTGTCCCGAGATGTCGATCCCCTTTTCTTTCAAGACGGCGATGGCGTGGCTGCTGACTCCGAAGGGCATCGTGCCGGCGCTCTGCGCCTCGACGCGTCCTTCTCCCAGATGGTTCGCGAGCCCCTCGGCCAGCTGGCTTCTGGCGGAGTTGCCGGTGCAGACGAACAGGACACGAAAGGGTTCTTTATCCATGCGTCATGGCCTTCCTGGGCACCGAGTCTAGACGAGCCCATCCCCGGGCGCAACCCATCCGCGTGCACCGTGCCGCCCCGGTTCCCGGTATCATCGAAGCCGATGACACACCCTTCGATCCGGCCGGGATTCGCCCTGGCGCTTCAGCGCGGCGTCGCGCTGTTCAACGCGACGAAGTTCTTCGAGGCCCATGAAGTCTGGGAGGACCAATGGCGCCTCGAAAGCGGCGAGCCGCGCCTGTTCCTGCAGGGCCTCATCCAGGTCGCTGCCGGCTTCGTGAAACTGCAGCGCGGAAGCCCGCGCGGCGCGGCCCTCAATCTGCAGAAAGGGGCCGAGAAGCTGGCCCTCCTCGGCCCCAGCCTTCACGGCATCGACCTCGAGGCCCTACTGGCCTCAGTGAGCCAATGGCGCCAGACCGCCGTGGCGATGTCCCTATCCGGGAGCCATGATTTCGACCCCACCCTCCTGCCCCGCCTGCACATTCATCCCCCGGGCCGGCCTTAGACACCCCATCGCTCGCCCGCCGGCAGCGCCTTGCGGCCGTCCAGCGCACCGCGATATAGTTCCAATCATCAGTTTCTGGATGGGCACACATGGATCAACCGAGCGTGGCACATTTGCCGACGGAGCCCTCCAACCGACGGGCGTCCTGTTGTCAGACGGCCGACACACTCGCAGCCCTATCTAAAAACGTAGCGATCTCGCTAGGTTTTCCGTCAAAGGCAGATCGGCCTACTTTGCGTTAGGCTGAAAGGACCTGTTCTAATGCGGTGCTGGCGGAGATGACGATGCGGGATCCGCGTGATGACCAGGCTCTTCGCGCCGAAGTGGACCGATTGAAGAGATTCATCAGGCGACAGTCTGTCCGCCTCGCTGCAAATCTTTTTCGCGCCAGGGGCCTCGTTGACCTTTATCGCTCGACATCCGGTCCCGAATCTCGACGCATGGCGATGCAGCGAGCCGACGTTCTGAGAGCAGCGGTAGTCCTTCTTCACGCCTCGATTGAGGACTTCTTGAAGAGCATGGCTCTCGTGCATTTGCCCAGCGCGCCTGCGCGATGCCTTGATGCAATACCGATCGCAGGAAGCGATACGCAGCGACCGGAGACATTCTTACTTGGTCGTCTCGCCGCGCACCGAGGAGCGAGTGTCGATAATCTTATCCGGGCCTCCGTCCAAGAGTACCTCGATCGAATCACGTTCAACAACACAAGCGATGTTGTGTCACTCCTGACGAGTATTGGTGCTGACATTGAACGCTTCAAGGCACATCTTCCCAGTCTCGACCCGATAATGAGGCGCCGTCACAGCATAGTTCATCGCGCGGACCGAGTTGAGGAGAGAGGTAGCAACAAGTCTCGCACACTCTCGATTTCCGTCGACGAAGTCGAATCATGGATCTCCGTAGTTGAAGCATTCATGATCGACGCTATGGCGGCTGTGGGCTTCAACCAGACAACTCAGTTTATTGAGCAACGGTACCGACCCAGTGAAGATTCGGCCTAACAATGCGCTGAACCCGACGGTGGATCCTCCCTCGATAAAATAGACACTTCCACCTAACCAGAGGAGGGGTCCAATGGTGGAGATGAAGCTCGCCAAGTGCCGGGTCAGATCCTGGCGTGAAGGTGACGCACACTTGCTCGCCACGCACGCAAACAACAGACGTGTGTGGATCAACCTCCGTGATCGGTTCCCTCACTCATTTACCATCGTCCATGCTCGGACATTCATCCAGGCGGCTCTCGCTGGTGCCCCGGAGACAAGGTTCGCCATCGACGTCGACGAAGCGGCCGTAGGCGGTAGACTAATCGAGACATTCCTGGACTGATTTGACCGGCACACGGCCACTCGCAAAGACTGGGGACATGACTTCTACCCACCGCGCAACGGGCAGCCGATCGAAACGCGCTGCAGGACTCTGCTTCATCGCGTCAGGGGTCTCATTTCTCACGGGTATCGGAATCTTCACCTGGCAGGTGTCCACCTTTCTTCGCATGGGCCGCTGGATCCCCGTCTCGTGTGCCTCCATGATTGCGACGATCGGCGTTGACCTGACCCCTCTCTATCGTCATGCATACTGGAAAGCGGTCGCACCCGTCGCCCGGTTCTTTTTTGATGATTCGGCAGCGGCAGGCTTCGTGCTCGTCGGTTTTCTATTCTTGTTGATCTCTTCCTCGCTCGAAGGCTGGAGACGTCGGCCGCCGCAAGGCGATGCGGTCTGAACCCCGGTTGCAAGGGAGGCACAGGATGCCATTCAAGAATGCACCCGTTGTAAGGGCGCAGATCCTCATTCGCAGACCGGTCGCGAGGTGTTCGAGGCGTTCGTGGACCCCTCCATCACGTCGCGGTTCTGGTTCACGAAAAGCAGCGGAAGACTGGAGCCGGGGAAAACAATCCGGTGGGACTGGGAAATGTACGGGGCTTCCGCACACATCAGCGTCAAGGCCGTTGAACACAACAAGCGAATACTGATTGAGTGGGATGACCCGCCGCGTCCCGTCGAGTGGGTATTTGCTGCTCGCGCCGACAACACGACTCTCGTCAGCATCTCCAACTGGGGCTTCGCCGGAAGCGACGATGACGTGGTGTCGAAGGCCATCGATTCGATGGGTGGATTCACGCTGGTCCTGGCGGGGCTCAAGGCGTTTCTCGAGCACGATATTGCGCTGAACCTTACAGCCGATCACCACCCTGACGCGCACAGAAAATAGGCCGGCTGGAGCCAGCCATGACCAGGCACACACCCGTGATCGAGCGATTGCTGCCTCCCGGGGGTGACTCCGATCTCTGCGCTCTCGCCCTGCTCCTGGTGGACGCTGTCGGGTCCGGCGCCGCCGCGAACTTTCTCGCGCCTCTCACGCCCGCGCGGGCCGAGGACTGGTGGCGCAGGACCATTTCAACATCCCGCCCCGGCGCAATCTTTCTCGTGGCTCGCGATTTCAAGGGCGTCGTAGGGACGGTCCAGCTCCACCCCGCCTGGGCGCCGAACCAGCCGCATCGCGCGGAGGTTGCAGCTGCTGGTACACCGCCGGGGCCGCCGCGCGGGCCTGGGCACCCGGTTGATGGAAGCCATCGAGGACGCGGCGCGGGGCGCGGGGTTCCGTCTCCTGACACTGGACACGAAGCGGGGAGACGCAGCGGATCACCTGTACCGGCAACTCGGATGGACCCCCGCGGGAGCGATTCCACGGTATGCTCTCGATCCGGACGGCACCCCGCACGACGCGGTCATCTTCTACAAGGAGTTGGATCCCGGCGTCGGATCCGCCGGCGACGCGAAGCCAGATTAACGCACAGCGTGATGATGAGCAGTGTCGTGCTCCGGCTGGAAAGCGTAGCCGGTGAAGCCGGATCGGCCGCCGGCTGACCACCGGCCGCAAGCGCTCCATCACGTAATTCGTGCTTCTCCTCGAGGCGTGCCCATGATCTGGCTCGCGGGAATTATCGTGGCGGCGACCGGTCTCTGGCTGGCGGGTCCGGCGCTATCGATCGTGATCGCGCCGGCGCGTGCCGGGGGGGTTCTCGGGAGATTCGCCTCGTCTGCCCAGGCGCACTATGCCGAACAGGTGGTGCGTCTGACCGCCGGCGCGGCGATGGTCATCTTCGCCATCGAGACCAGGTTCCCGGACCTGATCAGGTGTTTCGGGTGGATCATCATCGTTACAACTTCAGGACTGCTGCTCATCCCGTGGCGATGGCATCAGTGGTTCGCGCAATGGGCGATCCCGCAGGCGCTCCGACACATCAAGCTGTTCGCGCTCGGTGCTTTCGTGCTCGGTGCATTCCTGCTGTACGCGGTGTTGCCGCGATGAAGTCCGTTGCGATCGACAAGCTCATCGGCGGCATGCTGCGCCTCTCCTCGATCATCCCGGGCCGAGCGCTCAACTGGCTCGGGCCGATGCTGGCCCGCACGCGTCCCGTGGGATGGTTCGCCAACTGGTCCTTCGGGGCCGCCGACGACGAACGGTCCCTGCTTTACCGGGCGAGGCTCTGCCTCTGGTCCATCTACCGGTACCGGCGGCGGGAAGCCTCCTTCACCATCGACTGGCACGACGGGCTTCGCCTGGTCGTCCACCCCGGGAATGATTTGAGCCGGTGCGTCTACGTCGCCGGGAATTACGAACCCAACGAGTTCACGTTTCTCGCGCAGACCCTCCGCCCCTCCATGTGCTTCATCGACGTGGGGGCCAACGAGGGCCTGTACACACTCTTCGCCGCGCGCAAAGTCAGTCCCACGGGAAAGGTCCTGGCCCTGGAGCCCAGCAGCCGCGAGTTCCGGCGGTTGACGGCGAACCTGGAACTCAACAATCTCTCGAACGTGAGGGCGCTGCAGATCGCGGCCTCGGATCGATCCGGCCCGGGCAATCTCAGAGTCGCCGGGTTCGGGCACGAGGGGCTCAATTCCCTGGGAGAGTTCGCGGGGCCGATCGAGCCCTCCGCGATCGAGCAAGTGAGACTGATGCCGCTGGATGACCTCGTCGAAGCGGAAGGCCTCGGTCACGTCGACGCCCTGAAGATCGACGTGGAGGGGGGAGAGCTGGCGGTCCTACAGGGCGCCCGCAAGATCCTGGCCGCGCACCGTCCGGTCATCCTGCTCGAGCTGTTCCAGGCGGCGTTGCAGAAGCAGAACGCCAGCCGTGAGGCCGTGCTGGACCTGCTTCGCTCGGCCGGGTACACGTTTCGCGTCTTCACCCCCTCCGGTCCCCCCGAGCCGGTCCGGGAGGTCATAGCGGAGGCCGGCAACATCGTCGCTCTCCATCCCCGGGGAACGGGCTCGTGACCGGCCTGCGAGGGCGTGGCCCCGGAGTAGAATCTACCCCCTATGGATGTCATGGTGCGCAATGCCGGCGGATCGGGGGAGGACTCCTCCTCCACTCCCCTCCTCGCGGACCTCGAGGCTGGCCTCCACGCGCTGCCGCGACTTCCGCCTGATTCGGGACGCCTGGCTCTCATCGTCCGCCGGGAGTCCCCCGGCGCGCGCGACATGCCCGATCGGGTGCTTCTGACCGTGGAGGACGGCGTGCCCGGCGGCGGGCCGGGCCGGATTCCTGTGCGCAGTCCCGAGGCGCAGATTGCGGTGATGCGGCGCGACGTGGCCGAGCTGATTGCCCACGGCAAGCCCCTGACCCGCTTCGGGGACGACCTTTTCGTCGACTTCGACATCTCGGCCGCGAACCTGCCGGCGGGCGCGCGCCTTCGCGTGGGCGAGGCCCTCGTGGAAGTGACGGCCAAGCCGCACAACGGCTGCGGCAAGTTCCATGCTCGCTTCGGCGCGGACGCATTGCGATTCGTCAACGCAAAATCGACCCGCCACCTGAACCTGCGAGGCATCTATTGGAAGGTCGTGGAGCCGGGCGAGGCCGGGGTCGGAGCGGCGATCCGGCTGGTGTCACGCCCCGGAGCTGCCGCCCATGTATCGGAAGGGAGCCCCGCCCGATGAGCGTCAAGGCGTCCAAGGCGCGGCCCCGCGCGCGGGACCTGGGCATCCCCTTCGACGGAACGCCGGGCCGCTGGAACGCGATCACCGACGTGGCAGGAGTCGAGGTGGGCTATTCCACGCTCGTCCGGGACCTGCGCGGCTCGCCGGAACACGCCACTGCCGTCCGCACCGGCGTGACGGCCATCCACCCGCGTGGCAAGGCTTCGGGCGATCCGGTCTTCGCCGGATGGTTTTCGCTGAACGGGAACGGCGAAATGACCGGCACGACCTGGATCGAGGAATCGGGCTGGCTCGAGGGCCCCATTCTTCTGACCAACACCCACAGCGTGGGGGTCGCCCGGGACGCCGTGATCGCCTGGCAACTGAAACAGGGGCGATCGGGGGGCCAGGACTGGTCGCTTCCTGTCGTCGCCGAGACCTATGACGGCTGGCTGAGCGACATCAACGGCTTCCACATCGGGCGGGAGCAGGTCTTCGAGGCGCTCGACGGCGCGCAGCCGGGGCCGGTGGCGGAAGGGAACGTCGGGGGCGGGACCGGGATGGTCTGCTACGAATTCAAGGGAGGGACGGGCACTTCCTCCCGCCTCGCGGGCGACGCGCCGTCAGGATCTGCGCTCGGGGTCCTCGTCCAGGCCAATCATGGCCTGCGGCACGAGCTCCAGATCGCCGGTGTCCCGGTCGGGCGGGAGATCGCGGACGCGCCGTCGTCGCAAGGGAGCGGGTCGGCGGAGGAGAAAGGCTCGATCATCGTCGTGGTCGCGACCGATGCCCCGCTCCTGCCGCACCAGCTCAAGCGGCTCGCCAGGCGGGCGGCCCTCGGCCTCGCCCGGACCGGCTCGGTCTCCGGGAACGGTTCCGGGGACATCTTCATCGCGTTCTCGACCGCGAATCCGGGCGCCGGCCGATCGAAGACCGCGACACAGGTCGCCATGCTCCCGAACGACAGGATGAACGACCTGTTCAGGGCGACCGTCCAGGCGACCGAGGAGGCCATCGTCAATGCTCTCGTGGCCGCCGACACGAT
>JANMQK010000063.1:0-10236 GCA_031370485.1 Acidobacteriota bacterium | reverse complement strand
GCCCCGCGACCCCGGGCCGCCGCCCCTGCGGGTTCGGGGATAAATTGCGCCTGGGGGTGGGGCGCGGCTATAATGCGCCCTTCTTTGCGGACACATGTCGATGAATTTCAAGTCCATCGCCGTCGAAGGGCCGATCGGCGTAGGCAAGACCAGCCTCGTCGACTTTCTGGCTGAACGCCTCGAGGCCCGCAAGGTCCTCGAGAGCAGCGACAACCCCTTCCTTCACGACTTCTACCAGGACAAGGCCGGCGCCGCGCTGCAATGCCAGCTCTTCTTCCTGCTCAACCGCTTCCGGCAGCAGCAGGAACTGGCGCAGATGAACCTTTTCCGCCAATCCCTGGTCTGCGACTACGTTTTCGCCAAGGACAAGATCTTCGCCTACTTGAATCTCACCGATTCCGAGCTGATGCTGTACGAGAAGCTCTACGGTCTTCTCGAGGAACAGGTGCCGCACCCCGACCTGGTGATTTATCTTCAGGCACGGGACGAGGTGCTGATGGATCGGATCCGCAGCCGCCAGAGGGACTACGAGCGCGAGATCTCCGAAAAATACGTCTCCGAGCTCAACCGGGCCTACAATTATTTCTTCTTCCACTACAACCAGACGCCTCTCCTGGTCATCGACACGTCGGACATCGACTTCGTGAAGAGCCGGGAGGATCTCGAAGAGGTGCTACGGCAGATCCAATCGATGCAGAGAGGCGTGCAGTACTACATCCCGCTCGGATCCTCCAAGGGACCGGGATGGGCCAAGAGCTAGCGCGCTTCAGGGAAGGCACGAACCGTTTCTGACCCGTTCCCTCTACCGGGAAGCCCGCGAGGTTCCGGAGGGGAGAAGGAGGTTCCAATGGGTCCAGGCCCGACTGCTTCCGGCCCCACCCCCCGACCCGTCACCGTTCCCGATGTCCGCGCCGCCAGGGAAAGCGGCCGCCGGCTCGTCATGCTGACCGCCTACGACTACCCCACCGCGCGCATCCTCGACGCCGCCGGGGTCGACATCCTCCTGGTGGGGGACAGCGTCGGCAACAACGTCCTCGGCTATGCGAGCACGCTTCCGGTCACCATGGAGGAGATGCTGCACCACACGCGCGCGGTCGTCCGCGGAACGCGCCGGGCCCTCGTGGTCGGAGACATGCCCTACCTGTCCTACCAGACCGGCCGGCGGGACGCGATCAGGAACGCCGGCCGCTTCCTGAAGGACGCCGGGGCCGCGGCGGTCAAGATCGAGGGGGGCCGCCGGCGGGCGGACCTCGTCCGTGCCCTGCTGGACGCCGAGATCCCGGTCATGGGGCACCTCGGGCTTACGCCGCAGTCGGTCCACCTGATGGGCGGCTACCGGGTGCAGGGAAAGCGCGTCGACGAGGTCCGCGCCCTGGTGGAGGACGCCCGGGCCCTCGAGGAGGCCGGGGCGTTCTCGATCGTTCTCGAAGGGATGCCCGAGACCGCCGGTCGCGCCGTCACCGAGGCGGTCGGGATCCCGACCATCGGCATCGGCGCGGGGCGGTTCTGCGACGGGCAGGTGCTGGTCTTTCACGACCTCGTCGGGCTCGGCGAAGGGCCGCCTCCGCGCTTCGTGCGGCAGTACGCCCGGCTGGGAGACGAGATCGGCTCGGCCGCGCGGCGGTTCATCGACGACGTGCGGGGCGGGACCTTCCCCGCCGAGGCCGAGACCTACACCACGCCGGCGCCGGTCCCGTCCCCCACGCGACTCAAGGACCGGTAGGACGGAGCGTGGAAATCGTCACGACCGCCGCCCGGATGAAGGCCCTGTCCCGGGAAGCGCGGCAGTCCGGGTCGCGTGTCGGCCTGGTGCCAACGATGGGGGCGCTGCACGCCGGCCACCTGTCGCTCGTCGAAGCGGCCCGGGCCGAGTGCGGCCTCGTGGTCGTATCGATCTACGTCAACCCGCTGCAATTCGCCCCGGGGGAGGACTTTGAGAGTTACCCGCGCGACCGGGTGCGCGACGAGGCGCAGGCGCGCCAGTCCCTGAGCGACGTCCTGTTCATCCCGGACGAAGGGGAGATCCACCTGCCGGGCCACAGGACGAAGGTGGAGATCGAAGGGCTCCAGGATGTTCTTTGCGGCCACAGCCGGCCCGGGCATTTCCGGGGGGTCGCGACCGTGGTGGCGAAGCTCCTCGCGATCGTAAGCCCCTGGAGAGCCTATTTCGGCGAGAAGGACGCGCAGCAATTGCGCATCATCCGGCGGATGGCGCGGGACCTCCACATGGAGACCGAGGTCCGCGCCTGCCCCACGGTGCGCGCGGAGGACGGTCTGGCCCTCTCCTCCCGCAACGACTATCTCGGCCCCGAGGAGCGCAGGGCGGCTCCCGTGCTGAGGAAGGCGCTCCTGGCAGCGGCCGCCAGGGTCGCGGCCGGGAAAACCGATGCGGCGGGTGTCGTCGGGGAGGCCCGGGCGATCGTGGCCGCCGAGCCGCTGGTCCGGCTCGATTATCTCGAGGCGGTGGACGACGAGACGCTCGCTCCGGTAGGCGAGATCCGCGGGCGGGTCCTTCTGGCCGTGGCCGCCTGGTTCGGCCGCACCCGCCTCATCGACAACATCCTCCTCGAGCCCCCCGCTCCCTAGACCGCGTCGGACAGGGCCTGCAGGTCGAGCTGGAGATGGCGGAAGACGGCGCGGGCCCGGACTTCCGTGGCGGCGAACCCGGGGGTCGTATCGATCGTGTAGTGCGCGACCTTGAGCTTCTCCCTGGTGTCCATCTGGGCGCCGATGCGGGTCTTGGCGTCCTCCTCGGACAGGGCGTCGCGCCGCACGAGCCGCTCGGTCTGGATCTCGGGCGCGCAATGGACCACCACCACCCGGTGGTAGTCGCGATAGTAGCCGGTTTCGATCAGGAGGGCGGCGTTCGTCACGGCGATCCTCCCCAGCCCCGTGGCGGCGAGCCGCGCGGTCTGCACCGTCTCCTCGGCGCGTATCAGAGGGTGGAGGATCTTCTCGAGGGCGGCCCGCCTCGAAGCGTCGGCGAAGATAATCCGGGCGATCCGCGCCCGGTCGATTGAGCCGTCCTCCCGCAGCACCCCCGGTCCGAAGGCCTGCGCCACCGGGTCGTAGCCTGCACCGTCCTTTTCGATCAGCCGGTGGGCGATGTCGTCGGCGTCCATCAGCGTGGCGCCGAGCGTGGCGAAGATCTTCGCGACCGTCGATTTGCCGGCGGCGATCCCCCCGGTCAGCCCGACCCGCAGGACGAACGGGGAGGGGGGCCGCGCCGGCTGGGGCGTTTTCGGGGCGTCCGGAGAGGCCGGCCCGTGATGATCGGCGTGGCCGGGATGGGCCGGGCTCACGGCTGCTCGCGGCCGCAGGAGGCCGCCCTCATGACTGGCCCGTGGCCGGCCGTCGCCGGCTGGCAAGCCAGAGTGTATTGCGCAGAAGGAAGGCGATCGTGAGCGGGCCGATGCCGCCGGGGACCGGGGTCAGGTGCCCGGCGCGCTCCGCCATCTCGAGAGGGTGCGCGTCCCCGACCAGCGTATACCCTTTGTCCTTCACCTGCCGCACCCGGGAAGAATCGGCACCGAACAGGTCGGCGGCGAGGGCGGCGTCGTCGACACGGTTGATGCCGACGTCCACGACCACGGCGCCGGGCCGGACATGCTCTTTCCGCACAAACGCGGTCCGTCCGATCGCGGCCACGAGGATGTCGGCTTCGCGCGTCACCGAGGGGAGGTCCCGCGTTTTCGAATGACAGACCGTCACGGTGGCGTCGCGATGCATCAGCAGCGTCGCCAGCGGACGGCCGACGATCTCGCTCCGGCCGACAATGACCGCCCGCTGCCCGGCGATCGGCAATCCCGAGCGGTCGAGAAGCTCGATGACCCCCGCCGGGGTGCAGGGGAGCGGTGATTCGAGCCGCATGGCGAGACGGCCGGCGTTGAGCGGGTGGAGGCCATCGACGTCCTTGGAGGGGTCCAGGGCCAGGAGCACCGGGATCCGGTCGAGCCCCTGGGGAAGCGGAAGCTGCACCAGGATGCCATCGACGTCGGGGTCGGCGTTGAGATCGGCGACGGCGCGCAGCACCCGCTCCTGGGACACAGTGGCTTCGAGACGGATTTCGACCGAGCGGATGCCGGCCTCGGCGCAGGCGGCGATCTTGTTCCTGACGTAGACCTGGGACGCGGGGTCGTCACCCACCAGCACCGCGGCCAGCCGCGGGGCTACCCCCCGGCGCGCGGCGAACTCCCTGACCTTCTCCGTCACCTCCGAGCGGATCGCCCGGGCGACCGCGGCGCCGTCGAGCAGTCGCGCGGGCATCTAGCGGCCCTCCAGGATTTGCTTGTGGAACGCGAACGACAGGCTGCGCGTCTCGGCGCCGATCTGCAGGAACGAGAAATCGAGACGCATCTCCTTCCACTTGTCGGGGAGCGGGCCGAAGACCAGCATCCGGGTGAACCGTCCGCCGGCAGGGATGTGCGTGCTGCTGTCGAAGATCAACCGGGACACCCGGTCCATCGCCGCCTGGGGATCGCCGGCCCCGGCGCGGGACGCGGCAAGGTAGAGGTCCGGGCTGTCGATGGGGAACTGATGCGACTTGCGATCGGTCACCAGGACGACGTTGCCGGGCTGGAACGTCACGTCCTGGCCCGACTCGTTCTCGAACGCCACCCGGAAGGCGTGGTAGCGCTCGGCCCCGCCCGCGGGAGCCGCGAAGGGGTCGCCGGCGCCCGGGTCGATTTTCCGGATGAAGCCACGTCGTTCCTCCCGGTCGAGCGGCGCCACCTCGACGGTCAGGCCGGAGGTCGTGAAGCGGCTGGCGGTCGGCGCGTCCGGACCGGGTGTGGCGTGCCGATTGTAAGGCCCCGGGAGGATTCTGTAGGGTGAAGGCGGTTTGGCCGCGCTGGCGTTATGAACCAGGACCAGGGCGAAGGGCAGAAACAGACAGGCGAGTTGCGCGAATGTACCGAGGCGGCGCACGCCTGTCAGTGGTTGGTCTCGATGATCTTGGGCGAGGCCTTGATGATGAAGACCTCCTCGCTGCCGTCCGGGTGGATCTTGACCACGCGATGGAGGAGGACCCGTTTGTTGTCCTTCATGGCGACGAGGGTATTGACGTAGATGTCATCCGACAGCGGCTCGTCTTTCGATGACGGCGCAAGTCTCGGCATCAGCGGCTTGAGGCTCCAGTCCTGGATCTTCATCGGTCCCTCCCTCGTTCCATCCGACCCGACAAGGGGCGAATTCACTATCTTATATACCCGCTCCTGTACCCTGAGTCAAGCACGATGATGCAAAGCAAATCCTTTCATTTCTGTTGTTTGTTGATATAAACTTGCGCCGCCCCGAGAGGAGGTTTCCATGAGGAAGGCGGTCATCGTAAGCGCCTGCCGGACACCTGTCGGCAGGTTCCTGGGAAGTCTCGCCCACGCCCCCGCGCCGGAGCTTGGCGCCCTTGTCGTGAAAGAGGCGGCGCGGCGCGCCGGCGTGCGCCCTGAAGAAGTTGACGAGGTCATCATGGGCAATGTCCTGTCGGCCGGACTGGGACAGAACCCCGCCCGCCAGGCGGCGATCAAGGGGGGCCTCCCCGTGACCGTCCCGGCCGTCACGGTGAACAAGGTGTGCGGCTCGGGCCTGAAGGCGGTCATGCTGGCGGCACAGTCGGTGCTGCTCGGAGATCACGAGGTGGTCGTGGCGGGAGGGATGGAGTCGATGAGCCGGGCTCCGTATCTGCTTGCCGGGGCGCGCGAGGGGCTGCGTCTCGGGCACAGCGAGCTGGTCGACTCGATGGTCAAGGACGGCCTGTGGGACGTCTACGAGGACTTTCACATGGGGTGCTGCGGCGAGGCCGTGGCCGAGAAGTACGGCATCAGCCGGCAGGCCCAGGACGAGTACGCCCTGCAGAGCCACCGCAAGGCCATCGCCGCCATCGACGCGGGAAAATTCAAGGCGGAGATCCTGCCGGTCGCGATTCCGCAGAGGAAGGGCCCGCCCGTCATGTTCGACACCGACGAGTCTCCCCGCCGGGACACGTCGATGGAGGCTCTCGCCAGGCTGAAGCCGGCGTTCAAGGAAGGCGGAACGGTTACGGCGGGGAACGCTCCCGGCGTGAACGATGGCGCCGCCGCCGTGGTGGTCATGTCGGAAGAGCGCGCCGCGAAGGGCAAGCAGAAGCCCCTGGCCGAGATCGTCGCGTACGCCTCGAGCGGTGTCGAGCCGAAAATGGTGATGATGGCCCCGGTCGAGGCGGTCCGGAAGGTCCTCAAGAAGACGGGCTGGAGCGCCGACGAAGTGGATCTGTACGAGCTGAACGAGGCGTTCTCCGTGCAGGGGGTGGCGCTCTTGAGCGAGTTGTCGCTGCGCCCGGAGCGGGTCAACGTCCACGGCGGCGCCGTGGCGCTGGGGCATCCCATCGGCTGCAGCGGCGCGCGCGTCCTGACGACGCTCCTTTACGCCCTGGCCGACCGCAAGGCGAAGAAGGGAATCGCCTCGCTCTGCCTCGGCGGCGGCAACGGTGTTGCGATGGCGGTCCGGGTGGTCTGAGATGACTCCACCGGCCGTGAAGACGATCGGGGTCGTCGGCGCGGGCCAGATGGGCGCCGGCATCGCCCAGGTGAGCGCCCAGGCCGGGATCGACGTCCTGCTGCAGGATCGCGAAGAGAAGATCCTCCGGGCCGCGATCGAGTCGATCGGGACAAGCCTCAAGCGCCTGGCCGCAAAAGGCACCCTGTCGCAGCCTGACTGCGAGGCCTCGCTGGGGCGCCTGCGCACCACGACCGACCCCGGCGCCTTCGCCGACCGGGATTTCGTCATCGAAGCCGTCAACGAGAATCTTGATCTGAAACGGCGGATCTTCGAGGAGCTGGACCGGGTATGCCGCAAAGGGGTCGTCCTCGCGAGCAACACCTCGTCGCTCTCAATCACCCGGATCGCCGCGGTGACCGGCCGGCCCGACCGCGTGATCGGGATGCACTTCATGAACCCGGTCCCGATCATGAAGCTGGTGGAAATCGTCCCCGGGCAGACGACTTCGGAAGCCACGCTGCGGGAGACCCGTTCCCTGGCGGAGCGGCTGGGCAAGACCCCGGTGACCGCGCAGGACCTTCCCGGCTTCATATCGAACCGCGTCCTGATGCCGATGATCAACGAGGCGATCTTCGCGCTGCACGAAGGGGTCGGGACCCGCGAAGACATCGACACCGTGATGACCCTCGGGATGCGGCACCCGATGGGCCCGCTGGCCCTGGCGGACTTCATTGGGCTCGACACCTGCCTGTCGATCCTGGAAGTCCTGCACGAGGGATTCGGCGATCCCAAGTACCGGGCCTGCCCGCTGCTGCGGCGCATGGTGGACGCGGGGCATTTGGGGAAAAAGTCGGGCCGGGGCTTCTACGACTACAGCGCCAAGGGATCGACGTGAGGAATGGAGGCACGGCATGAGGCGCGGGGGAAGGGCGTGAGGCTCGAGCGCGGCCGCGAGCGGCCGGACCGCGTCCCCGCGCGGACAGCGCGCGACGCGGCCCTCGCGGCCGGGCAGCCGCGTCCCGCCGCTTCGGTCACGGAGTTTCTCGAGAGGATCCGGCGGTCCGAGAAGTTCGGCGCCGACATCGTTCACGTCGCGTCGCTTCCCGCGCACCCGGCCTCCCATGCCACGCTCGCGCGCCCGCTGCCGGAGCCGCTGGCGCTCGCCCTCAAGGAGATCGGCATCGATCGTCCCTACGCGCACCAGGCGGAGGCGATCGATCGCATCCGGTCCGGCCAGGACGTCCTCACCGTGACACCCACGGCGAGCGGCAAGAGCCTCATCTACATCGTGCCGACGCTGGAGGAGGCGATCCGCAGTCCAGGCCGGAAAGCGCTCTACATCTTCCCGTACAAGGCCCTGGCCCAGGACCAGCTGCAGGGCATCCTCGAACTCGCCGCTGCTGCTGCGCGCCACGGAGGGACCGTGCCGCGGCCGGGGAATCTTCCCGGAAGCGGCCGCCCGGTGAGCGCGGCCATCTACGACGGCGACACGCCCGATTCCATGCGGCGGAAGATCAAGGCCGATCCGCCGGACATCCTGATCACCAACCCCGACATGCTCCACCTGGGGATCCTCGCGCACCACGACGACTGGCGAACACTTTTCGAGAACCTCGAGTTCGTGGTGGTGGACGAACTGCACATCTACAAGGGGATCTTCGGGTCGCACCTGCACCACGTCCTGAGGCGTCTGCTGCGCATAGCAGCCCTGTACGGCAGCCGGCCGCGCTTCATCGCGTCCTCGGCGACCATCGCCAACCCGGGTGGCCTGGGCGAGGCCCTCACCGGCAGGCCCTTCTCCGTCGTCGATCGGAGCGGGGCGCCCCGCGCCGGGAAACACCTCGTCTTCCTGAACCCCGGGGGAAGCCCCTACACCGCGGCCACGACCCTCATGCGCTGGGCCATGGACGCCGGCCTCCGGACGATCGCGTTCACCAAGGCGCGGGTCGTGACGGAGCTTTTGTATTCCTGGCTGCTGCAGGGCGCGCCGCGGCACCGTGGACGGGTGAGCGCCTACCGCTCGGGGTATCTCCCCGAGGAGCGGCGCGAGATCGAGAGGCGCCTCTTCGACGGCTCGCTCGCGGGGGTCATCGCCACGAGCGCTTTAGAGCTGGGGGTCGACATTGGCGGGCTGGATGTCTGCATTCTGGTTGGCTACCCGGGGAGCATCGTCTCGTCGTGGCAGCGGATCGGACGGGTCGGCCGCGAGGACCGCGAGTCGCTGACGGTGCTCGTCGCGATGCCGGACGCCCTCGATCAGTACTTCATGGCCAACCCGGAGCAGTTCCTCACGCGGGGCTACGAGGAAGTGGTCTTCGACGCCGCGAACCCGGTGATCACCCGCGGCCACCTCGTCTGCGCCGCCGCGGAGATCCCGCTGGAGGACCCCCGGGACCGGGAGTACTACGGCACCGAGGTCTTCGCGGAGGTCGCCGCCTTGGAGGAGGAGGGTGCTTTGGCCCGCGACGCGGAGGGGGCGCGCTGGTACACGCTGAGGCGGCGGCCGCAGCGCAACGTCAACCTGAGATCGATCGGCTCGACCTACGCGATCGTCGACACTCGTGGCGGTGTCATCGGCAGCATTGACGGGGTGCGCGCCTTCCACGAGACGCACGAGGGCGCCATCTACCTGCACCGCGGGCAGCAGTACCTCGTCCGCGAGCTCTCCATCGAGTCCCGCAAGGCGGTGGTGGAGCCGGTCGAGGTCGAGTACTACACCGAGGTCAGGGGGGAGAAGGAGACCGCGATCATCGAACAGATCGACGAGCGCTCGGCAGGGGCCATGGCCGCGGGCCTCGGGCGCCTGCGGGTGACGGAGAGGCTGACCGGCTACGAGAAAAGACGGCTTCTCGGGCGCGACCGGCTGGGGCTTTTCGACCTGTCGCTGCCCCCTCTGACCTTCGAGACCGTGGGGCTCTGGATCCTCGTGCCGGACGCGCTCCGCGACGAGGTGCTGGCGCGGCAGGGGCACTTCATGGGAGGGATCCACGCCGCGGAGCACGCCATGATCTCCCTCTTCCCGTTGCTCGCCATCTGCGACCGTGGCGACATCGGCGGGATCTCCTACCCGCTGCACCCGCAGATCGGGCAATCGGCGATCTTCATCTATGACGGCTACCCGGGGGGCGTCGGGCTGGCGGCACGGGGCTTCCGGTCGCTGCCGGATCTCATCGAGCGCACCACCGCGCTTCTGCGGTCGTGCCGCTGCGAGACGGGATGCCCTTCGTGCGTCCAGTCACCGAAGTGCGGCAACGGCAACAACCCGCTCGACAAGAGCTCGGCCCTCCTGATCCTGGAAGTCCTGGGCGGACAGCAGGCGCTTCCCGCGCCCGCCGCCAATCGCCCGGCGGTAGCAAAGCCCCGGCCGGCCGCTGTCATCCCTTTCCCGGCGCAAGAGCCGGTCCGCGGCCCCGCGTCACCGCGCCGGGCGATGGGCCGGGGGGAGGAATGGGAGCCCGCGCCCGCGCCGCGGCGGCGCGGGGGCCCGGAGGGAGGCTCCGCCCGGGAGCAGACTCTCGTCTTCGATCTCGAGACCCAGAAAAGCGCCGAGGAGGTCGGGGGCTGGGGCAACATCGCCCAGATGAAACTGGCTCTGGCGGTCACCTACAACGTCGTCACCTCGCAGTTCAAGACCTACCTGGAGAAGGACGTCGACCGTCTGCTCGTCGACCTGGTGATGGCCGATCGGGTCGTCGGGTACAACATCGATCGGTTCGACCTCCTGGTCCTCAAGGCCTACACCGAGTGGGACCTGACGCGCATCCG
>JANMQK010000045.1:0-3550 GCA_031370485.1 Acidobacteriota bacterium | reverse complement strand
GCAAGTATCTGCAGAGCAACGCCACGGGCGTCGGTGTGAACGTGGTGGCGGGCGTGCCCTGCGGCGGATACGACGATCCGGCGGCCGGAAATCCCGGCTGCAAGCTGGACACCAACAACTTCATGGACTGGCACTTCCACTGCGTCCCCGGGGCCGCGAACTGCCCCAACAACGAAGAGTTGCAGTCAGGGGCGGGGGCGCGGAAGTGCAACCCGGGCAACACCTGCTTCTATGCCACGCCGACCAACGGCCGCAGGGCGCACAGCTGCCCGAACAACACGACCGGTCCCTGCAACTCCCTGCACATGGGGGCTCACTTCGACCTGGCCGACGCTCTCGCAGGCGACACGGTCCACATGCGCACGCTGCAGGCGTTCGTCTCGGCGCCTATCAACCTGGCGGCCTTCCCGCGGGTCGCGAACCCGCCGGCCCGGCTCGACCCCGACTTGACGCTGTCGTTCTACCACATCGCCAGGTTGATGGATAACAACGGCGTCAGCGGCGGACGCAACCAGCGCCAGTGCGCGGACTGCGGCGATGTCCAGATTCAGCTCGACAAGAACGTGGACCCGGCGATCGACGAATGGGGCTTCTGGGACAAGCTGGTGCCGTACCAGAACGTCTACGACCACAAGGTCCAGGCGTGGAGCGCCTTCGCGCCCTACTACTGCGTCTTCACACCGACCGACACGGGGACCGCTCCGCCGGCCCCGCGCACGCCGCCGGTGCACGAGACCCTCTGCTACCCGCAGGGTGCCTGGTCGCACTGCGGCAGCATCATCGGAGCGGCGGCGCCAATCACGATTGACTGCGAGGGACCTGGCGAGGTCGATCCTTCGGGTGTCGGCGTCTGGGTGCAGACGAAGTTCAACCTGGCCGGGTTCCTCGGCCAGAGGGTGAGAATCCGCTGGATCGCGGAGACCTGGTATTTCGGCGGGGGGTACGAGTCTTATTACGAGGTCGGCCCCGGGTGGAACACCACGACGCAGGATGACGGCTGGTGGCTGGACGACATCCTCCTGTCCGGCGCCATCACGTCGCAGATCACTCCAACCCCCGACACCTTGAACGTGACCGGCTCCTGCCCGGCCAAGATTTGTGAGCCTCTGGTCACGGGAGCCTGCGTGGGGGTCTGCAGCACCGGGACCTGCAGCGCCGGTAGGGTGGGCGATGCCTGCGTGAGCAATGCCGACTGCAACTGCGACAACGGCACGGCGCCGCGGATCAAGGTGACGAGCCTGGCCGGCGTGCCCTTCAACGACACGAACCTGCCGACCTTCGGCGAGAGCGTCCGGGTCAGCGGCATCCAGTCGTCAATCCCCGGCGGCTGCGTCAACGGGGCGCCGGAATTCCAGTTCTTCAAGAACGGCGGCCTCGTGCAGGACTGGTCAACCAAGACCTTCTACCTGGACGCGCCCGAGTCCACCACGTCCTACCACATGAACGTGCGGTGCAGCACGAACGGTCCGACGTTCCCCTGCACCGGCGCGGTGGGCGCCGACTTCACCACGGGCGTTCGCACCAACCACGGACTCTACGCAGAGCTCGGCGATGTCAGTTCGCCGTACAACTCGGGTGCCGGCGTCACATACTCGGGTGGAGCGGCTGGGAGTACCACCCTGAAGTGGTTCTCTCCGGGCAACCCTGCGAACGGCGGAGACGTGTACAAGGGTCGCATCGCCGCGGGAGCCAAGGGAACGATACAGGCTGGCTTCTGGCGGCTGGATACGCCCGCCGGGGACGCGGCCGCCTGTCAGGCCTTCAACATCGCCCGGACCAAGGCGGTGCCGGGAGGTTCCGTCTACACCACCACCTTCAGCCAGGCCGCCGATCCCAATCCGGCCGTGGGCACGGCCACCTACTACGTGATCCAGTCGAACCTGGACAACGGTTCCAGCAACGACGAGCTGGGCTGCGCCAACCCCGGGGTCTGCAGCAACAACGGCGCCGTCTTCTGCACCGCGAAGAACGAAGCCACGCAGTGCCCCGGCGGGTTCTGCATCGGGGTGACCAACCTGCCCAACGGCGTGCCGCCCGACGGATGCACGCCGGGATCGAAACGGCTGCCGCGGAAGCCGGTCACGACCTGCCCGTAGCAGCAGAGTAGGTAGTTTCGAATCGAGGGCCCCGTTCGCGGGGTCCCCACGGTTCCCGCCGCCGCAAGACTCATGTAGAATCACCCCTTGAACGCCTTTCAAAGCCAGCCGGTCTTCAGGGGGCGCCGCAACCGCCCCGGGAGGGAGGAGCGATGAAGCTGCCGCGCCATGCCTTTTTCCAAGGGCGGATCGTTCCCTATGCCGAGGCCCGGGTCGGGGTGCTGACCCACGGCCTCAACTACGGCACCGGGGTCTTCGGCGGGATCCGCGCCCACTGGAACGCCGAGGAGGAGGAGCTTTTCGTCTTCAAGCCCCTCGACCATTTCCGGCGGTTCCTCGAGTCGGCGAGGCTTCTCCGCATGGAGCTCGCATACAGCGATACCGATCTGGAGAGCGCGCTTCTTGACCTTCTCCGCGCCGAGGAGTACCGCGAGGACTGCTACATCCGGCCGCTGGCGTTCTACGGCGACGAGACGATCGGTGTGCGCCTGCACGATTTGACGCCGATGCTGTCGATCGTGGCGATCCCCGCGGGCCCCTATCTCAAGAACGAGGAGAACGTGCACGCCACCATCTCCTCGTGGCGCCGGGTGGACGACAACATGATCCCGGCGCGCGGGAAGATCGTCGGCTCGTACGTCAATTCCGCGTTCGCCAAGACCGACGCCCAGAAGGCCGGCTTCGACGAGGCGATCGTGCTCAATACGGACGGCCACGTCTGCGAGGGGTCCGCCGAGAACTTCTTTGTCGTGCGCAACGGCGAAATCGCGACCCCGCCCGTCACCGACAACATCCTGGAGGGGATCACGCGCCGCACCGTGATTGAGCTTCTGCGTGACGTCCTCGGGAAGACCGTGGTCGAGCGGTCCATCGACCGCACCGAGATCTACCTGGCGGATGAGGCGTTCTTCACCGGCACTGGGGTCCGCATCGCGGCCATCACCAAGGTCGATCACCGGCTGCTTGGACCCGGGAAGATGGGTCCGGTCGTCGGAGAGCTGCGCCCGCTCTACCTGGACATCCTCCGCGGCCGGCGCAAGGAGTATCGTTCCTGGTGCACCCCGGTCTATGCCGGCATGGCGGGCAAGGCCGCGACGCCGCGCGCCGGTGTGGCGGTGGGCAAGGAGAAGGGGCAGCCCGCCGGCGCCGCCCGCGGCGCGGCGGCGCGTCCGACCGGGCGTTGAGCCGCTGGCCCATCGGGTTCCAAGATGTCCTGGCCGCCCGCGACCGGATCAGGCCCTTTCTTGTCCCCACCCCCCTGAGGCAGTACGCCGAGTTGGACGAGGCCGTCGGTCACGGCGTGCGCGTCCTGGTCAAACACGAAAACCACAATCCCACCAACGCGTTCAAGGTCCGCAACGCGTTCTCCGTGCTGACGGCGCTTCCGGAGGACGCGAGGCGCCGCGGGATCGTCGCCGCCACGCGCGGCAACCACGGCCTGGGGCTCGCCTGGG
>JANMQK010000042.1:0-2426 GCA_031370485.1 Acidobacteriota bacterium | reverse complement strand
CTGAAGACCCAGGAATACGTATTGCCTGAGCGGCGCGAGCGCGCGATGGCGATGTTCGAGCGGGTGCTCGACTACGACCGCGGCTCGAAGCCGCCCGAGCGCTTCGACGGCGTCAACCTCGACATCGAGCCCTACCTGCTCGCCGATTGGACGGAGAGAAAAGAGAAGCTGGCGCGCTTCTACCTCGACCTCGGCGCTGCCTTCATGAAACTCAAGCGTTCGCGCGACCCGGCCCTCGTCGTCGGGCCGGCCATGCCCTTCTGGTGGGATGGCATCGAGGGGCTCTCGTGGAAAGGACGCGCCGCGCGCCTGAGCGAGCATGTCCAGGATCTCTTCGACTACGTTTCGCTGATGGACTACCGGAACTTCGCCAAGGGGGGCGACGGGATGATCGCCCATGCCGCGGACGAGCTGGCCTACGGCTCGAAGATCGGCAAGCCGGTCTGGATCGGCATCGAGACCCTGCCGGGGGACATGGCCAAACTCACCTTCCACGGCAAGGACGAGGCGGCGCTCGAGCGTGAGCTCGGGCTGGTCGCGGACCATGGCCGCTCCGAGCGCTCATTCGCCGGATTCGTCATCCACCACTTCGCGTCCTACCGCGACTGGCTGGCCGGGCAGCCGTCGTCCCGCGGCGACCGATAGACAGGCCCGATTCAGCGCGCCACGGCGGGCAGGATGAACTCCGGCACGTACTTGCGCTGGGGAATGAAGAGCGCGGGGTCGGAGTAGTTGCCCCCCCAGAAACAGATCACCAGGTCGAGGTCCGGCACGACCATGACGATCTGGCCGCCGTTGCCGCCGGCGTAGTAGGCGCGGACCTTCCCATTCTTGTACGGATACTCCTGGCTCCACCACAGATAGCCGTACTGGCGGTCGCCGAACTCCTCAAGGGGCGAGGTCGAACGGGCGGCCCACTCGCGGCTGACGACGCGCCGGCCCTGCCAGGTCCCGCCGTTCAGCATGAGCTGGCCCAGCTTCATGAAATCGCGCGGCAGGAAATAGACCCCGCCCCCCATGTAGGGCTGGCCTCCGGGCTGGGTGTTCAGCGCATAGCGGGTGATTCCCAGTGGCCTGGCGATCAGGTCGCGGAAAAGATCTTCCAGGGGCCGGCCCGCCGCGCGCGCGATCACGCCACCCAGCAGGTTGGGCTGGGTCGAGCAATAGACCGGCGCCGCCGCGCCCGGGGCCGAGATCATCGGCAGGTCGAGCGCGAACCGGTACCAGTCGGGCTGCTCGCGCTGCTCCTGCATCGCGTCCTCGTTGCCGGGTGCCTTGGGATCGCTGTCGTCGCAATGGAAGCCCGAGGTCTGCATCAACAAGTGTTCGACGGTCATGGCCGCTTTTCGCGCGTCGCTAGCCGGCGTGTCCATGGTCTTGTAGACGGGGGTCAGCGTCGTCAGCGGGTAGCCGGCCTGGATCACGGCGCCGGCCAAGGTTGACGTCAGGCTCTTGGCGGCCGAGCGGGTGTCGTGCAGCGTGTCGCGGTCGAAGCCGTGGAAATACTCCTCCAGCACCAGCCTGCCGTGCCGCGCGATCAGTATGGCGTGCACGTCGGACGTCGACATCCCCTCCACCGGCAGGTCGATCACCGTCTGGATGAAGCGCTCGATGTCCGGCTGCGAGATGCCGGCCTCCGTCAGCGTGCCCACGGGCCAGCCGTCCGAGCGTGCCGGCGGCGGAGCGTAGCGGTAGGGAACCGTCGGCAGACCGCGTGGATGGAAGCCGCACGGCTGACCGGGTTCCACCCGGTGGAACTCGTAGGTCTGACCGACCCGCTGGATGTAGATCGACAGAATGCCGTTGTCCGGGTCGAAGGGGCCGCGACCGACCACCTGCTCGTCCGTGGCCCCGAACGGCTTCCCCATCAGCCGCACCTCGCCGTCGACCATCTCGAGGTGATCGATGCGCAGGAAACGCCCGGCGTTGCGCTCGGGGTTGCGGATGAACACGCCGGCCTTGCCGTCGGGCCCGATGCGGACCGGCATGTAGAGAGTGTTGCGGTCGTCCAGCGGCCGAACCTCGCCGCGCCAGCGGTTCTTGCCGTCGGCGCCCAGGTCGACGGGGGTGATGAAGCTGTAGCCGCCAAAGGGGCCTGAGCCCTGCCGCCAGAAGGCGCCGGGCCCCCCCTTCGCCCCGGGGTCGAGCGTCAGGGTGCGCCCGGCGCCGAAGTCGAAGAGCACGCGTCCATCCGCCGCCCGTCCGGGAACAAGCCGCCCGCGCAGATCGGCGCGCCATCCCTTGTCGGTCCGATCCACGACCACCGGCCCGCGCAGCTCCGGCCCGTAGAAGGCTGACGCCTCCCAGAGTCCGGCGAGGTCGCCGAGCGCGGGGGCCGGGTCGGCGGCGGCAGCCGCGACGGGCGCCGCCAGCAGGAGGGACCACAAAAGCACGCGGGCCAGGATCGGCCTGCGAGGCACAACCCC
>JANMQK010000036.1:0-25710 GCA_031370485.1 Acidobacteriota bacterium | reverse complement strand
GAGGTGGTTCCCGCGAAATGGATCTCCGCGCCCAGCGACCGCACCTTGGCGACCTTCACTGCGGGGGCGTTCTCGGGCATCACCACGACCGCCGGCAGCCCGGCACGCCGCGCGCCGAGCGCGACGGCGATGGCGTGGTTGCCGGATGAAAAGGTAATGAGGCCGCGGACCCCCTGGGCCCCCGCCGCGCCGGATGCCCGCGCGATGAAATTGGTCGCGCCCCTTATCTTGAACGCGCCTCCGACCTGGAGGTTCTCGCACTTCAGGAAGACCGGGCGCCCGCAGCGCTCCGAGAGCGCCTCGGAATGGAGCAGGGGGGTCGTCCGCGCCACCGCCGCGACCCGGGCGCGGGCCTGCAGCAGATCGCCGGGGCCGAGGTCCTGCAAAACAGGATCCATGACGCGCTCTCTCAATTGTGGCCGGGAGTCCGGCCCGCCACCGCCGCGGCGCCACGCCGGATCCGGCCCGGTGGGCGGCTCCTATCTTCGCCTATAATGCGGCGCGGAGGCCCCATTGATGTTCGCCAAGGAAGGATTGCAGGGAGTCATCGCCGCGCGCACCGGTCTCAGCCTGATCGACGGCGAGAAAGGGCGGCTGCTCTACCGCGGCTATTCGATCCATGACCTGGCGGCGCACTCTTCTTTTGAGGAAGCGGTGCACCTGCTCTGGTACGGAGAGCTTCCGACCCGCGAGCAGCTGAAGACACTGCGCAACGACATGGCGGCGCAGCGGGCTCTCCACCCCGACGCGCTGGAGATCCTCCGCCGCTTCGCCCGGGACGCGTCCCCCATGGACATGATGCGGACCATCGTCTCGACCCTCGCGATCCACGACCCCGATACCCACGAGTCGACCCGCGAGGCGAACCTGCGCAAGGGGCTGCGGCTGACGGCCCAGCTTCCGACCATCGTCGCGGCCCACGAACGGCTGCGCAAGGGGAAAGAGCCCGTGCCCCCCGATTCAGCGCAGGACCACTCCGCGAACTTCCTGCACATGCTGCATGGGAAAGAGCCCGATCTGCTGGCGGCCCGGGCCCTCGACGTGGCGATGATCCTGCAGCTCGACCACGGGCTGAACGCCTCGACCTTCGCGGCCAGGGTGACCGCCGGGACGCTGGCGGACCTGCACGCGGCCATCACCTCGGCGATCGGCACGCTGAAAGGCCCGCTTCACGGCGGCGCCAACCACGACGTGATGGTGATGCTCCGGACGATCGGCGAAGTCGACAAGGCCGCGGACCATGTGCGCACCGAGCTCATGCAGAAAAAGAAAATCCCGGGGTTCGGGCACCGCGTCTACAAGACGATCGACCCGCGCGCCATCGAGTTGCGGGATCTGTCGGGCCGGCTCGGGAAGGCGCTGGGCCAGGAGAAATGGTTCGACATGTCCCTGGAGATCGAGCGGACCTGCAAGGAGGTCAAGAACCTCTATCCGAACGTCGATTTCTACGCCGCCTCGACCTATCACCTTCTCGGGTTCGAGATGGACCTGTTCACGCCGATATTCGCCTGCAGCCGCGCTCCCGGCTGGATCGCCCACGTCATCGAGCAGCACACCGACAACCGCCTGATCCGGCCCCTGGAGGAGTACATCGGGCCTCCCGAGAGGGCGTACGTTCCCTTCGAAAAGCGCGGGTAGCCCGGGCGCGGCGCGCGCCGCCACTTGACCGACCCCGGCCGATGTGCGAGACTTGCCGGGCTCGCGGGAGGACGGATGCCAGCCCCTGCCGACTACAAGAACCAGTTCCTCAAGAAGCCCCCCAAGCGGCTCGCGGTTGTGGACCACAGCAGCTGCTCGGGGTGCGCGAATTCGCCCGCGTGCGTGGCGTTCTGCGAGACGGTCACGGTGAAGGACCAGGTCGTGGACGCCATCCGGTACGTCACATCCTCCGAGCAGCCGAACAACCTGGCGATCATCGAGTACGACAAGTGCATCGGCTGCGCCCTCTGCAGCGAGGTATGTCCCTGGGAGGCGATCACGATGTACAACTTCGACGAGGCTTGGGACCACGCAAGCGAAGTGACCCTCGTCCAGTATCGACCCGAGATCGACGCCAACCCGAAGCCGCCGGAGGAGCCCGCGACGCCGTCGCAGGAAGCTCCCGCGGCGCCTTTAACGGGCGCTCCGTAGGCCCGGGATGGACGTCGTCGCCCTCCTCCTGGCCGCCGGCACCTCGGAGCGCATGGGGACGCCGAAGGCCCTGCTGACCTGGGAAGGTCAGCCGCTCCTGAGCTACCAGATCCAGCAGATCCAGCGCAGCCATCTCACGCAGTGCGTCGTCGTCCTCGGCCACGACGCCGACCGGCTGGCGCCGCTCGTCCAGGCGCCCCCCATGCGGCCGGCCTGGAAGGCGCGCGCGGTGCGGCACCCCCAGTTCCTCGAAGGGAAGGTGTCGTCGATCCGCGCCGGGCTGACGGCCCTCGTCGAGCGGCCCGACGGCGTGATGATCGCGGCGGTGGATCAGCCGCTCGATTACCGGCTGATCGACGTGTTGCTGACAGCGGCCGAGGAGGAGTGGGACAGGGGAGAGGCGGCCGGGCGGAAGACGATCGTCCTGCCCACGTTCGAAGGCCGCTTCGGCCACCCGCCGCTGTTCGACGGATCGCTGATGGGCGAGTTGATGGGGATCAGCGAGGCAGGACAGGGGCTGAAGTCTGTCGTGCGGCGCCGGCCCGAGAGGGTCCGCGCGGTGGCGTGGCAAAGTGACGCGATTCTCGTGAACCTGAACGAGCCGATCGACATTTCGTCGCATGATCTGCGGCGCGGGACGAGAGCGGCCCCGGAGCTCTGAACGGCGGCACGCCGCGGGACAGGCTCTTTTCGAGCGAAGCGCGAGGGGGACATGGCCAGGCGGAAGCGTAGGGCGGGCGTCACCCGGCGGGATTTTCTCAAGGGGCTCGGGATGGGCGGAGGCGCCCTGGGCGCCGGGCTCATCGCCGCCACGCCTCCCGCGAAGACGTCGAAGCCCGCCGCCGCGGCGCAGCAGGCGCTTGGTCCCGGGCCGGTCGCGGTCCCTCTCAAGATCAACGGTCGGACCCGCACTGTCCGCGTCGAGCCCCGCGTCACCCTCCTCGACGCCCTGCGCGACCGGCTCGATCTCACCGGTTCGAAGAAAATCTGCGATCGGGGCGAATGCGGCGGCTGCACGGTGCTTCTCGATGGCAAGCCGGTCTACTCCTGCATGATGCTGGCGGTCGACGCGCGCGGGCGGGCGATCACGACGATCGAGGGGATAGCGCCCAAGGGCGGACTGCACCCGGTGCAGCAGGCGTTCGTCGAGAAAGACGCCTTGCAGTGCGGCTTCTGCACACCCGGGTTCGTGGTCGCATCGAAGGGTCTCCTCGATGAGAACCCGCGGCCGACAATGGACGAAGTCCGCGAGGCTCTGGCGGGACATGTCTGCCGCTGCGGGGCCTACCCCAACATCTTCGCCGCGGTCCTGGCCGCGGCCGGCCGCCTGGGGAAGGCGTAATGGCTTCAAGGACGATTCGCATCGGGCACGACGGCTCGCTGACTACCGTCGAGGTCGATGTCCCGGACACCGAGCCGGCGATCTGGGACGCCGACGCGAAGCTTTCGGTCGTGGGCACGAGCGTGCCGCGGCTCGACGGCGCGGCGAAGGTCACGGGGAAGGCGCGCTACACCTACGACATCAATCTTCCCGGCATGCTCCACGGCCGCATCCTGCGATGCCCCCACCCGCATGCGCGCATCGTGTCGATCGACACCGCGAAGGCGGCGCGTCTCACAGGTGTGAAGGCCGTGCTGACCTTCGAGAAGCCGGACGTCTTCGCCGCGATCGGCGAGACGGACGAGGCCGGGAATCCCATCGGAGAGAAGGGGGGCGCGGAAGGAAAGCCCGCCGGGATGCGGCAGTTGCTCTACGCCGGGGAGGAGGTCGCCGCGGTCGCGGCTTTGACCCCCGAGATCGCCGGGGACGCGCTCGAACTGATCGCGGTCCGCTACGAGGTGCTGCCGCACGTCGCCGACCTGGAAGAGGCGCGCCGTCCCGGTTCACCCAAGGTCTTCCCCGACGGTAACGTGAGGCCTGCGTCGGTGCGCGAGCGGGGCGACATTGCGGCGGGGTTCCGCGACGCGTCAGTCACGGTCGAGGGGACCTTTACGACACCGGTCGCGCTGCACAACGCCCTCGAGACGCACGGGGCGGTGGCGCGCTGGGAGGGAGCGAAGCTGGCCGTCTGGGCCTCGACACAGGGGGTGTTCGGCTTCCGCGAGGATCTAGCCAAGTTTTTCGGAATTCCGGTCGCCAACGTGCGCGTCGTGAGCGAGTACCTCGGCGGCGGCTTCGGGGCCAAGTTCGGCGCCGGCACGACCGGTGTCGTCGCGGCGATGCTGGCGAAGAAGGCCCAGGCCCCGGTGAAGCTGATGCTCGACCGACGCGAGGAGAACCTTGCGACCGGCAACCGGCCGTCGTCGGTGCAGGCGCTCAGGATCGGCGCGAAGCGGGACGGGACGCTCACGGCGATCCACCTGCGCTCTTATGGCACCGCCGGGATCGCGACCGGGGCGGGTGTCGGCGGTCCGGCCGCCCGGATCTACGCCTGCCAGAACGTGAAGGTCGAGGAAGAGGACGTCCACATCAACGCGGGACCCGCGGCGCCCTTCCGCGCGCCCGGATTCCCACAGGGGTCGTTCGCGCTCGAATCGGCGCTCGACGAGCTGGCGGACCGCCTTGGCATCGACCCTCTCGACCTGCGTCGGCGGAACTACAACGACAGGCCGGTCAAGGCACTCCTGGCCCAGTACGACGTCGCCGCGAAGGAGATCGGCTGGGAGCGGCGGCGCCCGCCCGGCGAGGGGTCGGCATTGGCGCCGGCGGCGAAGCCGGGCGCCCGGGGGACGGTGCGGCGCGGACTCGGGATGGGGACGGCGATGTGGCCGATGTACGGCGGTCCGCCGGCCGACGCCAAGGTGACGATCAACTCGGATGGTTCGGTCGAGTGCACCTGCGGCACGCAGGACATCGGGACCGGCACCCGCACAGCGATGGCCATGGTCACGGCCGAGGTGCTCGGCCTGCCCCACGAGAAGATCCAGGTGTTCCTGGGGGACACCAAAAGCGGGATGTACTCGCCTGCCAGCGGAGGCAGCGTGACCCTGACCTCGATCCTCCCCGCGATCCGCTCGGCGGCGGAAGGCGCCAGGGAGAAGCTGCTGAAAACGGTCGCGCCTTCGCTCGGTGCCAAGCCGGAGAATCTCGAGATGCGCGACGGCCGGGTCGTCGTCCGGGCCGCGGCGGGAGGCGGTCAGGCCGCCGGCGGCAAGGGGCGGTCGATCACCTTCGCGCAGGCGGCCGAGAGGCTGAAGAGCACGGTCATCTCGTCGCAGGCCTCGCGCGTCAAGAACTACGAAGGCCGCGGCATCGAGATGTTCGGCGCGCAGTTCGCCGAGGTCGAGGTGGACACGGCGACGGGGAAGGTGCGGGTCCTGAAGATCGTCGCGGCGCATGACTGCGGCCGCACCATCAACCGTCTCACCGCCGAGAGCCAGATCAACGGCGGCGTGATCATGGGGCTGTCCTACGCGCTCCTCGAGCAGCGGTTCATCGACGCGCCGACCGGGATCGTGATGAACACCAATATGGAGGACTACAAGATCGCCGGGACCCTGGAGATCCCGGAGATCGTCCCGATCCTCGTCGAGGTCTACGACCCGGCGAACAACGTCGGGGTGAAGGGGCTCGGCGAGCCCCCGGTCGTGCCGACGGCGGCGGCGATCGCGAACGCCGTCAGCAATGCGATAGGCGCGCGGGTCCGCGACCTGCCGATAACCCCCGACCGCGTCCTCGCCCTGCTGGCGGCGGCGAAGGAGGCGTGACGTGAACCGTTTCGCGTTCCACGAGCCCGATTCACTGGCGAAGGCGTCCGAGATCCTGGCGCGCGAAGGGGCCAAGGCCCGCCTCCTCGCGGGGGGCGTCGATCTCCTGGGGGAGATGAAGGACGGCGTGGTGGCCCCGGCGGCCCTGGTCAACTTGAAATCGGTCCCCGGCCTCGACGGCGTGCGCTTCGAGGCCGATGGGACGCTGCGGATCGGGGCGCTGACAACACTCGCCACGCTGGCCGCTCACACACGTGTGCGCCGCGAGTTCCCGGCGATCGCCCAGGCGGCGGAGAGCGTCGGCTCGCCCGAGATCAGAAACGTCGGCACCGTCGGCGGCAACCTCTGCCAGCGGCCGCGCTGCTGGTACTATCGCTCGGCGCTCCACCCCTGCATCAAGAAAGGGGGCGACACCTGCTTCACGCTGAACGGCGAGAGCCGTTACAACGCCATCCTCGGAGGGGGCCCGTCCTACATCGTCCACCCCTCCGACCTGGCCCCCGCCCTCATCGCCTGCGAGGCACGCGTCGTCGTCATGGGACCGGACGGGAGGAAGGACCTTCCGCTCGAGCAGTTCTACGTACTGCCGTCGGTGCGGGTCGATCACGAGACCATCCTGAAAGCGGGCGAGATCGTCACCGAGGTGGTCGTGCCGGGCTCGGCCTCGATGGTCGTCTACGCCGCGGGACCCGACGCCACGGGTTCCCGCAGCGCCTACCTCAAGTTCAAGGAGAAGGACTCGATGGACTTCGCCCTGGCGAGCGTCGCCGCGTCGGTCAAGATGCGCGGCGGATCGTGCACGGCCGCGCGCGTCGTCCTGGGGGGCGTCGCCCCCGTCCCCTGGCGCTCGAAGGAGGCGGAAGCGGCGATCCTTGGCTCGAGCCTCGACGCCCCCGCGGCGGCCAAAGCGGCCGCGGCGGCGCTCGCCGGCGCCGTCCCCCTGACGCACAACGGCTACAAGGTCCCACTCACGAAGAGCCTGATCGTGACAGTTCTTCTGGGCTTGGCCGCCCAGGGCCCCGACCTGGTGCCGGCATGAGGTCCCGCCGATGAGCGTTCCAGAAGACCTCTGCCGCCACCTCCGCACCAAGCGCTACTATTACGCCGCCCCCGACGACTCCCTCGAGACCGCCGAGCAGTCCACGACCGCGCAGTACTGGTGTCTCCGCACCATGCGCCCCATCGGCCCCGACGAGCGCTCCGTCTCGGTGGCGGCTTGCCGCTCCGGCCGGTCGTGCTGCGAGACGACCGAGGGCTGATCGCTCCATCGTTTTCTTTGTCACCCCCGTTCCATTTGTCGCAACAGACTCGGGTAAACTCAGGCGAGGCGCGTCGCACTGCGCGCCTGGGTTCAGGAAAGGGGCGGGGAGCCTCGATGGCTGCGGCGCGAATCTGGATCATGGATGGCCACAACATCATCTTCAAGATTCACCCCTTGAAGGAACTGCAGGAGTCGGGCCGCCGCGATGAGGCGCGCCGGGGCCTGGTCGACAGGCTGCGGCGGTTCGCGCGTACCAGGAGCGAGAAGGTCCTGGTCGTCTTCGATGGCCTCGACCTGGAACGGAATCCCGATGTCATCCAGGAACCCTTTTTCGAGGCCGTGTACGCCCGGCGCAGCGACGGAGAGGCTGACGATCGGATCATTCATGAAGCCAGAACGCGCCTCGAGCAGGGCGAAAACGTTGTGGTGGTGACGGACGACGTGAAGACGCTGGCCGCGGCGTTGCCGAAGGGTGTGCATCGCCTTGAGGTGGAGGTTTTCTGGGCGAAGCACATCGAAAGGGCGGCCGGTCGGTCCGAAAAGCGGATCGTGGGGGACTTTACGGAGGTGGAAAACGAGTTGGAAGCGCTGGCCGCCATGACGGTCTCGGAGCCGCAGGAGCCCGGCCCCGTCCGCCGGTCCCAGGCCGGCACGCCGGGTTCCGCCGGCGGATCGGCAACTGCGAGCCGGATGGGAAAGCGGACCGCCCCGGCCTCGGGCCCGGTCGATCCGGGGCGCGCCGCGGCGGAGGTGGCAAGCGAGCGGCTCCGGCTCAAGAAGGAGAAGGGGCGCCTCCGCCAGGAGCTCCGGCTCAGGAACCGGGCGGAACCGCGACGGCGCCGGTAGGGGCGCCCGGGTTTGCCGGGGGCGTGGCGAGCTTCAGAGTATCCACGAGCTTCAATACGTCCTCCGGGCGGGCGCGCACCGTAAAGGAATCCGTGAGGTTCACCCAGCGGACCGTGCCGGTCGCGTCGAGCAGGAACTCGGCGGGGCGCGAGATGACACTGCCGCCGGGGCCGGCATTCTCATGCGCCAGGCCGTACCGGCGGATCACCGCGGCGTTCGTGTCGGAGAGAAACGGGAACGTGTAACCTTGCGCGCGGCAAAGCTCGCGGTTGGTCTCTGGCGGATCGACGCTGATGGCGATGATGCGCACGTGGCGACTGTCGAAATCACCGAGGCGCTCCTGGAAACTCCGTAACTCGGAGTTGCAGAGCGGTCACCAGTAGCCGCGGTAGAAGATGAGCAGCGCGCTGTTCGTGCCGGACCCCAGCAGGCTCGAAAGACTGACCTGGTTGCCGTCCTTGTCGGGCAGCGTGAAGTCGGGGGCCTTCTGGCCCACCTGCGGCGCGCCCTTGGAGGCAGGTAGCTGCCGGGTGACGATGAATATGTTGTAAGAGAAAAACGCCAGGATGGCGATCCCGAGGGTCATGATGACCGGGGCCGCAATCCTGCCGCGGTAGAGCGCCGGCTCGCGCCGGGCGCGGACCAGTCCACGGGCGATCAGGGCGAGACCGAGGGCGAAAATGAGAAGCGTGGCCCATGGAAAATCGCGCGTGACCGGATAGCGGATGAAGATGGCCACGTAGGTGACGGGAGCGGCGAGGACGATCAGGAATCCAAGCCAGATCTGGATGTTCCAGCGACGTTTCATCAGAGGTTCAACCTCTTCATAAAGGGTTCGGGATACCGGGTGCCCTGCACGAGATCGGCGGGGATCGCCTCGGAGAGCCCGGCGGCCTCGGCGGCGGTGAGGTTGACTGCGAGCCCGCCGAGATTCTCCTCCAGGTAGGAACGGCGCTTGGTCCCGGGGATCGGCACGATATCATCCCCCTGGGCGAGCAGCCAGGCGAGGGCGATCTGGGCCGGCGTGCACTCTTTCTTCGCCGCGGCCTGTTTCACGCGCCGCGCGACCTCCTGGTTGCGCCGGAAATTCTCCCCCAGGAACCGGGGCGAGCGCCGCCTCGAGTCGGCGGCGTCGAAATCCTCCGCGCTCGTGATTCGCCCGGTCAGGAACCCCCGCCCCAGCGGGCTGTAGGGCACGAAAGCGACCTCCAGGCTGCGGCACGCGGGGAGGATCTCGGCCTCGACGTCGCGCGACCAGAGCGAATACTCCGTCTGCAGGGCGGCGATCGGATGGGTCGCGTGAGCCCGGCGGAGGGTGGCCGGAGCGGCCTCCGAGAGTCCAAGGAATCGCACCTTTCCCTCCTCCACCAGGCGGGACATCGCCCCGACGGTCTCCTCGATCGGGGTCTTCGGGTCGACGCGATGCTGGTAGTAGAGATCGATCATCTCGACCTTGAGCCGCCTGAGGCTCGCGTCGCACGACTTGCGGACAAACTCGGGCCGGCCGTTCACCCCCGTGAAAATCCCGTCGGGGTCGCGGACGTTCCCGAATTTCGTGGCCAGGACGACCGCGCTCCGCCGCCCGCGGATGGCCCGACCGACGAGGTCCTCGTTTCTCCCCATGCCGTAGATGTCGGCCGTGTCGAGGAAATTCACCCCCAGGTCGAGCGCCCGTCCGATCGTGGCGAGTGATTCGGATTCGTCCGCCGGTCCGTAGAACTCGGACATCCCCATGCACCCGAGCCCGAGGGCCGACACCATCGGTCCGTTTTTCCCGAGCCGTCGCATCTCCATCGTCCGATCCTCTCTTCCTCGCCCTGTCTCACACTCTCACGGGCCTGCCCGCGCCGACCCGATCGTACCTCCACCGGGCCGGTTCAGGCACAGATCATTTCCAGGGGCCTACAGAAGCTCTTTCAGCCGCTGGTGCCCGGCGCGGCTGAGAGGCAGGCGGGTGCCATCCTTGAGGATGGCGATACGGCTGTCCTTGGCGTACAGCTCGATCCGGTCGAGGCGATCGAGGTTGAGAAGGTACGAGCGATGGATGCGCGCGAAGCGGGCGGGGTCGAGGGCCGCCTCGAGCTCGCCGATCGGCTGCTGCTTGAGGTGCGATTTCCCGGCGACGTGCACCGCGAGGTAATCGTCCTGGGCCTCGATGTAGTCAACCCCCTCGACCGGGAGGACATGCACCTTCGGGCCGTCGCGAACGAGGATGCGGCTGAGAGGGACGCCCGAAGGGCGCGCCGCCCGGGTCAGGGCCTCGACCGGCATCGGCTCCCTGCGGCGAATCCGCTCGCGGGCGCGCTCGAGGGCCTGGCGCAGCCGCTCGGGGTCCACGGGCTTCAGAAGATAGTCCACGGCGTTCACCTCGAACGCCTTGACCGCGTGCTCGTCGTGCGCGGTCACGAAGATGACGGCAATGGAGGGGTCGATCAGGCCCAGGACCTCGAACCCGTCGAGCCGCGGCATCTGGATGTCAAGGAGCATCAGGTCCGGCTTCTCCTCGGCCGCGACGCGCACCGCCTCGAAGCCGTCTTTGCACTCGGCGACGACGCGGAATGACGGATGGGCGGCGAGGTCGCGCCGCAGCCCCCTCCGCGCCAGCTCCTCGTCGTCCACGATGGCGACCTTCAGGGGCTCAGGCGCTTCGCTCACGTTTCTCCTCCGGCACGTAGGGCAGCGACAGCGTGACCCGGAAAAGGGCGGGATCGGCCGCGACATCGGCCCGCGCCTCGTCCCCGAAAACCGCCTGCAGCCTGCCGTGGACGTTCTCGAGACCGAGGCCGGCGCCGCGGCCGCCGCTTCTTTCGGGGTCACGCGGGTTTTCGACAACCACGGTCACGAGGCCGCCGCTGCGCCGCGCCTCGATCCGGATCGTACCTCCTACCACGAGCTGCGCGATGCCGTGTCGCACGGCATTCTCCGCCAGCGGCTGCAGCAGGAACGGGGGCACCATACAGTCCCGGCACCCGTCGTCGATTCTCTCCTCGACCGTCAGCCGCTCGCCGAAGCGGACCTTTTCGATCGCCAGGTAATCGTGCACGAGCCCCAGCTCCTCGCCGAGCGGGATGCGCTCCTGACCGCCCAGGACCAGGCTGCGGCGCAGGAACCCGGCGAGCTGGAGACACATCCGGCGCGCCGCCGCGGGGTCCTCCGAGGTCAGGGTGGCGACGGAGTTCAAGCTGTTGAAGAGGAAATGCGGGTCGACCTGGGCGCGGAGCGCCCGCAGCTCCGCGTCGCGCGCCAGGACGCGCGCCTGGACGCCGCGCACCTGGGCCTCGCGGGCCGTGTCGAGGGCGATCACCAGGTAGTGCACCGTCACCGCCAGCAGGAAGATCAGGACGCCGACTATGAAAAGCTCGGGCGCCTTGGTGAAAAAGCGCGCGGAAGCGCCCGCGAAGGACGGGAGTCGGTCGAGCAGGCGCGCCACGATCGCGCCGGCCAGGACCCAGGCGGCGGTCGAGACGACCGCCGCCGAGGCGTGCGTCGCCGCCACGCGCACGACCCCGCCCTGGCCGAGCGGGACGCTGCGGGCCGGGAAGCGGGCCGCGAGGCCGATCGCCCCCAGCAGGAAGCCGAGCGGCAGGCCGATAAGCGCCGCCTCGACCCACGGCGTCGGCCCGCGCGCCGCCAGGAGCAGCGCCACGAGCGCTCCGAGGAGCAGCCCGACCGCAAGGTACAGGCCGGTTCTCACTGTCCCCTGAGAATCCTCAGCTCACCGAACAGGATCAGGCCGTCGACCTTCAAGATCTTGCCGGGGTCGGTCTCCAGGTCCATGGTGCGGCCCTCGATCGATCCGATCACGGCCAGGCCGCCCGTCTCCACCGTCCAGTCGGAGGGCACCCGCACGTCGGCCTGCCCGAACATCACGAAGACGTCGATCGAGCCGGGCCCGGCCGCGAGCCGAGCCTCGGTGAGGTCGATTTCCGAGTGGCCCATGAACGCCGCCACGTCGGCGTCCTTGAACGCCCGCGCGCGGCTGTGGACCGTGTGGTCTCCGAGCACGGCGGCGGCCTCGATGTGCGATGTGTCGTCCGTCTCGGTCCGCGCGCGCCCCGTCATGACACCTCCCGCCCGGTGGTGGTGGAATACCACGAACGCGGAAAGCGTCACGAACGCGGCGAACGCCAGAAGCGCCGCCCGGGCGCCGGGCCCCGTCCTTGTGTCAACCTGTGTCGTCTCCATGGCCCCCTCCTAGTTCTTGATCTCGATGCCGCTCATGATCATCAAACCGCGGACCACCAGCCTCGGACCGCCGGCTGCAGGGGGGCTCGTCTTGTCCTCGTACCCGGCGAGGATCTGTGTTGACTGGCCGACAACACTCCACTCCTTGGGCACCTGGATCTCGATCCCGCCCCAGAGCCCGAAGATGTCGATGACCGCCTCGCCGCTCTTGATGGCGGCCTGCCTCAGGTCGATCGTACAGCCACCCAGGATCGAGGTGGCCTCGCCCCCTCTGAAGTCCTCCGAGGTGCTGCGAAGATTCGTGCCGCCGAGAATCGAAAGGCCGCTGACCAGGGACGAAGGGTTGCCGCCGCCCGCGGCGCCGGCGGGGGTCCGGGGACGCGCGCCGACCCAGACGAGCCGCGCCCCGAGGAGGAGAAGCACCATCGGCCAGAAGAAATGCCGCAGACGCAGCGTCCAGAACCCCAGGTTGCCGAAAAGCAGCCACACTCCGAGGGCGGTGAGCAGGAAGCCCCCCCACAGGCCGTGCGAGCCCCGCGGCCGCAGGAACCGCGCCACTCCCAGCGCGATCAAGATGAGCGGCCAGAAGCGCCAAGGCTGTTCGACCTGCAGGATCCCCAGGTTGTTGAGCAGGAAGAAAACCGCCGCGGCGATGAAGACGAGACCAAGGAACAGTCTCGACGCGCCGTGATGCCGGACTCTTTCATCCATCGTCTGCTGGTCCATTCTCCGCCTCCTTCGGGACACGCTCTACCCGGTCCCGCGGTGGAGAGTACGATGGCCAGACCGCCCCGTCTTCCGCTTTTCGGTGAACGGTGGCGGGGCACCGGCGAGTGGCGGCGTGCGGCGGGGGACCTCGGGCCGCCTGCCCGCCCGCCCCCAGACAGGGGCCTGTCGGGACCTCCGGCGTCAGATTTCCATTGATACTGGAGCGGGGCGCGGTACTGTTCTCCGGGGCTCTGCCATCATCATGGGGAATCGAGGAAGGTCATGGATTGCGGGCCAATCAGGATGATCCGGAAATCGTCATTCGTGGCGCGCGCCTGTCTTTCGGCGGTCCTGGTTGGGGGGATCGGCGTCCTGGGTGCGGCCTCGCACGGACCCCGCCGGGAGGGCGGGCCGGACGCGCCTGCCGGTACACGCGATGGGACCGCGGGTGTCCCCTGGGTCGGCGAGCCCGGGGTGACTGAAACGGTCGGCCGGATCATGGAACGGGAGGTGCGGCGGAGGGCGACGCGGCCTGAGACGTCGGGAACCCCGGAGTCGAGGGCGGCTGATAACGAGGAGGCCGACGCTGGCCTCCGCCGGCTGACGGGACGGGTCGACGACCCGCTGGCGCCTCGCGTTTCGCGCTGGCCGCCCGCGATCGGGTCGGCAGCGGCGTTCGAGTTGCTCTCGCCGGCGCCCTCCGTGGGCTCCGGGTTCGAGGCAATCGTGCTCGCGGAGGCGGGGGGGCTCAAGCCGCCCGACAGCGGGGGAGCGGTGGGGCCGTCGCAGGTCCTCGCCGTCACCAACGGCCGCATCAAGGTATTCGACAGGACGGGGATTCCGGGCGACCTGGACGCGGACCTGTCCTCGTTCTTCGCATCCGTGATCGGCGGCGCGCCGAGGGCGGTCGATCCGCAGGCGCGTTACGATCGGCTTTCCGGGCGCTGGTTCGTCACCGGCAAGACGTCGGGCACTTCGACCCGGATCCTGATCGCCATCAGCAGCGGCGCGGCGATCACGAACGGGTCGAGCTTCACGTTCTTTTTCTTCCAGCACGATCTCGTGAGCCCCGCGGGGGACACCGGGAACCT
Source organism: Acidobacteriota bacterium (assembly GCA_031370485.1). GTDB lineage: Bacteria > Acidobacteriota > Polarisedimenticolia > Gp22-AA2 > Gp22-AA2 > JANMQK01. The sequence goes on along the minus strand of JANMQK010000036.1, from coordinate 11,781 downwards.
GGCCGACTACGACAGCCTGGGGATCGACCGTTTCGCGCTGTACATCGGGATCGACGTCTACGGAGGCTCCAGCGGGTTCCAGACCAGCGCGACCGCCTTCGTGGTCAACAAGGCCGCCCTTCTCGGCGGAAGCCTCCTGGTGTCCGTGTTCCGGGGACTCAACGGAGGTTTCGGCTCAGCCGGAATGGCGTCACCGCGGGGTGTGGACAACGACGACCCGGCGGCGACACAGGGATATTTCATCGGCCCGGACAACAAATCGTTCGGGCGCCTGATTCTGCGACGGATCACCGACCCTGGAGGAACGCCGCATATCTCGAACGAGATCAGGCTCACCGTGCCGGCCACGCAGAACCCCGTCGGCGTCCCGCATCTCGGGCAGACGGGCACCTTCACGCTCGACGCCCTCGACGACAGGCTGTTCGCGGCGACGATCAGGAAGAACAAGCTCACGGGCGTGAGCAGTCTCTGGACGGCCCACAACATCGAGGTGGGCTCGAACGGCGTCGCGGCGGCGGGCGGCGGCCGGGTGGGATCGCGCTGGTACGAGATTGGAAACCTGGCCGGGACCTCCGCCCTCGTCCAGTCGGGAACACTGTTCGACCCGGCGGCCTCCACGCCGCGCTCATTCTGGATACCGACGGTCGTGATGACCGGGCAGGGCCACATGGGGCTCGGGTCGAGTACGGCCGGTGCGCCGTTCCGTGCCGACGTCGCGCTTTCAGGGCGGCTGGCGAGCGACCCCCCCGGGGCGACCCGCCCGTTCGCGCAAGCCACCTTCAGCGCAACGTCCTACAACGCGCAGGCGCAGGCGCCGCAGCGCTGGGGCGATTACTCGCGGGTGGATGTCGACCCCAACGACGACATGACGATCTGGGCCTTCCAGGAGTACTGCGGCGCCCTTGACTCCTGGAGCGTGAGGGTCGTGCAGCTTCTCGCGCCGCCGCCGGCGTCGCCCGCGTCGGCCGCGCCCGTGGTCGTCTGTCGCGAAATGGCGTCGGCCGGCGTCACCGTCACGGGGACCCCGGTTTCGGGCTCGGGGTTTTTCGATCCGGGACCCGACGCGGGAGGACCCGGGTTTCCGAACCACGTCTCGGCATCAGTGACCGGCGGTGTCACCGTGCAAGGTGTCACGTTCGGCTCGCCGACGCAGGTCAGCCTGACCATCTCGACGGTGGGCGCGTCGGCGGGAGCGCAGGACGTAACGATCGCCAACCCGGACGGTCAGTCGGCGACCGGCGCGGGGCTCCTGACGATCGCCGGCCCGGATGCGCCGGCCGCATCGACCAACGGCCCGATCTGCGCCGGGGCGACCCTGCACCTGAGCGCCGCGACGATTCCCGGGGCGACCTACTCCTGGACCGGGCCGAACGGTTTCGCTTCGAGTCAGCAGAACCCCTCGATCCCGAACGCAACCGGCGCGGCGGCCGGGACCTATTCCGTCAGGGCCACGGCCGGCGGGTGCTCCTCGCCGCCGGCCGTCACGTCCGCCGTCGTGATCGGGGAAGGGGCTGCGTGCAATGACGGCAGCGCCTGCACGACGATGGATGCCTGTCTGGGAGGGGTGTGCCAGGGTCAGGGCGGGACGCCGGTCGATTTCGACGGCGACACGCACAGCGATGCGGCGTGCGGAGGAGACGACTGCGATGACACCGACCCGCTCGTCTGGCGGGCTCCCGGCGAGGCTGTCAACTTGATCGTGGCGGCGGCGAGCCCGGCGGCGATTTCCTGGGACGACCAGGGGCCGGTCGTCGGTCCTGCGACTACATACGACCTCGTGTCGGGCTCGCTCGCGGTCCCCGGCGATTTCGACTTCCCGACAGCCGCCTGCGTGCAGACCGCCGGCCCCGCGAGCTACGACGATGCGCGGCCCGGCCCCTCCCTCGACACAGCCTACTGGTATCTCGCCAGAGCGCGGAACCCGTGCGGAATCGGAACCTACGGCGACAGCGGTCGGGATGCGTCCATCCCGCCATGCCCCTGACGTCGCGCGTCAATCGCCGGATTCGAAGCCGGTCACCGCAAACCATTTATCCTCGCTGCCGGCGATCACGAAGACGATCGGGGCAACACAGGGTTTCGGAAGAAAGACCTTGGCGTCGATGTCGGAGTTGCCGGAGACTGTCGCCCGGAACCCCATGGTGGTCACGTTGACGGTGGTCACGTGGCCCGCCCCATCCTCGCTGAGACAGCTGACCACGCCCCGGAAAGTGGGCTCGTCGTTCTTCCCGACGAGGCCCGGCGCCACGCGCGGATCGTTGGCGAAGACGAGGCCACGCATCCGGATGCGGAGGTGTCCATCCGCATCGAGCCTTCCCCTTGCCGACTTGGCGATCGCCCATGGCGCCTCGTCCCCGACAATGCCGCGGATAGGATTGAGGTCCCCCACGAACGCCTCATCGACTCCGTACATGGTGTTGAATTCCAGGATCTTTCTTTCCTTCGGTCCGTCCGGCCCGGCCTTCTCCGGCTTCGCAAAGGCGAGACCAGCAACCGCTACCAGCACTGCGACAAACACACTTGCTCTTTTCATGGAGTCCTCCCTTGGCCAAGTGTTGGCTCTAGAGCCTATGCCGGGGGAGTGCCGCAGGCAAATCTGCCGACTAGAAATCGCGGGCGGGATCGTCGCCGCGGAAGGAACTGTCCCGCGAGGGAATTGCACCGAGGGTCGCCACGGCGTCGAGGGCCGCCCGGGCCAGCGCGGCCGCGCGATCGCCCGCTTCGCCCACGACGATGACGAGAGCGTCGCCGCGCTGCAGGACGGTCCGGCCGGGGTCGGGCGCGAGCGCCGCGCTGAACTCCGCGGCGTCCCCGGGCGTGTCCCAGAGTGTCGCCAGGACGGTCGCGCTTTTCCCTTCGCGCACGTAGTGGTGCCAGAGGTCGCCGCCCCATCCGGCGGCGGCGCCGTTCGTCCAGCGCCAGGGAAGGGCGATCTCCGGGTTATGGATGTCGGGTGTCGTCGCGCCGGCGAGTACCGCGATGTAGAGCTCTCCGAGGTTCCCTTTGGCGGCCAGCGACCACCCGTCCCCCAGGACAGCGGAGAGGTCCGGGAGCGGCACGGCGCGCGGCTCGTCGCGCTTCGTCTCGTCCCAGTATTTCTCCGGGTGGAGAATCTGCTCCGTGGATCGCGGCGGGTCCTCGAAGGCGTGGTTGATGTCTTTCGTGTTCACGCCCGTGGCCAGGCTTGTGACCTTGCCGCGCAGCAGGAAGGTCTGCCCGAGGACGTAGGGCGCCAGCAACCCGCGCAGCAAGACCGCCGGAGCCGCCATGAGCCGTTCCCCGCGCCCGGCCTCGGTCTCCTGGAACGCTTCCAGCGCGTCGACCGACATCCGCCCTTCCTTGATCTCCCGCACGAGATAGGTGGACATGATCACCGTGCCCGAGCCCTCGACCAGGGCGGCGATCGCCGTCGAACGGTCGTTGTCGTTCCTGGCCTTCTCCACCATGCGGTCGATCCCGAAATACTGGTCGTCAAGAGCATGGGTCAGCTCGTGGGCCATCAGGATGGGAGCGATCGTCTTCGGCATGTCGTCCAGGACGTAGAACGTGTCGGCCGCCGGATCGTAGTAGCCGCCGGCCTGCTCTTCGAGGACGTTGAGGAGGCTGGCAACGAGATCCGTTCCGGGAGGCAGAAGGCCCAGCTGCTCCCAGGCCTGCGCGTCGTTCCTGATCTGTTTCTCGGGCCAGAACTTGTGGAGTCGCGACGTCATGTGCCTTCGCGTCGCGGCGTCGTCGGTCACCTTGACCGGCACGGCCGCCTTGAACTTGAGACCGCGCAAGGCCTCCACCGTCCTTTGGATTGTCGTGGCCATCCGCTGCGCCTCCCCCTCACGCATCGAGGAGATTTTCGGCGCCGGCTGCGGCTCCTCCGTGCCGGGCCGATCGGCGGGTTGGCCGGCGGGTTGATCGACGGGCTGGTCGATCGCCGCGGCCGCGGACGGCAGGCCGGGTGGCATCGCCAGCAGAAGCGCGGGCAGAAGCGATTGCAGAAGTGTGGCAAGGAGCGGGGAACGCCAGGGTGCCGGAGTCATCCCGCGGCTATCTCGTTCAGGGCGGCGGCCGCCTGCAGCATTTCGTCCTTCGTCGTCAGGAGGCCCACGCTCACGCGGACCGTCCCCTCGGGGAAGGTGCCGAGGTGCTTGTGGGTGTAGGGCGCGCAGTGCAGCCCGGGCCTGACGGCGATGTCGAACCGCTCGTCGAGAAGGGCCGCCAGCTCGGCGGGCGGGTAGCCGGAGAGGTTGAAGGCGAGAAGCCCCACCCGCCCACCCCGCCTCGCTCCAGGAGGACCCGGTCCGCGCCAAAGAAGGAGAACTTCCCGCGGTCGCGGAGCGCCTCGAGGAACGCCACCAGGAGCGCCCGCTCGTGCGGCAGAACCGAAGCGACGCCGCGCTCGATGAGAATCCGTGCCCCCTCGCGCAGCCCGGCGAGCCCGAAGACGTTCGGCGTGCCCCCTTCGAGTCGGTGCGGGAGCTCATCGGGCTGGAGCGGGTTCGTCGAGTCGCCACCCGTCCCTCCCTCGCGCCAGGGAGCCACGGCCGCCCGCTCGCCGACCACGAGCCCCCCCGTGCCGGTCGGGCCCAGAAGCCCCTTGTGCCCGGTGAAGGCAAGGAGGTCAATGGCGTCCCGCTCGACGTCGATCGGGACGACCCCGGCGCTCTGCGCCGCGTCGACAAGAAGCAGCGCTCCCCGTTCCCGCGCGATCCGGCCGATCGCCGCGATCGGCTGGATGGTCCCCGTGACGTTCGAGGCTTGTGTGATGGCGACCAGGCGCGTCTTCTTCGTGAAGGCGCGGGCCAGGGCATCGGGGTCGATCAGGTGATCGGACGTCGCGGACAGGCGGGTCATGGTGATGATGCGGTCCCGTTCGAGGCGGTTCAGCGGCCGGTTGATCGAGTTGTGCTCGAGGACCGAGGTGATCGCGTGGTCGCCCGGAGAGAGAACACCGCGGATCGCCATGTTCAGGGCGTCGGTCGCGTTGTGGCCGAACACGACCTGCTCGGGACGGGGCGCGCCGAAGAGCCGCGCCAGGAGCCGCCGCGTCTCGTTGATCATCGCTTCGGCCTCGATGGCGCGCCGGTGCCCGCCCCGGCCGGGGTTGGCTCCCGCCGCCCGCACGAACGCCTCCATGCCGCGGTAGACCGGCTCGGGCTTGGGGAAGGAGGTCGCGGCGTTGTCCAGGTAGATCATCGTCAGGCCCCCACGTAGCGCGCGTACACCGACTTGGCCACGGCGGGGTCGTTCGTCCCGCCGACGATGGCGCGGCCGTCGGAGAATACGGTCAGGCGGTAAGCGTCGATCTCGGCCCGCAACAGGAACTTCGTGCGCTCGACGCGGCCGAGAGGCTGCAGGCGGCGCGCTAGGTCGTCGAGATCGAGGCGGGTCCCGTCGCGCCTCCTGATCTGCACGGCGTTCCGGCCGCAAAGTGTTGCCGTGTCCGCGCCTTCCCGACCTTCGAGATGTGGAAACTGCCGCCGAGCGCAGCAGGGGCAGGCCGGGTCGCGCTGCGGAAGGTCGATGCTCTCGTGGCGGTTCTCCCAGAGGTCCACCACCGTCATCCGCCGGCCGACCCTCTCTTTCCGGCCTGCCAGGATCTTGATCGCCTCGCCCGCCTGCAGCGAGGCCACAACCCCCACGATGGACCCCAGGACCCCGGCCGTGTCGCAGGTGGGGGATAGGCCGGGGGGAGGGGCGCTCTCGAAGACGCAGCGAAGACAGGCCGTCTCCCCCGGAAGTATCGGGAAGGTCAGGCCGTACGAGCCGACGCAGGCGCCGTAGATCCATGGGGTGCCGGTGCTGACCGCGAAATCGTTCAAAAGATACCGGGCGTCGAAGTTGTCCGTGGCGTCGAGGATGAGATCGAACCCGCCGAGAAGCCGCGTGATCGTCCCCGCGTTGAGGTCCTCGACGATCCCCTCGACCCGGACCAGCGAATTCACCGCGCGCAGCGCCCGCTCGGCCGCCAGCGCTTTCGGCGCGATGGTTCGCGCGTCCTCCTCATTGAACAGCACCTGCCGCTGGAGGTTGGTTTCTTCCACGAAGTCGCGGTCGATGATCCGGACCGTCCCGACCCCGGCGCGGACCAGAAGCGTCGCCTGCACCGAGCCCAGCGCCCCGCAGCCGACAATCGCCGCGCGCGAGGCGATGATCCGCGCCTGCCCCTCGGGGCCGATCCCCTCGAACAGGACCTGCCGGGAGTAGCGGGCGGGAACCGCGTCGGTCTTTGATCCCTGCATACAGGAGAGATTCGCATCACATCGCGACGCTGTCAACCAGGGGCCGCGGCGGCGACCCGCCGCCCGCGCCCGGCTCTTGAGGATATGATCCGGCTGTCGGCGTGGCCGGTTACGATCGATCATTGCAGGAGGTATAGATGCCAAAGATTCCAGGATGGTACAAGGAGCAGAAAAACCGCTATCCCAAGGTGCTCGAGGCCTACGAGCATCTCGGGGAGGCGTGCCAGCAGGCCGGTCCGCTGGACGCGAAGACCCGCGCCCTGGCCAAGCTGGCGATCGCCGTCGGCGCCCGGCTGGAGGGGGCCGTCCACTCGCACGTCCGGCGGGCGATGGAGGCGGGCGCCTCCATCGAGGAATGCCGCCACGTGGTCCTGCTGGCCACGACGACCATCGGCTTCCCGGCGATGATGGCCGCCCTCTCCTGGGCCGAGGACGTGGCGAAGGCCGAGGACTGAGCGAAGATCGACCCGGCGCCTGGACGGTCCTTCGCCGGCGAGGTGCCGGCCCGGTTACCTACCGAGCCACTGGTCGAGCCAGCCCAGGACCGTCTCGTGCCAGAGGAGGCTGTTCTTCGACTTCTGCACCCAGTGGTTCTCGTCGGGGAAGTAGAGGAACTTGGACGGCACGCCGCGGCGCTGCAGCGCCGTGAACACCGAGAACCCCTCCGTCTCGGGAAGCCGGAAGTCGAGCGCCCCGTGGATGACCAGCATCGGGGTCTTCCAGTTCTGCACGTACTCCGAGGGCGAGAAGCGCTCGTAGAGGGCCTTGTTTTCCCACGGCGTTCCGCCGAACTCCCACTCCGGGAACCAGAGTTCCTCCGTCGTGTAGTAGGAGCCCTTCTCGTCGAATTCGCCGTCGTGACTGACCAGGCACTTGAACCTGTCGGTGCGGCCCGCGATCCAGTTCACCATGTACCCGCCGAACGAGGCGCCCAGGGCGCAGACCCGTCCGCCATCCACGTAGTCGTTGGTCGCGATGACGTGGTCGAGCCCCTTCATGAGGTCCTCGTACGGTTTGCCGCCCCAGTCCTCCCGGATGGCGTCGGTGAAGGACTGGCCATACCCCGTGCTGCCGTGAAAGTCGATCGTGACGGTGACATAACCGGCGCCCGCGTAGGCCTGGGGGTTCCACCGGTAGTGGAAATGGTCGTCCCACGTCCCCTGCGGCCCGCCGTGGATCAGGAAGGCCACGGGGTACTTGCGGCCAGGCCGGAAACCGACGGGCTTGAGGATCCAGCCGTGGACCCGGTCGGCCTGCGCCCCCACGAACCAGAACTCCTCCGGCTTGCTCATCTCCGCCTCGGCGACCCGGGCCGCGTTGACCTTCGTCAGCGCCCGAAAATCCGAGCCGTTGGCGCGGCAGGTGAAGACCTCGGCGGGGTTGGTGAGCGAGTCCTGAGTGAAGACGAGGCGATCCCGGCCCGCCAGGGCGGGCGCTGAATTGTGGTGCTCGCCCACCACGACACGCGGTTCTCCCCCGGAGACGGGCACCGCGAAGATCTTCACGCGGGCCGTGTCGTCCGCTGTCACAAAGAGGGTCCTGCCGTCGCGCGACCATAGAAGCGACTGGGCCGAACGGTCCCAGCTCTCCGTCAGCGCCCGGCTTTGCCCGGTCGCATTGTCGTACAGCATGACCCGCTGGCGGTCGGCCTCGAACCCCGGGCGCGTCATGGCGAGGTAGGCGAGAGTCCGGCCGTCGGGCGACCAGGCCGGCTGCGTGTCGACCGCGCGGTTGCCGCTGGTGACGCTGCGGAAGCCGCTGCCGTCGGTCGCGGCCAGGTGGATGTTCAGGTCGGTCGACCAGGCGGCGTCCCTGGTGATCTTCGCGGTGAAGGCCATCTCCTTTCCATCGGGGGACCAGGCGAACTCCTCCGTCCCGCCGAACGGCTTGGTGGGACTGTCCGCGTCGGCCCTCTTCATGAGATCGATCGGATCGCCCCCCTTGAGCGGCCAGACGAAGATGTGGCTGCGCTTCCCATCCTCCCAGGAGTCCCAGTGCCGGAACGGCAGGCTGGTGTATGTTCGGGCCTTGACCGGGTCGGCGTCCTTCTCTTTGTCGCGCGAGGCCGTGCACTTCAGGTCGGGGCAGTCGGGATAGACCTCGGCCGTGAAGGCCAGGCGCGCTCCGTCCGGCGACCACTGAATGTTGTCCACGTCGACGGGAAACGTCGTCCGCTGCAGCGCCTCGCCGCCCAGGGGATCGATGGTCCAGATCTGGGACGAGCCGCTTCGCGAGGAGAGAAATGCGATCGTCTCTCCGTCGGGCGACCAGCGCGGCCCCGTGTCGGGGCCCTTCGAAGCGGTCAGCCGGCGCGGCTCGCCGCCGGATATCGCCACGATCCAGAGGTTTGTGGTCGTCTCATTCGTCTCCGCGTTCCAGGTTCGCCGCGTGAAAACGACCCACTTGCCGTCGGGCGAGGGTTGCGGATCGCCGAGCCTCTCCATGGCGACCATGTCGCGCGCCGAGAAGGGATGCGTTGCCCCGGCCGCCGCGGCAGCACAGGTGAAGGAGACGAGAATCGCGGCGGACAGGGCGCCGCGGAGGATCAGGGCAGGAACGGATCGCATCGAAGGGCTCCTTTTCAGCGCACTTTGCCGGCGAAATGCCGGTAGACGAATGTGAAGTAGGCGGTGACGAGGATCATGCCGGGCACCCACCATACCAACCCGACCATGAGGCCGTACTCGGCGGCGGCCGCGTTGTGAACGGTCAGGGCGAACGCCGGGTCGGTGTTCGCAGGCAGGACGTAGGGGTAGAGACCGAACACAACGCTGGTCAGCATCCCGACGATGAAGGCGCACGATCCCAGAAACGCCCTTAGCTCCCGTTGTTGCGCCAGCGAGCGGTGGACGATCGCCAGGCCGGCCAGGGCGAGCGCCGGGAAGAAAAGCCCCGCGGGGTTCTCCGAAAGCCGTTCCGCCACGTGGGGCTGGACGCGGAACGTGACCAGGGTCACGATTGCGGTGAGGGCCGCGGTGCCCCACCAGGCCAGGGCGGCCGCCCCGCGCGAGCGCGCCTGGAGCTCACCGTCCGTCTTCATGACCACCCAGAGCGCCCCGTGCATGGTGAGCGTGAAGAGCGCGAAGAGCCCCACGAGGATGGTGTACCAGTCGATGATGCCGGTCGGAGAACCGGTGAGCAGGTCGGTCCACAACGGCTCGAAGAAGTAGCCCGTGGCGTCGAGCGGCACCCCCCGCACCACCCCGCCCAGGGCCGCCCCGAAAAAAATCACCAGAAGCGCGCTCGCGCCTGAAAACACCCCGTCCCAGAGCGGGGTCCACACGGGGCTCTCGATGTGGTTGCGGAACTCGATCGCGATACCGCGCAGGATCAGCAGCCACAGCACGATCGTCAGCGGCAGGTAGAAGCCGCTGAACGCCGAGGCGTACAGCACGGGAAATGCGAAGTACAGGGTGCCGCCGGCGGCCAGCAGCCAGACCTCGTTGCCGTCCCAGACCGGCCCGATCGAGCGGATGACCCTTTGCCGCTCGGCGTCGGTGCGCGCGACGAAGAGATGAATCACCCCGGCCCCGAGATCGAAGCCGTCGAAAACAACGTACAGCGCGATCATCACCGCGACGAGCCAGAACCAGACTGTTGCCAATTAATGACTCTCCCTCAGTCTCCCGTGGGGCGGGCCGCCGCCCCCTCGGGCCCGTGCTCGATCTCGCGCCGTACCAAAAAAAGAAAGAGGATGCTGAGGACCGTGTACATTCCCATGAACCCGATGAGCGTGAAGAGGGCGTTGCCGGCCGATACGTTCGGCGACACTCCGTCGGCGGTGCGCATCAGCCCGTAGATCGTCCAGGGCTGGCGGCCCAGCTCGGCCGTCATCCACCCGGCGGTGTTGGCGATGTAGGGAAAGGGGAGCATCAGCATGAGCGCCCATAGCGCGGGCCGCGATCCGAAAAGCCGTCCCCTCCAGAGAAGCCACGCCGACCAAGCCATGACTGCGATGAATATCGTCCCGAGCCCCACCATGATGTGGTACGCGTAGTAGAGAAGCGGAATATTATCGGGCCATTCGTCCCTTGAGAAGGCGTCCAGCCCCTGCATCGAGGCGGTCCACCTCCTGTGCGTGAGGAAGCTCAGCACCCGGGGCAGGACGATGGGATTATCGAGGGTCATTCTCTCCATGTCCGGCTGGCCGACTAGCACGAGTGGAGCCCCGTCTTCGGAATAGAACAGGCCTTCCATGGCGGCGAGTGTCGCGGGCTGGTGTCGCGCGACCATCCGGCCCTGGCCATCGCCCGTCGGGAACAGCTGCAGCAGCGTCGCGATCAGTCCGACGGGCACCGCCACGCGGAGAAATGTCCGCCCGTAGTCCTGGTGGCGGCCGGAAATCACATAGAAGGACCCGATCGCGGCCGTGACGAAGCAGGCGGTGATCACGGAGCCGATCATCGTGTGCAGGTACTGCCATCCAACCCACGGGTTGAGGAGCAGGCCCCAGAGGCTCTCGAGGCGGATGGCGCCGTCCGGGCCAAGGCTGTGGCCCACGGGATGCTGCATCCAGGCGTTGGTGGCCACGATGAAGAAACCCGAAAGCCACGAGCCGAGAAACACCAGGAACGCGGCGACCCAGTGGCCGCGCGGTCCGAGCCGCTTCTCTCCGTAGAGGAACAGTCCCAGGAACGACGATTCGAGGAAGAAGGAGAACAGCCCTTCCATCGCCAGAGTCTGACCGATCACGCCGCCGGCGGCCCGCGAGAACGCGGCCCAGCCGGTCCCGAACTGGAACTCCATCGGGATCCCCGTCACGACCCCCATGGCGAAATTGATGGCGAAGATTTTTCCCCAGAAGCGCGCGGCCCGATCGTAGTGGGGGTCGCGCCGGCGAAGAGCGACCGTTTTCAGGATGACGATGAGCAGGGCCAGCCCCATCGTCAGCTGCGGAAAAAGATAGTGGTAGGTGATCGTGAAGGCGAAGTGGAGACGCGCTACCGCCAGAGCGGAGTCCATGCGCGGATCTTATACCAGCGATCCAGCCCGCCGCGGCGGCCGGTCGAACGGAGCCGCGGCGGGCCGGTCGTGAACCGGGGCGGAAAGCGGTGTCAGGCGGTCTTTGGCTTCTGCATCCCTGACATGAATTCCTTGGCGCGGCGTGTCATCTCCTCGGGGGACACATCCTCTTTGTGCGTTGCCAGGCCCCACTGGTGCCCGAATGGATCCATGACCTTGCCGTACCGGTCGCCCCAGAACATGTCGGTCACCGGCATCTTGACCGTGGCGCCGGCATCCGTGGCCCGCTTGAACGCGGCGTCCACGTCTTCGACATACAGGTGCAGCGTGACCGGGGTTCCCTTGAGCGTGTGGGGCGAAAGGGCGCCCATGTCCGGGAACTCATCGCCGAGGAACAGCGTCGAATTGCCGATCCTGATCTCCGCGTGCATGACGCCTTGGCCACCGGGCCCCGCCATCCGCGACACTTCCTCGGCGCCAAACGCCTTCTTGTAGAATTCGATCGCCCGGGCGCCGTCGTTCACGACCAGGCCCGGGGTCACGGTATGGAAGCCCTCTGGAATAGCCTTCGTCTTCTGCGCCATCA
>JANMQK010000030.1:0-3086 GCA_031370485.1 Acidobacteriota bacterium | reverse complement strand
TCAGGCGCTGCGTCGAGCGACTCCGCGAGCTGCCATTCGTCGACGAGGCTGTTCTCCTCCGGGAAATCGGCGGGCGCGGGCCGCACCGGGACGGCCACCTTCGAATCGTCACGCCGGGTGCCACGGAGGTGCTCGACGTCGAGGCCAAGAGGACGCACCTGACGCGGACTATCGTTGACGGCGTCTTCGCGCAGGCGACGCGACGCGGGCCGAGACCATGGATTCTGTTTGCGCCCCACGTCGGCCGGCCGCTGGCGAGGTACTTGGACGAGCAGGGCGTGAACTTTGTCGATCTCGCCGGGAACTGCCGCCTGCAGATCGGCCGCCGGCACATCGCCAAGATTGAAGGGCGTCCCCCCGAGGCGCGGCCGCGGCAGGGTCGTGGCATGGGGGTCCCCGGCCAGCAGATAATCTTCGCCCTGCTCGTCCGGCCAGCCCTGTTGAACGAGCCGGTCCGCGCGCTGGCTGAAGCCGCGGGTGTCGCCGTTGCGACGGCGGCCGACCGTATCGCCCGGCTCCGCAAGGAAGGCTTGATCCGCGAGGCGGCTCACGAGAGAAGGCTCGCGGAGCCCCGCCGGCTTCTCGACCTGTGGATCAAGGGGTACGAGACGCAGGTTCGCCCGAAGCTCCTGATCGGAAGGTATCGCGCGCAGGGAACGGATCCCGAGGCTGTCGAGCGGCTGATCGAAGAGACCCTGGATGAGAAGGCGATCTGGGCCTTCGGCGGCGGTGCCGCCGCCCACCGACTCACCCATTACTACCGCGGACCGGACACGGTCGTGCACGTGCAGCATCCCGACTTCGACGTCGCGAAGCGGCTGCGCGCGCTGCGGGCGGACGACGGACCGCTGATCCTCCTGCGCGCCCCCGGCCCAATCGCGTTCGAAGGCGCGGCGCCCAGGACAGTTGCGCCCCTGCTCGTGTACACCGAACTCCTGTTCGCCGGCGACAAGCGGGCGCGCGAAACAGCCGTGGAGATTCAGCGGAAGTACCTTGGGGGAATCTCGTGATCCCATTTCCCGACCGGCATGTCGCGGTGTTGCGGGCGCTGCAGACTCTCTGGAATCCGGAGAGGTTCATCGTCATCGGAGCGGCCGCGATCGCTTGTCAACTGGATTTTCGCTGGCGGGAGACGATCGATCTGGACCTCTCCGTCGCTTCCGGGCCCGACACCTACGCCCGGGATCTCGAGCGATTGGGTTGGCGCCGGGAGAGAAACGCTCCGCAGCGATGGATCGTTCCTGACGGCTCCCGCGTGGACGTATTGCCCGGGCATCCTTCGCTCGTCAGCAAGGGCGGCTTCACCTGGCCGGACGGTAGCGCCCGATTGAGTCTGGTGGGCTTCAGGCTCGCCTTCGCCGACGCCGTGCCCGTCGAGCTTGTTGGTGGAGCCGCCGTGCGTGTCGCATCGATCCGGTCGCTAGTGGTCCTGAAGATGGCGGCCTACCTCGACCAGCCCTGGGAACGGGACAGCGACCTGGCCGACATCGCTCACATACTCTCCGAGTTCCTGCAGCCTGACGCCGACGAGCGCTGGAGCGACGAGGTCATCGACCTCGGCATTGATTTCGAGGATGCTGGTCCGTTCGTGGTTGGAAAGCAGCTCGCTGCGCTCGTCGATGAGGCCGAGTGCGGTCTCGTTCAGAGCTTTCTGGCCGCGTTCGAGGACCCCGCGGACCGACTCGCCACGCTCCACCGCATGGCCCGCAGTGCTCCGCCTGCATGGCGGGACACGGAGCGGTTGCGCCTGAGATTTCTCGCGTTTCGTCGCGGCTTCATCTTCGCGCAGACCTGACCTCAACGAGGATGCGCCTCACCGGTACTTGCGCTCCAGGTACCGGCGGTACGCGGCAAAGTCGATGGACGATCCTTTCAGCTCGGCCCGCAGACGCGCCAGCACCGTCGGGGGATCCGCTTCGTCCTTGCGGGAGCCCCTGACCATGAGCGCCAGGAGCTGCTCGACCAGGCAGGACAGGGAGGTGCCGCGCTTCGCCGCGTAGCGCTTGGCGCGCGCCACAATGCTCCCATCCACGTTCAGCGTCAGCTTGGCCATGTACGCAAGATAGACGACATTCTCTACGCGTGCAATCCCGCATGAATCTCAAGGCGTATGATTGACATACACATCCGTGATGTGTATCGGCCATCCGCCGATCTGGAGGAGCCATGACCGCTTACCGACGCATCAACATCACCTTGCCGGAGGAGACGATCCGCCTGATCGATCGGGTCGCCAAGAAGGGAGACAGGAGTTTTCTCATCTCCGAGGCCGTGCATCGTTACGTGGCGTCGGTTGGGAAAACACGGCTCCGCCGCCTCATGAAGGAGGGGGCGCTCCGCCACGCGGAACGTGATCTGACAATCGCCGAAGAATGGTCGGGCCTGGATGAGACCCCGTGGCGCGAAGACCGGGAGTAGCGCCTCCCCGCAGGGGCGAGGTCTACCTGGTCTCGTTCGACCCTACGGTGGGCGCGGAGATCAAGAAGACCCGACCCGCGCTGATCCTCCAGAATGACGTAGCCAACCGCTGGAGCCCGGTCACAATCGTGGCTGCGATCTCGTCGCGGCCTGACACGCCTGCCTATCCCGCCGACGTGCGTGTCGATCCGCCCGAGGGCAGCCTGAGTGTCCCCTCGGTCGTCCTCCTGAACCAGATCCGGACAATCGACAGACGGCGCCTCGTGAAGCGACTCGGAAGGCTGCGACCCGACACCATGAAACTGGTGAACCGCGCGCTCCAGATCAGCCTCGGCCTCGCGGGAGTCTGAGGTACCCCGGGCCACTGGTCCGAAGAGTTTCTTCTGGACATCTCTCTAGAGGAGCATTATATTACATGTGACATACGCCCCTCGGAGGCCGCGTGGCGGTCTGGCGGACGAAGTGCAGAGGGGCGCGGATCTGGATCAACGAGGTCGACCACCCGCCACCCCATTGTCACGTGCTCATGCGAGGCCAGCACTTCAAGGTCGCGCTGTGGACGCTGCAGGTGCTCAAGCCGCGCGGGGCGACGCTGGATCCGGCCATGAGGGCCTGCTTGAGGGAGCATCAGGAGGAAATGTTGCGATCCTGGGACAGGGTTCGACTGC
>JANMQK010000012.1:0-9089 GCA_031370485.1 Acidobacteriota bacterium | reverse complement strand
CCGAGCAGAACGACCGTGTCGAGACCCTGGCGGTCAGAAACCTCCTCGGCGAACGGGTCTACAAGGTCCCGGCCTCGGCGACCAAGTCGATGATTGGACACCCGCAGGGGGCGTGCGGCGCGGCCGGCGTCGCGGCGACCGTCATGGCGCTCCGGGATCATCTGCTGCCGCCGACGATCAACTACGAGAACCCCGACCCGGAGTGCGACCTGGACTACGTCCCAAACCGCGCGCGGCCGGCCGAGCCGGCGCTGGCGCTGTGCAACTGCATCGGCTTCGGATCGAAGAACTCGGCCCTGGTGCTGCGGGCCTGCGCGTCATGACGGTGGCGGCGGAACCGGGACAGGTCTTCGACGTCGCGGTGGCGGGCGGGGGCCCCGCCGGCTCGACGGTGGCCGCGCTCCTGGCGCGCGCCGGCCATGCGGTCCTGGTGTGCGACGCAGCCCGCTTCCCCCGCCACAAGATCTGCGGCGAATACGTTCCCCCGGCGGCGGTGGCCGCCTTCTCCGATCTGGGTGTTCTCGACGCGGTCCTCGACCTGTCGCCGCGGCGTCACGTCGGCATGGCGGTTGTTGCGCCCGGCGGCGCGCGGGTCCTAGGCCGCTACGGCGAGCCGGAGCAGAGGGGCTTCTCGATGCGCCGCTACGATCTCGACCCGGTGCTTCTCGAGAACGCGCGGTCGAGCGGCGCCGTGGTGCGCGAAGGGACGCGGGTGCAGGCCGTCACGCGCTGCTCCGACGGCCTCTTTGAGCTGACATTGTCGGGCCATCCGGCGCCCGCGCGGGCGCGTGCCATTGTCGGGGCCGACGGCCGCAACTCGTTCGTGGCGCGCGCCCTGGGGCTGCGCCGTCCGGAGCGCCGCCACCGGCGGTGGGCCGTCATGGGCCACTTCGAGCAGGTCGACGCCCCGGGCGATCACGGAGAGATGATCGTGACCGGCTACGGCTACTGCGGGATCAACCCGCTCCCCGGGGGCCTCGCCAACGTGTGCGTCGTTCTCGACCCGCACCGTCCGGCACGCGGCGCGTCGTCGCGGCGGGGCGCCCCCCGCGCCGCGGGCCTGCCGGGCCGGAACGGCCTGGCCGCTTTTTTCCGGGAACGGATCGAGGAGCATGCCCTGACGCGCCGCCGCCTCCGGCACGCCCGGCTGTCGGCGGGCCTCTGGGCGACGGGACCCATGGCCTGCGGCTCTTCGACCCCGGTCGCCGACGGGGCCCTCCTGGTCGGGGACGCGGCGGGGTTTTTCGACCCCTTCACCGGGGAGGGGATCGCCATGGCGCTGCGCGGCGGAACGATGGCCGCCGCCGTTCTCGGCGCGGCGCTGCTCCGCGGCGATCTGAGCGCCCGGGCCCTTTCTCCTTACGCGTCGGCGCGCCGCGCCGCGTTCGCGACACGCCTGCGCCTTGACAGGATCCTGCAGGCGGTCCTCGCCCGGCCCCGCCTCGCCGACTGGGTGGCGCGGAGGCTCAACCGCGATCAGGACCTGGCCGATCTTCTCGCGCGCGTGACCGGCGACACCGCCGATGCGGCGCTTGTCGTCAGGCCGCGATTCGTGGCCCGGTTGCTGCTCGCCTGAACGGAGGCTCGAACCCCATGGAAACATCTTCGATGCTCTACATTGTCTTCGTGGCGGCGGCCGGGGCGCTGGCGCTGGCCGAGCGGCTCTACGCCCTGCGCAACGAGCGGCGTCTTCTCGCCGGGGGGGCCGAGGAGGTCGCTCCGTGGGTTTTCCGCCTGATGACCCCGGTCTACACGCTCATCTTCCCGGCGGCGGTCGCCGAGCATCTTCTCGGAGAGCGGCGCCCTGCACCGATCTGGGTGGCGGCGATGGTCCTGCTCTTCGTCCTGTCCAAGGCGCTGAAGCTCTGGGCGGTCCGGCACCTGGGGGATTCCTGGACCATGAAGGTGATCCTGCCGCGGACGCTCCGGGTCGTGACCTCCGGGCCATACCGTCGCCTGCGGCATCCGAACTACGTCGCGGTGATCGGCGAAATCCTGGCGGTGCCGCTCGCGGGAGGCGCCTGGGTGACGGCGTTCGCGGGCTCGCTCGCGTTCGCAGTGATCCTGGCTTTCAGGGTGCGGACGGAGGAGGCGGCGCTGATGCGGCGGCCCGGGTATGCCGACGCGATGAGACAGCGCAGTCGATTCCTGCCGGCCGTTCTCGCGGTGATCCTGGCCGTGGGGGCCGGCGCCTCCGCGGCGCGCGGCGAGCCGGTGACCCTGGCGCTCGACGCGGCGCAAAGCGCCCTCGAGTTCACCGTGAGCCGTCCGGGGGAGACGATCGAGGGGCAGGCCCCGTCCTTCGCGGGTGAAGTGACGCTCGACCCGGCGCGCCCAAACGAGGGATCGTCGGTCGTGCTGCGCGTCGAGGCGGAAAAAATGGTGACCGGGAACCGCATCCGCGACCGCAAGATGCGAAACGACCACCTGGAAAGCGACACCTTCCCGCAGATCACCTTCCGCTCCACCTCGATCGCCCTCGAAGACCCGGGGGATGGTGCCGCCGCGGGGCTGCCGCAGGCGCAGTCACGCCGGGCCCGGGTGGAGGGGACGCTCCTGCTCCACGGTGTCGAGCACCCCCTGCGTTTCCCGGCCGCCGTCCGGTATGATGGCGGGAGCTTCACGGCCGAGGGGGATGTCAGCCTGAAACTGAGTGATTTCGGGATTTCCATACCGCGCTTTCTCTGGATCGTCCTCGACGACGAGGTGAAGGTGCGTTTCCGTTTCGTCGCGGCGCCGCCATCCGCCGCCCCGAAGCCGGCTGGGGGAGTCCCTGGCCGATGATGCACGTCCGCGAGAAGCACTGGGCCGACGAGATCGCCGAGGCGATCCTCAAGATCCCGGGTCCCCATGAGATCTCGACCGGCATCTCCCCCTCGGGGGAGATCCACATCGGCAACCTGCGCGAGGTCATCACCGCGGACGTCATTTACCGTGTCCTGAAGGAGCGCGGGGCGCAGGTCGTGCTCGACTACGTGGCCGACAACTTCGACCCTTTGCGCAAGGTCTACCCGTTCCTGGACGCCGCCATCTACGAGAAGCAGATCGGCAGGCCCTTGTCGGAGATCCCCTGCCCGTGTGGGAAGCACGCCTCCTACGGCGACCACTTCCTCGAGCCCTTCCTGAAGTCGCTCAAAACGATGCGCATCGACGTGAAGGTCTACCGGGCCGACCAGATGTACAAGAGCGGGATGATGGTGCCGCAGATCGTCCTGGCGCTCAAGAACCGGGACCGGATCGCCGCGATCCTCAAGGAGAGCACCGGGCGGGAGGTGGAACCCGCATGGAGCCCCTTCAACCCGATCTGCGCTGTATGCGGGAAGATGTCGGAGACGACCGTGCGCGGCTACTCCGAGCGCGCGGAAACCGTTGATTTCTCCTGCGCGTGCGGCGCGAAAGGGACGGTGTCGATGCGCGGCGGCGGCAAGCTGACCTGGCGTGTCGACTGGCCGGCGCGCTGGGCGCGCATCCCGGTGACCGTCGAGCCCTTCGGCAAGGATCATTCGACGCGCGGCGGCTCCTACGACACGGGCGCGCGCATCTGCCGCGAAGTGTTCGGAGCCGCGCCCCCGTTCCCGGTGACCTACGAGTGGATTTCGTTCAAGGGGATGGGGGACATGAGCAAGAGCAAGGGGAACGTCCTGTCCGTGCACCGGATGCTCGAGGTCGCCCCGCCCGAGATCCTGCGCTACCTCGTCGTGAAGACGCGGCCGACGCGCTCGATCGGGTTCGACCCTGGGCTGCCGCTCCTGCAGCTGATCGACGAGTTCGACGACGCCGCGTCCCAGGCGCGCGACCCGCGCGCCCTCGACCTGTCGTGCGCCGACCAGTTCACGCCGGTCGGGGTGCCCTTCCGGCACCTGGTGAACGTGGTGCAGATGTGCGACCTCGATCTCGACCAGGCGGTGGTCATCCTGCGGCGCAACGGTTATCCCGTGGAGGACGAGAAGGCGCTCAAGGAGCGGGCCGGCTATGCCGTCCGCTGGCTCAACGAGTTCGCGCCTCCCGAGATGAAGTTCTCGCTGCAAAAGACACTCCCCGCGGGCGCCGCTTCGCTTGCCACCGGCCAGAGGGCGTTCCTGCGCGCTCTCGGCGAGCGGCTCCGTCCCGGGATGACGGGCGAGGAGATCCACGCGCTGATCTACGACCTGGCCAAGGAGGCCGGGCTGGAGAAGCCGACCGCGGCGTTCGAGGCGATCTACACAGTGTTCCTCGACCGCTCGAAAGGCCCCAGGGCGGGCTGGTTCCTGGCGTTTCTCGATCGCGATCTCGTCCTGGCGCGGCTGCGCGAAGCGGGTGGGGCCTGATGCGGCCCGCGCGCGTCCTCGAAGGCGCCGGGCTCCTCGCGATGGGTTCGCTCCTCGCGGTCCTTCTGGCGCCGCCCGCGCCGGGCGCCGACAGGGGGGCGTTGCGGGAGGCTTTTCACCAGCGCTACGTAGGGAAGCCGGCTCCCGATTTCGCCCTCAGGGACACGCGGGGCCGCCTGGTGAAACTGAGCGACGCGCGCGGCAAGGTGGTGCTTGTTAACTTCTGGTACTCGGGGTGCATCCCCTGCCGCCAGGAAACCCCCGACCTCGCCACCCTTTACCGGCTTCACAAGGACAGGGGGCTCGAGATCCTCGGGGTCAACCTCGATGGCATCCTGATCCCGCAATTCCACGGCACGGAGCTCGAGCGGTTCCTGCAGGAATTCTCCATCCCGTATCCCGTGCTTTACGGCGACGAAAAGACCTTTGAGGCCTACGGCCGGGTCCCGGTGCAGCCGATCTCGTTCATCGTCGATCGAAGCGGTGTTGTCGTGCGGATCCTCTGGGGAGCATTCCCGGGGCCGGTGGTGGAGCGCGCCCTCGCGTCCTACCTCGCCGCGCGCGCGGGCGCTCCGTAGACCGCCTTCAGCCAGGAACGATAAAGCCCCTCGGCCTCGCGCGCGGAGATTCGCGGCCGCACGATGCGCGCCCCTTCGTCCCGCCCGGCGCGCGCCCGCGCGATCCCGGTCCGGGTGACATCCCGGCGGCGCGCCCGTCCCGCGATGTCCGGGGGAGCCTGTCGCGCCATGCCGGCCGCGCCGAGCGCCGTGGCGTCGGGCGACGCGACCACCAGGATAGGCCGCTGCAGGAGATCCGCTTGCGCCTGGAGCAGCGTCAGGCAGCGGGTGAGACCGCCTGCCACGCGGACCGGCGCCTCGCCGCCCGTCGGGCGGGCCCGGCCACGCGGCGAGGGAAGCGCCGCGGCGCGCAGGACCTCGGTGCAGCGCATGGCGATCGACAGGACGGCGGCCCTCATGAGCTCTCGGGGCGAGGCCGCGGCGACCTCCCCGTAAAACCGCGCGGTGGCCCCGGGGTCCCAGCGCGGGGCGCCCAGGCCGGAGACCGCCGGCAGGAAATGAACCCGGTGCTTTCGGCCGTCGTCCGGGCCGAGGTAGTCGTCGAGAGCCGCGGTCCTGACACTCAGGCCGAGCCTTCGGCGGACCCAGTCGAGCGCGGTCGCGGCGGCGTTCACCGGACCCTCGACGGCGAACTGCGCGGCGCACCCGGTTCCGGGCAGGACACCCGCCCCGGTCGCGGCCCACGACGACACGAGGGTTGTCAGAAGCCCCTTGAACCGCCGCGGCTCGGGGCCGGTGTTGCGCAGCACGAATGCGCCCGAGCCGTAGTTGATGGCGACGTCCCCGTCCCGCCGGCAGGCGAGCCCGGCGAGCGCCGCCTGCTGGTCGCCGGTCATGGCCCGCAGACGAAGGCTCCGCCCGCCGACCTCGAGTTCGACCTCCTCCGGCAGCCAGGTCGGGACGAGGGCCGGCAGGGCAGGCGCGTCGAGAAGGGCCTCAAGTCCGAACAGGGTGAAGAGATCCGGGTCCCACGCGAGCCGGCCGATGTCGAAGAGGAGCGTGCGTTGCGCGTTGGCGTGGTCGATCGCATAGGCGGCGCCGCCGGTCAGCATCCATAGAATGTAGGTGCCGGCCGTGCCCCAGAGCGCCCGCCCGCTCTTGACCTTCTGCTTCAGCCCGGGACAGTGCGACAACGCCCACGCCAGCTTCGACGCTGAGTAGTGCGGGCCGAGGCGAAGGCCGGTGCGCTCGGCCACCATCCCGGCCGGATCCGCCGGGCCGGGCCCGCCGCGGCGGCGCTTCCGGGAGAGCCGCGCGCAGAACGCGGCGCCGCGCCGGTCCTGCCACGAGTAGGCCGGGGTCAGCGGGCGGCCCGAGCCGCGATCCCAGAACAGGACCGTGGAACGCTGCGTCGCGATGCCGAGCCCCATGTCGCCCGGGGGGAGATCGTCGCGGCCGAGCGCGGCCCGCAGGGCCGCGAGCGACGCCTTCAGGATGGCGGTGGCGTCGTGCTCGACGCGGCCGCCCAAAGCGCGCCTCGTCGCGATCGGCCGCCGGGCCACGGCCGCGGGACGTCCCTTGCGGTCGACACGGACCGCCTTGGCGCTCGAAGAACCGAGATCGAATCCGAAGGGCATCGCCGTCACCCCGACCGTGCTGCCATAGAATGGGCAGTCTATCGCGTCCTCCCCCCCCGGAGAGGAGAGCCTGGGAACTCCGACATGAATGATCAAGCGACGCGGAGGCTCATCTCCGGCCACCGGCCGGGCGCGGTCCTTCTCGGGACGGCCTTCCTCGGCATGGCCGCGTGGAGCTGGCGCCGCTGGCCGGACGTCCTGGTCGACTTCGGGCAGCAGCTCTACATCCCGTGGCGCCTCGCCTCCGGCGAGCGACTCTACACCGACATCGCCTTCCTGCACGGACCGCTGTCGCAGCACGCCAACGGCTTGGCGTTCCTGCTCTTCGGGACGTCGTTCCTGACGCTCGCCATCGTCAACCTGGCGGTCCTGGCCGCGCTGACTCTGCTGGTCTACCGATCGTTCGCAAAGACGTCCGGCCGGGCCACGGCGACCGCGGCCTGCCTCGCGCTCCTGTCGTTCTCAGGCTTCGCGCACCTTTCCCGTGTCGGGAACTACAACTTCGTCTCTCCCTACACGCACGAGGCGACCCACGGTCTCGTGCTGACGGTGGCGATGCTGGTGCTGCTGGTCCGCTGGCGTGACAGGGGGGAACGGGGTGTAGCGGCGCTCGCCGGGCTCTGCTGCGGGCTGGCGCTTCTCACCAAGGCCGAGGTGGCCCTCGCCGCTTTGATTGTCGTGCTGCTCTCGGGGTGGATCGCGATCCAGACGCGGGGCTCGGTCCCTCCGCGCGGCAGGGGGTCGCCGGCGCTCTTCGCCGCCGCGGCCCTGGCCCCCGCCGCCGGGTTCTTTCTCTACTTTCTTTCCTACATGCCCGCGGGCAAGGCCGCGCGGTCGATCCTCGGAGGCTGGGTCGTATTGGGGGGAGAGGTGGCGCGCAATCCGTTCTACCTCCATG
Organism: Acidobacteriota bacterium; assembly: GCA_031370485.1. Lineage (GTDB taxonomy): Bacteria > Acidobacteriota > Polarisedimenticolia > Gp22-AA2 > Gp22-AA2 > JANMQK01. The sequence goes on along the minus strand of JANMQK010000012.1, from coordinate 1,729 downwards.
CCGCGGGTCTCGACGATCCGGCGGGAAATCTGCGGCGGATGGTCCTGATGTTCGCGCTCCTCCTGGGGCTGACCCTCTCCGGGGCCGCTCTCGACATTCTCTGGCGGCGCCTGCGCGGCGGCGGTCCCCCGGGCCCCGCAGCCGGGGCCGCGGCGGGTCTCGCCCTCTTCGTCATCCTAGTTGCGGCCCCGGACCTCCTCCCCTGGACGGAGTTGCCGCGCGCCCTGCCGCTCGTGAGCCTTCTGGCGCTCGGGGCATCTCTCGTCATGATGTCGCGGCGCCGCAGCGACCCCGCGGCGCTGCGCGCGATCGCGCCCTCGGCGCTCTGGTCGGGGCTCGCCCTGGCGCTTCTCGGCAAGACGGCACTCAACACCCACCTTTATCACTACGGGTTCTACCTGGCGCTCCCGGCGACACTGGTTCTCGTCGCCGGGCTCACCCATGGGCTGCCGGAACTTCTCCGGGAGCGGGGAGGGGACGGCCGGTTGTTCCGCGGCCTGGCGTTCGCCGTCGTGGCCGCGGGAATCGTCTATCATCTGCGCCTGTCGAACGAGTTCTACGGCCTGAAGGATTTCGCCGTCGGCGGCGGAGGGGACACGATTTTGACCTACGGTCCCGCGGTGCGGCAGGAGGGGGCTGCCGTGGCGCTCGCGCTTCGCTGGATGGAGGCGGGGATGCCGCCCGGCGCCACCTTCGTGGCGTTCCCGGAGGGGATCACGCTCAACTACCTGTCGCGCCACCCGACGACTTCGCCGTGCCTCAATTTCATGATGACCGAGATGATCGTGTTCGGGGAGGACTGGATCCTGGATCGGCTGAAAGCGAGGCCGCCCGACTATGTGCTTCTCGTGCACAAGGACACCTCCGAGTTCGGGGTCGGGTATTTCGGAGCCGACCCCGCTTACGGCCGGCGGATCATCTCCTGGGTCAATCGGAACTACGCTCCGCTGGTCCTCGTGGGACAGGAGCCCCTCAAGGACGATCGGTTCGGCATCAGGATCCTGGCCCGCGTCCGCGACGGGGTCGCCGCCGCAGGGGAGGGGCGATGATGGACGCCGCGAGAGCGGCCCTCATCGCGGGGGCCGGGGCGGTCGTGCTGTTCGCGTCGCTGGGGCGGAGCGATCTCTTCAACCCGGACGAACCGCGTGAGGCGGAGTTGGGCCGCGAGATGTGGTCCACGGGCGATCTCCTCGTCCCGCGCCTCAACGCCGAGCCCTTTCTCGAGAAGCCGCCGCTTTTCTACTGGCTCGTGACCGCCGCCTATGGCGCCGCCGGTGGGCCGTCCGAGGCGGCCGCCCGCCTGGTGCCGGCCTGCGCCGGGCTGCTCTGCGTTCTGCTGACCTATCTCTTCGGACGCGCCATAGTCGGCGAGCGCGCGGCGGTTCTCGGCGCGCTTGTCCTGCTGACCGCGTGCCAGTTTTTCTGGACTTCACGGCGCTGTCTCATCGACGTGCCGCTGAGCCTGGCGATTCTCGTCGCCTGCGGATCGTTTCACCGCGGCGTCGTCCTGGGGGGGCGGCGGCGGCACGCGTGGCTCCTGCTGGGCTACCTGGCCGCGGGCGCCGCGGTGCTCTTCAAGGGGCTGGTCGGCGCCGCCATCCCGGCCCTGGCGCTCGCGGGGTTCGTGCTTCTCCGCCGGGACTGGCGCGGCATCGTGCGGCACCTTCTCATCCCGGGCGCGGCGCTGGCGCTCCTGCCCGCGGCGCTCTGGGCGGCGGTGCTCTGGCGC
>JANMQK010000386.1:0-7260 GCA_031370485.1 Acidobacteriota bacterium | reverse complement strand
GTCCGAGTAAACCGAGATGCTCGAGACGAAGACATACTGCTTCACCGCGTCCTTGAGCAGCCCCGCCGAGTCGCTCACGTCCCGCGGCACGTACCCCGACGTGTCGACGACGGCGTCCCAGCTCCGTCCCACGAGCGCCTTGAGATTCCCCTTGCGGTCCCCGTTCAGCGTCTCGACGTCCGGGAAGAGGCCCGGGTTCGTCTTCCCGCGGTTGAAGAGGGTCAGCGTGTGGCCCCGGCCGCGCGCGGACTCCACGACGTGCGGTCCCAGGAAACCGGTCCCGCCGAGGATCAGGATGCGCTTGCTCTTGCCTCCACCGGGCGCTTTGCCGCCCGGACGGTCTTTCGTGGCGCCGAGAGCGGCGGCCGCCCCTGCCACTGCGGAAATGTAGAGGAATTCACGGCGTGTCGTGCCCATGTCGCGTCCCTCCCCGGCGTCGTCCTGCAACCTGAAAAAAGCCCCCGCGCAAGTCTACACGAACGCGCGGGGGCCGGGACAAACAGCCGCGGGGAGCCGGCACTCGCTTGCCGGCCCCCCGCGGCTGGGTGAATCACTTCTTGGCGACGGCCACCGAAGCGTGCTCGAGCATGTGCTGGCCGATCATCCTGGCCAGCATGTCCGCCGGCATCGACGCCAGCGCGAGCGTCACCTGCTGCTCGAGGCCGCCTCGCTGGATCGTGTAGGTGACCTTCTGCCCGGGCCTCCAGTCGCCACGCGCCTTCTCGAGGGCGGCCTCGTTGTCCTTGGAGATCCTCGTGCCGTTGAGCGCCACGAGGACGTCGCCCGCCTTGAGACCCGCCGCGTCGGCCGGCGTGCCGGGGATGACGCTCTCGATGGAAAGGGTCCCTTCCGATTCATCGTGGTTCAGCATCACCCCTACGTAACCGCTGTCGTGCATCTTGGTGGCCATCGCGTCGAGACAGGCCTGCGTGCTCATCGAGCATTTCTTGCCGTGGCAGTCCTCCCCGGCGAGAATCGTTCCGAAGGCGACCGCGACCAGGGCCAGAACCACCAACCACTTGAAACGCGTCATCTGTGGATCTCCTGCTGAAGAAGCGGGGCCGTCACGGCGGTCCCTGTGCGAATCGGCGGGAGTGTACGGGGACGAATCGTAAATGTCCGGCACGCGGTGGTAAAAAGATGTCGCACATGTAACGAACCTGTAAAGACGGCGGCGGCCGGGGATTTGCCCCGGCCGCCTGGCCGCCTGCTACTTCGAGTTATGGGCGACATCGATTGCGGCATGCTCGAGCATGTGCTCGCCGATGTACTTCGCCATCATGTCGGCGGGCATTGCGGCGAGAGTCAGCGCGACCTGGCGCTCGGCGCCGTCCCGCTTGATGGTGTAGGTGACTTTTTGTCCGGGCTTCCAGTCGCCGCGCGCCTTGTCGAGGGCCTCGTGGTTGTCCTTGGAGATGCGCACGCCGTTCAGGGCGACCAGCGCATCACCGGCTTTCAGACCCGCCGCCTCAGCCGGAGTTCCGGGAATCACCTTCTCGATCGAGTACCCGCCCGACGACTCGTCGACCTCAAACATGATGCCGACATATCCGCCGGACTTCATCCTGGCTGCCATCGCGTTCAGGCAGTCCTGGGTGCTCATCGTGCACTTGGAATGCTCGCCCGCGAAGGCAACGGCCGTTGCGAGAAGGGCGATGAGAACCAGCAAGATCCATTTGTTACGCAGCATCTCAATCCTCCATTTCCAGACGATGTCCAGCGGCCGGCGGCAGAGTCTTTCGTCGATTGGGCTGGTGTGGTGGGTTCGACGGGGAGAGTAGAGTCCCTGCCCCCAGCCGCTGGAACTTCCCATGCCATTCACCCGGCCCGGGCTACGGGCCGGTTCCCCATCGACTGTTCCTGACGGTACGCCGCGGCCTTGTAAATGTCCCACCCCCGCCCGTAAAAAGATGTCGCAGATGTAAAGGAAACGTAAACAGTGGGCCGCCGGGGGAGCCGTGTCGGGGTTCCGCGGTATATTCGACGGCATCCGGGACAGCGAGGATGGCGGTCATGAGAGAGTTCCTCAAGCGGCACACACTCTGGGTCGGGTTCGCGGCGGTTCTGCTTCCGCTCCTCGTGCTCCTCGGCCTGCAGTTCGTCTGGCTGTCGAAGCTGCAGGAGGTTTCCGCCATCGCGCACAAGGCCACCCTGACGAACTACCTCGGGGGGGTCGGCACGGAAGTCGAGTACTACTACCGCACGCTGGGGGAGCGGACGCTCAACGTGCCGGCATCGTTTCTCACCGAGGGCAGGCTGGAGGAAGTGGCGTCCAGCTGGTCCAGGACGCCGACGGAGGGGGCCAGGAAGTTATTTCTCGTCGATTTCACCGAGGAGCCTTTCGGGCGGTTCCGCGTCTACAACCCGGATAAGAAGCGCCTGGAGAGCCCCCCCGCCTCCGACGAGTCGCTGGCCATCATCGTGGCGGCAACACCGTGGCAGATGGTCAGCTATCGCAAAGGGAGCGCCGCCTCCCCCGTCCTGAGCGTGGACGAGAGGAACCCCGACTACCGGATCATCCTGTCTCCGATCACCGACCAGCAGTTCAAGGTGGTGGGCGCGGCCGGGATGATCCTCGACGAGCCGTACTTCAGGCAGGTGGTGCTGCCGGCGGCGATCAAGAAGGCGCTCCCAAGCGTGTTCCGGGATGCCATGATGGATGACCTGGTCGTCACGGTGCGGGACGGGCGCGGCGGTCTCGTGCTGGCTCCGACAAACGGCGCGGGAAAGGAGGAAACGGTCACGAGCCGGCTGCCGTTCGTGTTCCGCGACTGGACGATGGGGCTTCATAGTCCTCGATCCACCTCGGAGCAGTGGGCCCGTGCCAGCTTCACCTTCAACGTCACGCTGTCGGCCCTCCTGGCCATCGCCCTGATGGGCGGCATCGCCCTGGCCCTGCGGGCCGCCAACCGCGCGATGCACCTGTCGGAAATGAAGTCGGACTTCGTGTCCAACGTCTCCCACGAGCTTCGGACCCCTCTCTCCTCCATACGGGTCTTTGCCGAGTTGCTGCGCCTCGGGCGGGTCCAGTCGCCCGAAAAGGTCCAGGAGTACGGGGAATACATCGAGGCGGAGGGGCGACGCCTGTCGCGGCTCATCGACAACATCCTCGACTTTTCGCGCATCGAGTCGGGGCGCAAGACCTACGACCTCGTGCCCATCGATCTGCTGGAGGTGGTCCGGGCGACCGTGAAGACCTTCGAGGTCCGCCTGAAGCCGGAGGGATTCCGGCTCGATTTCGAGGAACCTGCGGACAGGCTGCCGCCCGTCACCCTCGACCCCGACGCCATCGGGCAGGCCCTCCACAACCTGCTCGACAATGCCGTAAAATATTCCCAGACCAGCAAGGAGATACGCGTGCGCGTTTTCAGGGAAGGGGACAGCGCCCTGGTCTCCGTGACCGACCACGGCATCGGCATCCCCAAGGGGGAGCAGCGGAAGATCTTCGAGAGATTCCACCGTGTCGGCACCGGGTTGATCCACGACGTCAAGGGAAGTGGCCTGGGATTGTCGATCGTCCATCACATCGTCCAGGCCCACCGCGGCCACGTGACCGTGGACAGCGAACCGGGCAGGGGGAGCACCTTCACCATCAGCCTTCCCGTGACTTCACGGGCGGCGCCCGCGGCCGCCGAAAACAGCGGCCCGGCGCTCGAAACCGGGGTCCGGGGTCCGAGGTAGACCATGCCGAAAGTTCTCGTCGTCGAAGACGATCCCTCCATGGCCGCCGCCCTCAATGACGGCTTCGAGTACGAAGGCTACACCGTCACCCATGCCAAGGACGGCGCCACGGGCCTGCGCCTGGCGTCCGAGACGGCGCCCGACCTCATCATCCTGGACGTCATGCTGCCGAAGATGAGCGGGCTCGACGTTTGCCGCCAGATCCGCAAGGACGGCAACCCGGTGCCGATCATCATGCTGACCGCGCGCGGGCAGGAGATCGACAAGGTGGTCGGGCTGAAGCTGGGCGCCGACGACTACGTGACCAAGCCCTTCGGCTTCATGGAGCTGATGGCGCGGGTGGAGGCGATCCTGCGCCGCGCCTCGGGCCGGCGGGCGGGCATCGAGGCCTACCAGTTCGGCGACGTCTCGGTCGATTTCAAGAAGGGGGAGGCCCGCAAGAAAAACAAGCCCCTCGACCTGTCGGCGCGTGAGTTCCGGCTGCTGCAGTACCTCATCGAGCATCGGGAGGAAGTCGTCGCACGGGACGCGCTTCTCGACTCGGTCTGGGACTACGACAGCGCGCCGCTCACTCGCACCGTGGACATGCATATCGCGAAACTGAGGAAGAAGATCGAAGACGACCCGGCCGACCCGCGCCACATCGTGACCGTGCACCGCATGGGGTACAAGTTCACGGGCTGAGATCGGCCGGCCCGTCGATGACAAACGAAAGCCTGCGGTGCGCCTCGCGCAGCGCCTCTTCGACCGCGGCGGGGGTCGCGGCGCGCGAGAAGATGAAGCCGAGGTAGGCGGAACCCTCCGGCAGCGGCACGAGCGGCCTGCCGATCGTGGCGCTAATCGTCAGGTCTTCGATCCCGGGGACTTCCTTCGCCTGGCGCATTCCCCGGACTTCCCGCAGCACTCCCGCCCGGGGAATCGGGATCATCATCACCCCCGCCGGCTGCCGCTCGCGCTCCAGGCCAAGGACACCGCGCCCCAGGGCGTGCATCAGGATAATCTCCTCCAGGGACACTCCGGCCCCGAACCGGAGGGTCCGCGAGCAGAGGCCGCCTATCGAGCGGGCCGCCACCTCGATGACCCAGGGTCCCCGCTCGTTGACGCGCAGCTCGGCGTGGATCGGGCCCTCGGCGAGCCCGAGCGCCCGTGTCGCGGCGGCGGCCGCCGCGGCGATCTCCTCCTGGGCCGCGCCGGGCAGGCGCGAGGGGGTGACGTAGATCGTCTCCTCGAAGTAGGGGCCGTCGAGCGGGTCCGGCTTGTCGAAAAGCGCCAGCACCTTGAGGTCTCCGCGCACGAGCAGTCCCTCGAGCGCAACCTCGAACCCAGGTACGAACTCCTCCACGAGGACGGAGCCAGCCGCCTCCCCTCCACGCTCCGCGACCTCCGGCTGGCCGAGCAGCGCCCGGATGCGGAGAAACGCGGCCAAGAACTCCTCCGGCGTGTCGGCCCGCAAGACACCGCGGCTGGCGGCCAGGAAGGTCGGCTTCAGGACGCAGGGATATCGCTCCGCACGCGCCTCCGCGGCCGGGTCGCCGTCCACCGGGATCACCCGGAAGCGCGGGGTGCGCACGCCCGCGGCGTGCAGCCTTTCGCGCAGGAGATCCTTGCGGCGGGCCGCGCGGGCCGCCTCCTCCGTGTTGTGGGGCAGGCCGAGCCGCCGCGCGGCGACCGCGGCCACGATCGCCGTCTGGTCGTCGGTGGGAATCACCGCTTTCAGGGGATGCTCCGCCGCGAACCGGGCGATCTGCCCGGCGGCTTCCTCGGGCCGCGCCAAGTCGAGCGTGAGGCTCGTGGCGGGTGCGATATCTTCGAGGGCCTGGCGGCGCTCCGACCCGACGACCGTCAGGACCCCCAGGCGCGCCGCCGCCTCGATGAAATCATGCGCCCGGTAGGTGTTGGTCGGGAGAAGGAGCAGAACACGGGTAGGGCCTTCGTCATTCACGGACCGTCCGCCATGCGGCGCGGACCCCGGCTCAGAGGCGGTCGTCCATCGCCATGTAATCGCGGCGCGCGGGACCGATGTAGATCTGGCGCGGGCGGGCGATTTTCTGGTCCTGGTCCAGCAGCATTTCGTCCCACTGCGCCAGCCACCCCACCGTGCGCGGGATGGCGAACAGCACCGGAAACATCTCCACCGGGAACTTCATGCTCTGGTAGATGAGCCCAGAGTAGAAATCGACGTTCGGGTAGAGCTTCCGCTCGATGAAGTAGTCGTCCTGCAGCGCGATCCGCTCCAGCTCGAGCGCGATGTCGAGGAGCGGGTTCCGGCCGCACACCTCGAAGACCTGGTCGGCGATCTGCTTGATGATGCGGGCGCGCGGGTCGTAGTTCTTGTACACCCTGTGCCCGAACCCCATCAGGCGCACCTGCCCTTCCTTCACGCGCCGGATGTAGTCGGGGACGCGGGCCTTGGAGCCGATCTCGTCGAGCATGCGCAGGACCATCTCATTGGCGCCGCCGTGCAGCGGCCCGTAAAGCGCGGCCACCGCGGCCGCCACCGCCGAGTAGGGATCGACGTGGCTGCTTCCGACGCTGCGCATGGCGTTGGTGCTGCAGTTCTGCTCGTGGTCCGCGTGCAGGATGAACAGCACGTCCAGCGCCCGCTCGAGGATCGGGTGCGGCCGGTACTTCACCTCGGTCATCTTGAAGAGCATGTTGAGGAAATTGCCGGCGTAGGACAGGTCGTTGTCCGGGTAGGCGTACGGCTGCCCGACGTTGTAGCGGTAGGCGAACGCGGCCAAGGTCGGCATCTTGGCGATCAGACGGTACTGCTGCCGGCGCCGGGAGGCCGGGTCGAAGATGTTGCTCGCCTCCTTGTAGAACGTCGAGAGCGCCGCGACCGTGCTGACCAGCATCCCCATCGGGTGGGCGTCGTAGCGGAACCCCTCGATGAATTTCTTGATGTTCTCGTGGAGGATGGTGTGGTGCGTAATGTTGTGGACCCATTCGTCGTACTGCCGGCGGGAGGGGAGGTCGCCGTGCAGTATCAGGTAGGCGGTCTCGAGATAGGTGCTCTGCTCGGCCAGCTGCTCGATCGGGTATCCCCCGTAATTGAGGATCCCCTTGTCGCCGTCGATCATGGTGATCCGGCTGCGGCACGACGCCGTGTTCGTGAACGCCGGGTCATAGGTCATCAGGCCGAAATCGTCCGGGCCGGTCTTGATCGCGCGCAGGTCGATCGCCTGGATCGTGCCGTCCTTGATCGGGATCTCGTAGGTCTTCCCGGTCCGCTGGTCGGTGACCGAGAGCGCCTCCCTGGAGGCGTCAGGAAGGGCGGGGGCCGGCTCCGGTTTGACCCGCCGCGCGGTCGCCCCTGTCTCGGATTGTGAGGCCTTCCCCATGCCATCCTCCCGCCGTTCGCCGCCTAGGATACCGCAACGGCGGCCGCCGTCATAATGGGTCCTGCGAGACCCGCAGCATCTTGATCAGCCGCTTCAGATCACGCGGCAGGGGCGAGTGAAACGACACGCGCCGGCCGGATACCGGATGGATGAATCCCAGGGACCGGGCGTGCAGAGCGGCCCGGCCGATGAGGGGGGAGGGCTTCCCGTAGCGCCTATCGCCGACGAGCGGGTGGCC
>JANMQK010000338.1:0-1608 GCA_031370485.1 Acidobacteriota bacterium | reverse complement strand
CGATCTCCGAGCAGTCGGGGCTGAAGAAAGCGCCGCCGTCGTAGCCGGGTTCCGTCGTCAGCCGCTTCACGTTGCCGGCCTCATCCGAGACGTAGAGATCGACATCGCCGTCGCGGGTTGACGTGAAGACGAACTTCCCTCCCCGGTGGCACCAGGTCGCCTCGGCGTCGTAGCCGGGCGACTCGATCAGTTTCTTCGCGTGCGAGCCGTCGGTGTGCGCCTCCCAGATGTCGTAGGTGTCGTAGAGCGCCCAGACGTACCCTTTCGAGCGATCGGGGGGCGGCGGGCAGGCATCGCCGCCGCCTTCCGTCGAGGCATAGATGATGCGGTCCCCCTCGGGCCAGTCGTAATAGCCGCACGTCGTGCGCCCCTTGCCGCTCGACACGCGGCGCGCCTCCCCGGTCGACAGGTCCATGATGAACTCCTGGTCGCAGCCTGCACCGCGTGGCGTCGACTGAAAGATCAGGTGCTGGCCGTCGGGGCTGAAGTAAGCCTCGGCGTTTTCGCCGCCGAACGTGAGCTGCCGGATCTCCTTCAGGCGCCGCTCTCCTTCAAAAACCTTCTCGAACGGCTTGCCCGCCTTGATGACGAAAGCCGCGCCGGGGCGGCCTTCGTAGAACGGCGCGATGCCGGACGAAGGGTGCGTCGCCATGGCCTCCGGAGACTGGTCGTGCGGCGATGGCGCCGTCGGGGACGGCGCGGCCGGGGCGGCGGGCGGGGCGGGCCTTTCCGCTGCGGCTGCGGGCGCCCGCGCGACCAGCGACTCTTCTAGTGGCGCCGGAGGGGTGGGCGCCGGCATGCCGGGCTCGGGCGGGGGAATCGCGACGGCCGGAGGCCCCGGGCCCATCTTCGCGCGGTCGCCGAGGGTCGCCTTCAGCGTCAGCCGCTGGTCGTTGCGGATGACGACCACTTCAATCGTGTCCTCCGGCTTGTGATCCTGAAGCGCGTAGGTCATGTCGTAGAGGTTCTCGATGCGCGTCCCGGCCATCTCGACGATTCGGTCGCCGCCCTTGATGCCGGCGCGATCGGCGGGGCCCCCCGAGCGTACGTCGGCGAGGAGGACCCCTCCCTCGGTCGCGTCCATCGCGCGGTAATCGGGGACCGTGCCGAGGTAGGCGCCGTAACCGCGGCTGTCTCCCGCCATCGACGGTCCCGCGGTCGAGCGGACCCAGGTCAGGCGGACGGGCTCTTTCGCGAGATCTTCCGCGAGGGCCAGCGTGAACCGGACCACGCGCGCGGCTCCCGCAACGTCCACCGTGCCGGGCTTGTCGTCGGGAGTGTGGTACTCCTCGGTGGCGCCCGTGAACAGGTGCAACACCGGGATCGACGATGCGTAGAAGCTGGTGTGGTCCGACGGTCCGTAGCCGTCGCCGTGGCCGCTGACCTTGAGCCCCGGGACCGCCGCCGCGGCGCGGGCGATCTCTCCCGCCCACTCGGGGGCCGAGTCGGAGCCGAGGGCGACGAGCGTATCGTCGCGCAGGTGGCCGACCATGTCGAGGTTGATCATCGCGGTCGTGCGGTCGAGCGGGAAGGGGGGATCCTTGACGAACGCGGAGGAGCCCGCGAGCCCGACTTCTTCCCCCGAAAAGAACGCGAGGACGATCGTCC
>JANMQK010000337.1:0-4129 GCA_031370485.1 Acidobacteriota bacterium | reverse complement strand
GAACTTCCGCCGCTTCGGCGCGAGCAGGGACGCAAGCCAAACGGCAAAATCGTCGAAACCCCGCCCGATCTCGACGCCATCCCGAAGGGCATTTTGAAGAAGGCGCGGCTTCTCACCCTCTCCTACCCGACCAACCCGACGGCCTTCACGGCTCCCCTGGCGCTGTTCGAGAAAGCACTGGTGTTCGCCCGCCGGCACCGCCTCGTCCTGGTGCACGATTTCGCCTACTCGGAGGTCTATTTCGAGAACCAGAAGCCGCCCAGCCTGCTGTCGCTCCCGGGAGCCAAGGATCAGGCGGTCGAGTTCCACTCATTCTCCAAGACCTTCAGCATGGCGGGCTGGCGGCTGGGGTTCGCCGTCGGCAATGCGGCGATTCTCAAGACGCTGATGAAATTCAAGACCAATTGCGACTACGGGGTCTTCCAGGCGACGCAGGAGGCGGGCGCCGCCGCCCTCGGCCTCGGCGACGACTACCTGGACGGGATGCGCCGCACGTACCAGCGGCGCCGGGACCTGTTCGTCGAGGGGCTGCGACGGCTCGGCCTGCGCCTGTCGAAGCCCACCGCGACCATGTATCTCTGGGTCCAGGCGCCCCCCGGCATGACCGGGGTCAAGTTCGCCTCGGCGCTCCTCGACCGTGCCGGCGTCGTGGTCGCCCCCGGCACGGCCTTCGGCTCCGGAGGAGAGAAGGCGGTCAGGGTCGCGCTGGTGGATAACGAAGAGAGGCTGCGCGAGGTCCTGAGGCGGATGGAAAGCGCCGGGATCGCCTACACCCGCTGAATCGAAGATGAGCGTCCGACATCGTCTTTCCCGGCTTCCCTGGTCCTGGCTGCTTTTGCTCCCGGCCCTCTTTTTGGCAGGCTCCGGCGCCGCCGCCCGCCCCAGCGACGAGCCTGCACCGCACACCGAACCACGGCTCGCGCTCCGTGACCTCGAGGGGCGGGAGCGCGACCTCGCCGAGTACCGCGGCCGGATCGTCGTCGTCAACTTCTGGGCGACCTTTTGCATCCCCTGCCTGCGCGAGATGCCGGCGTTCGAGACGCTGCGTGATCGGTACGCGGACCGGGGCGTCCAGTTCGTCGCGCCCTCGGCCGACGACGAGGACCGTCGCGACCTGGTCGTCCGGTTCGTGGAGAGGGAAAAACTGGAGATTCCCGTCTGGGTCGGCGCCACGATCCTGGACCAGGAACGCTTCGGGCTGGGCAACGCGCTTCCAGCCACGGCGATCGTCGACCGCGACGGACGAGTCGCCTTCCGGGTGATCGGAATCGTGCAGCCCGGGGTCCTCGAGGAGAGGCTCGACTGGCTTCTCGGGGACCGCGCCTCCTCTTCCCTCCCGCCGCTCGTCGGCGATCCCGGCCCCGCCGATCATGGTCACGAGAGCGGTGACGGGCACGACCACCATCCGGGGGAGGAGCACGAGCATGGTGTCGCGGGGCTGGAGGGGGCGTCACTCGTCCCCTCCTGACCCCTTTGACCCGGCGAGGGCCGGGCGGTCCGGGGGACCGCCGCGACGATGGACAGGCGGTGGATCGCCGGCGCGCGCGTCGTCGACGACCAGATCCCGCGCGCCAGCCAGCGGCTCACGTTGATGTACCAGCTCGGGGGGGGCCTTCGCGTCGGCGCCGAGTACAACCCCAGGGTCGGGCAGGTCCACCCTCTTTTGAACTGGCTGGCGCTGGCCGAGACCGGGCGCCGCCCCGCGCTCATCCTCGGCACATCGTCCGACCGCATCGGCACTCCTTCCGGACAATCTTTCTACGTCACGGCGAGCAAGGGGCTGAAACGCGAGACGGGCCTGCCGATCGCACCCTACCTGGGCGCGGCCTACGGCACTTTCGACGACCGCCTGCGGGGCATCGGGGGCCTGAGCGTCGCGTTCACCGAACAGTGGGGCGCCCTGCTGCAGCACGACGGCGTCCACCTGCATTACCTGGTCAACTTCTCCAGCGGGCCGCACACCGTCTCGGCGATGGCGGTGAACGGCCGGGACGCGGGTCTCTCCTACAGCATCGCTTTCTGAGGGGGCGGGGCAGGAGCGCGAGCGCTGCCGCGGCGGCGCTTCAGCGGCGGGTCTCGTACCAGTAGCGCCGCGCGAAATCGGCCAGGCTTCGGCGTCCGAAGAGCTGCCCCAGGATCACGCGCGGGAAATCCAGGAGGTAGTGCCAGTCCCCGAACTCGTCGAACTTGCGGGTCGAGGCGACCGCCTTGACGCTCCTGGCGCGGACAAGCCTCTGCCCGCGCGGGCGGCCGAGTCGCCGGAGAGCGAACAGAAATTTCACGTCCTCGGCGAACAGCAGATTCTCATCGTAGCCGCCGACGGCCAGGAAATCCTCGCGACGGCAGAAGACCACCCCGGTGTCCATCCTCGTCAGCCACACGATCGGCAGCATCAGCGCGTAGGTGAGGGCGATCCCGGGCGACAATCTCTCCATGCGGACACCGGTGGCCCCTCCCACGAAGCGGCCGGGACCGAGAAGCCCCGCGATGACATTGAAGGTCTCGGGATGAACACTCACCGTGTCGGCGTCGATGAACGCGAGGATATCGCCCGACGCGGCGCGGGCGCCGCCGTTTCTCGCGGCGGCAATGGTGCGCTTGGCGACCGGGACGACACGGGCGCCCTGCTCCGCCGCGATCCGCGGCGTGGCGTCGGTCGAGGCGTTGTCCGCCACGATGATCTCGACCCCGCCGGCGCCCTGGACGAACCTGCCGCGCGCGGCCCCGAGCGAGCGCAGCAGACGCGGCAGAAAGCGCGCTTCGTTGTGGGCCGGAATCACCACGGAGATGCGCGGCCGGTCCGGTGATGCGGTGATCATGGGCTCCCCTCGTCGCGGCGGATCAAACGGGGCTTTCGATCCGCCGACCCTGACAATATAGTCGCTCCCCTGGCGGCCGCCATGACTCGGGAATATCCTGATCCAGCACGCCATCGCCCTGATGGGGCCCTTCGGCCCGGGAGGTCATCGATGCAGCGCAAGTTTTTTGTCCCGATCCTGGTTCTCTTGGGTGGCACCCTGCTCCTCGTCACGATTCCGCCCTTGAAGGGGCAGGACGACGACCTCGAGCGCGTGTTCGTGACGAATTTCCCGGCGACGCAGCAGGTCGCGGGGGCCGTCTCCGTCGATGGCACGGTTCGCCACGCCACCCTTCAGCGCATCAAGGAGATCCTGGTGTCGCCGGTCGAACCCAAGGAGACCGGCCGGTTGATCGATGGCGGTGTCCTGACCATGGACGGTTTCACCTCCGTGGTCCTCAGCCTGAGCGGGCAGACAAAGGGGACGATCGTGCGGTCCGGGACGGTCGGCGCGATCCTGGTGCCCGATGAGGACCCGATCACCCGGACGTTCGACGAGGAGGGTCTGGCCCAGTTCCCGCTGGAGGTGAGCGCCACGCTCCCCGCAGGGTCCTCCCGCTCCTTCTCCTCGGCCCCGACGCGGCTCGTGGTGGGATTCCCGCACTACCGGGTGCACCTCTACAACACGAGCGACAAGTCGGTGATGGTGAACCTGTACGCCTACCTGACGAACTGAGTCCGCGGATCACCGGCCGCCGCGCGTGCGGTCGTGCGGCTCAGGCGGACGGGGGGTGGCTGGCGGTCACGACCGTGTGGATGCCGCCCCGGACCTTGAAGTCCCCGACCACGGTCATCCGGCGCGGCTTCAGGAGATCGACCAGGTCGTCCAGGATCCTGTTCGTGACGTCCTCGTGGAAATGTCCCTCGTCCCGGAACGACCAGAGATAGAGCTTCAGCGACTTCAGCTCAACGCAAAGCCCCTCGGGAACGTAGCGGATGACGACGGTCGCGAAATCGGGCTGGCCGGTTTTGGGACAGAGACAGGTGAACTCGGGGCACTCGAAGGAGATCTCGTAGTCGCGGCCCGGGCGCGGGTTGGGGAAGGTCTCGAGATCGCGCGAGGGGCGCGTGGTCACATCCGTCCGCCGCCCGGCGCCCCGCTGGCCGGCGCTGCCGCCGCCTTGCCCGTACGGGTGGCGGCCTTCGCCTTGAGGTTTTTCGCGAAGAACTCCTTGAGGCGGTCCCAGGCGTTGCCCGCGGCTTCGGGAACATACGACGGCCGCTCCTGGTTGAAGAACGCGTGGCCGGCGCCCGGGTAGACGACGATCGTCC
>JANMQK010000290.1:0-5557 GCA_031370485.1 Acidobacteriota bacterium | reverse complement strand
GAGCGCCTCGTCGCCGATCAGGATCTTCTCGACCAGGATGGGGACCGCGGGTCCGAGACGTCTGCGCAGGCGGCGCAGGTAACCCAGTGGGTCGAACAGGCCGTCCACGTGATCGAGCCGCACGCCCGTGACGATCCCCTTGCGCACCAGTCCCGCGAGAAGCGCGTGACGGGCCTCGAACACGGCCTCGTCCTCGATCCTGAGGCTCACGAGATCGACGATGTTGAAGAAGCGGCGGTAGTTGATCTCCTCGCCGGCGCGCCGCCACGAAGTCAGCCGGTAGTGCTGTTCATCGAGGAGGCGGTGCAGCGACGCGAAGCTCGGGCGGTCGCCGCGCCGCCCGTTGAAGAGCCGCACCGCCCGATCGATCCGTCCGCGGGCGGCGCCATCCCGCGCGCAGAGCCGCCAGAGGGTTGCCTTGAGACGGCGCGCCTCGGCCGGAACGCCGCGCGAGGTCGAGGGCTGCAACGACAGCCGTCGCCGGAAATCCTCCACCCGGCAGGCAAGGGCGCGGATCCGGCGGATGGCGCTGTACTGCACACGGCCTCCCGCGCCGGGCCCCCGCCCGCCCGGGAGCGTGGCCGCGGCTTCGAGGAGGGGGGTCCAGGTGGACGCCGCGATGGGAAGCCTCGCGTCGTGGTGGACCGCGTGCAGCCCGTCCTTGTCGACCGTCAGGCGAATCCCGCCGCCGCGCAGCACGGTCTCGTAGGCGTCTTCCAGGATCGGCAGGAGAACCCGGTTCTGCAGCTCCCACCGGCGCGGGCGCCAGTCGATGTCGAAGTAACCGGCGAACGGGGACGCGACCCCGTGCTCGAGGACGTCGCGCCACCAGGGGTTCTCGGTGCTCGCGGCCATGTGGTTCGGGACCACGTCGGCGACGAGACCCATGGAGCGCCGGCCGAGAGAGCGCGCCAGCGAGGCGAGACCGGCCTCGGTCCCGATCTCCGGGTTGAGACGGGCCGGGTCGGTGACGTCGTAGCCGTGGGTGCTGCCACGACGGGCCGCCATGAAGGGAGAGGCGTACAGGTCGGTGATGCCGAGCGCGTCGAGGTACGGGACGACGGACCTGGCGTCCGCGAACCGGAACCGGGCGCTCAATTGCAGTCGGTAGGTGGCCGCCGGGATCCGGGCGGACTTCCTCACGTGTCCTGTCCGACCCGCACCCTCAGCCGGGCCGCGAGAGAGGCGAAGAGCCCCAGCCAGACGCGCGCTGCCTCATCCGTGCGGTGCTGGAACGCGGGATGGACCTCCAGGAGGAGGTTGTAGCAGACGTTCTGGGCCTTCCAGAGGTTGAACTCAAGCGGTGCGGTCTCGAGAAGGCCGACCACGACTCGACGCGGCGCAGGCGATCCGCATCGGCTGGATCCTCCTCGAGACGCTGCATCAATCGATCGATCGCCTGCTCGAGCGCGTAGCCGAGGCCCGGACCGTCGAGCGGCACGTTTTCGCGCTTCGCGGAATCGAGGAGCGACCGGATGCGTTCCGTGTCCGGCGTCTCATCGTCCAGCGCCCGCCGGAGGGAGGTGTTGAGCGTGAACTCGGCCGCGGCGTACAGCGCCCTCGGCGGCGGCGTTCCGATGTCGACCAGGAAACGCATGAGCTGGGCGTGATGCTCGTAGATGCGCCTCAGGCTCCCCTCGACCTCGTCGAGGGTTGATTCGAGGATCTGCCTGACCACCTTGCGCTGTTCGTCGCGGAACAGCGATTTCAGCGAGTAGGTAACCCCCCCGAAATGCCGATCGAGCAGCCGCACGACCTCGGTGAACTCGCCCCGGTGGAAGGCGTCGCTCGCCTCGCGGACGAGATCGGCGTACGCCTCCTCCCCCTGGAACGGGCGCACGCCGCATTGAAGGTTGTGGTCTCCCAGGTGCAGGATGCCGTAGCTGATGTGCGACGACTGGTGGGTGACTTCCGAGGTGATGCGCGCCCGGCCGACCAGCAGGCTCGATCGTCCCACGTCGACCCGGGCGGCGTGCTCCCGCTCCACGAGATAGCAATAGACGCGGGACCTGTCGGCGTAGGTCTCGAACAGGCCGCTGATCGCATAGTGCGCGGCGACCTTCCCGAGATCGACGCTGGCGGGCTTCACGAACTTGCGGTAGATCGCCGCGCCGTCGCCATGCTGGGGGAGATTGCTTGTAGCGTGCGCCAGCTTGTCGAGGAACTCCGCCTCGAGGTCGCGGCCGAGGACCGCCCGCGCCAGCTGCACCGCCCGGCCGGCGTAGGCGATGACCTGCACGGTCTCGATTCCCGAGAGGTCGTCGAAGAACCAGCCGCAGGAGGTGTACATCAGCATGGCGTGGCGCTGCATCTCGAGGAGCATCAGGGCGCGCGGCCGGTCCTCGCCGCGCAGGCCGTCGGCGGCGTGGCGGGCGAAGAAACGTTCCTGGCTCTCCGGGGAGCGATCGAGAACGATGTCGATGTAGTCGTCGCGCGCCGCCCAGGGATCGCGGAGATGCCGCCGCCCCTCCTCCTCGAAGGCGGGGGCCAGGACGTCCCTCAGCCAGTCGAGCGCGTCGCGCAGCGGCGTGCGCCACGCCTGGTTCCAGTCCGCCCGCCCGCCCGAGTTGCACCCGCAGTCCTTCCACCACCGGTCGACACCATGCACGCAGCTCCACGAACTCTTCTCGTGGATCTCGGCCCAGGCGGCCGGCGGGTGAAGGGCAAGAAACTCGCCGTAGTTGGTCAGGCGGGCGACGCTCCCCTCCTCGATCCGGGTCAGCGCCTGCGCCAGGGCCATATCGCCGTGGGCGTGGTGGTGCCCGTAGGTCTCGTCGTCGGTGGCGATGTGTAAAAGCTGCGGCCAGGGGCGATCGTCGGAGTAGGCGCCGAGAAGGCGCTCGGTGAAGCGCACACCGTCCCGGAGGATACCCTCGAAGGCGACCGCCTGCGACACCGGCCCGTCATAGAAGAACACGGCGATGCGGCGGCCGGACGGAAGGGCCACCTGGTACGGCATCGAAGGGTCGATCTGCCCGCCGTTCACCTCGCGCCAGGCGCGCGCCCCGGGGCGCCGCGCCCGCCGGGCCTGCCCGGGGGCGAGGACGGTGAACCGGATGCCGTGCTCGGCCAGCATGTCGAGGCTTTCGAGATCGGCGGCGCACTCGGCCAGCCACATCCCCTCCGGGTCGCGCCCGAAGCGGCTTTTGAAGTCGCGCAGGCCCCACCGGATCTGCGTGCGCCGATCGCGATGGTTCGCGAGCGGCAGGATCATGTGGTTGTAGACCTGCGCCATCGCCGAGCCATGCCCGGAAAAGCGCCTCTGGCTCTCGCGGTCGGCCTCGAGGATCGCGGCGTACGCCCGCGGGTTCGCGGCCGCCATCCAGGATAAGAGGGTGGGGCCGACGTTGAACGACATACGGGCGTAATTGTTGATGATCCGGGTGATCCGGCCCTCGGCGTCGAGCATGCGCGCCGCGCCCATCGGCGCGTAGCACTCCGCCGTGATGCGCTCGTTCCAGTCGTGGTGCGGGTAGGCGGAGTCCTGCATCTCGACCGTCTCGAGCCACGGGTTCTCCCGCGGCGGCTGGTAGAAATGGCCGTGCACGCAGAGGTAGCGCTCCATCAGCGGACCCATTCCGGCTTCGCTTCAAGGACCACGGCTGACCGCGGGTTGAGCGCCAGGGACACCGCCTGAGCCGGCGGCGCGCCGGGCCCGTCCCAGGCGGCGTCGGACGAATCGAGAAGAGAGGTCCAGGGACCATCCCCCGGGGGCGGGATCTCGACCCGATGCTCGGCGAAGTTGAACAACAGGATCAGCCGGTGGGCGCCGGTGCCGCGGCGGACCTCCAGGACGGGGCGCTCCCCCTCCGCGCCGGGCGGCCCCGCGGCGCTGGCATCCAGCCCGTCGCGCGCCGGGGTCCGCAGGGCGGGGTGCGTGGCGCGCAGCCCCAGAAGATGCTTGTAGAACGCCCGCAGCGTCTTGTGCCGCCCGCGCTCCGCGAGCCGGTGGTCGAGCTTCGATCGGAGAAAGGTGGCCTCGTCCTGGGGATCGGGGACCTCCCCTGCCCAGCCGAATGAGGCGAACTCCTCCCTGCGGCCGCGCCGCACCGCCTCGATAAGATCCGGGTCCCCGTGGCTCACGAAGTACTGGAAGGGCGCCGCCTCGCCATACTCCTCCCCCATGAACAGGAGCGGGATGTAGGGGGAGAGGATGACCGTCGCGCCGCCAGCTTCAGGGTCTCCATCGAGCCCGTCTCCGCCAGGCGGTCGCCGCGCACGCGGTTGCCCACCTGGTCGTGGTTCTGCGAGAAGACCACGAGACGCCCGGGGTCGATCGGCTCGACCGCACGGCCATGCCGGCGGCCGCGGTGCTTCGAATACTCCCCGGCGTAGACATAGCCGCGCCGCCAGGCGGTGACGAGATGATCCATGCGACCGAAATCCTCAGTAGTACCCTCGCCGTTCGCCCGTCATGAGCGCCCTCAGCGCGTGGTGAAAGTCGTCGTTCCACTGCGCGTCGTGACCATGGCCGCCGCGCTCCGGGTCGCGCAGCACCCGGATGTCGTTGAGATCGCTCTCGGAGATCACGTGGACCTTCCTCCCCGTCCCGCGCGTCGCGGAGCGCACCGCGCTGGCCAGCTCCTCGAGAAACGGATAGGCCGACGTGTCGACGATGCCGTGGATGGCGTCGAGCCGCAGGGCGTCGATCCCGAAGTCGAGGACCCACATCAGGGCATTGCCGACGAAGTAGGCGCGCACCTCGTCCGAACCCGCCCCGTCGAAATTGATCGCCGGGCCCCAGGGAGTGCGATGCCGGTCGGAGAAATAGGGGCCGAAGTCGCCGAGGCAGTTACCCTCCGGCCCAAGATGGTTGTAGACCACGTCGAGGACGACCGCCAGAGAGTGCCGGTGGCAGGCCTCGACCAGGCGCAAAAGACCCGCCGGTCCGCCGTAGCTCGCCTGCACGGCGTACGGGAAGACTCCGTCGTACCCCCAGTTGCGGTCCCCGGGGAACTGCGCCACCGGCATCAGCTCGATGGCGGTGACACCGAGGTCGCGCAGTCCAGCCAGGTGCGGGTGGATCGCATCGAACGTCCCCTCGGGAGTGAAGGCGCCGACATGCAGCTCGTACAAGACGTAGCGTTCGAGCGGCAGGCCGCTCCAGCCGCCGGACGCGTCGCCGGGAGTTGGACGGCGTATCGCCTGCGACGGGCCATGCACCCCTTCGGGCTGAAAGCGCGAGGCCGGGTCGGCGCAATCGATCACGCCAGGCTTCCGGCCGGGCAGGGATAGTCGGTATGTATAGGTCTGGTCCGGGTCGAGGCCCTCGACCGTCCCCTCATGGTAGCCGCGCGGGAGCGGCTCGAGCAGGACCGCCCTTCCGGCCGGCCGGACCGCGACAACCTCGACGCGGGAGGCCGCGGGCGCCCAGACGCGGAACCGGCAGCTCCCGTCGCTCTCCGGGAAGGCCCCGACATCACCCGTCACGGGCACGCAGCACTGTTCCGGAAGAATTCCGCCGCAATCGGCGGCAGCGTGACAGGCAGTGTGTGATTGCGCATGGCCCGTAGGAATGGCGATCCTACGTCTGTCAAGCCCCGTTCTGTCAACTTGA
>JANMQK010000192.1:0-5195 GCA_031370485.1 Acidobacteriota bacterium | reverse complement strand
CATCGCGCTCTTCGCCGTCGGCGAGATGATCGCCTCCCCGCGGATCCAGGAGTACATCACCTGGATCGCCCCCAAGGAGAAGGCGGGGATGTACATGGGGGCCAACTTCCTCGCCACCGCGGTAGGGGCCACGGCGAGCGGGCCGATCTACACGACGCTCTACGGGCATTTCCGCACGCTGGACCACCCCGAGTACGTCTGGTACGTCCTCGCGGCGCACATGGTGGTCGGAGTCGGCGCCATGTGGATGTTCACGAAGACAATTGGCGAGTTCAAAGAGCTCGAGGTCTGACGGGCATTCCCGTGCGCGTGGCGACCTGGAACGTCAACGGGATGAGGGCGCGGCTCGACCTGCTCCTGCTATGGCTGCGGGAGAGGCGCCCCGACGTGGTCGGGCTCCAGGAGCTGAAGCTCACCGACGATCTTTTCCCGCACGAGGTCCTGCAGGCCGAGGGCTACCGCGCGGTCGTGCATGGCCAGAAGAGCTGGAACGGGGTCGCGATCCTGAGCCGCGAGAACCCGGTCGTCACGCAGACGGGGCTTCCGGGTCAGGAAGAGTTCGGGGCGCGGCTCATCACCGCTGACATCGGGGATCTCTCGTTCACGACCGTCTACTGTCCCAACGGCAAGCACGTCGGCCACGACGATTTTCCTCGCAAGCTCGCGTGGTTCGAGGCTCTGCGGGATCATCTTGAGAGCCGTCATCGCCCGGAGCGCCCGGCGATCCTGTGCGGCGATTTCAACATCTGCCCCGCCCCCCTCGATAGCTGGAGCGAGGAACAGCTCAAGGGAACGATCTTCCACACCGAGGACGAGCGGGCCCGCTACCAGCGTCTGCTCGACTGGGGCTTTGCGGACCTCTTCCGGGCGAAACACCCGGAGGAGCGCGAATTCAGCTGGTGGGACTACCGGGCGGGAGCATTTCATCGCAACCAGGGGCTGCGGCTGGATTTCCTGCTGGGCACGCAAAGCGTGCTGCCCCGTGTCCGCTCGGTGACCATCGATCGGGACTACCGCAAGAAGAAAGACGAGCTCACTCCCTCGGACCACGCCCCGGTGATCGCCGAGCTCTGAGCCCCTTTCGCGCGTGAGCCTTCCCGGTCCAGGCCCTTCCCCGGCCTAACCCTTCCCGCGTTCCGAGAGCGCCTGCTGGATCCAGGCGCGGGCCCTGGCATGCAGGGCCGCGTAAGCAGCCCATGTCGATCGCGCCCACCGTTCCACCGCCTGGGCGTAGGCCTCCGGTGTCGCGGCCGAGCGCGCCTCATCGATGGTGAGGGTTCCACGATGGGCAGGGAAAGCCGGCTTCTCGATGCGGGCGGGGCCGTTCAGCCAGCGCCTTAGCGATTCGCTGCCCACGGCCTTGCTGCCGCCGCGTTCGATCAGCATGCACAGGCCGGACAGGTGCGCCGCCGCCGACTTGGCCGATACGCAGTAGCGGTCCGGGTGCTGCAGGGCGTAGGTGTCCACGAGCATGCGGTGGACCCGGAAGTAGGCGGCATCGCTGAAGTCCCGGGCCAGTAGCTCATCCATGATCGCCTGGCACCCGGCCGTGCCGCCCGCGACCGCCAAGCCGCATCCCGAGCAGCGCTCGGTCGTCCCCGCATTCCCGGACACCGACCCTTCACCTTTCACGATCGCACGCTCAGGAAATCACGCAGGGCCCTGTCGACGGAGGCGTAGTCCGGGAATGTGGCTTCAAAATCAGGTTCCCGGATACCGAGAGGGCGCGGCGACTGGAAAATTGTCAGGATCCAGGTCCCCTTCCTTCGATCGACCAGCACGTCGTAGGCAAGGCCTCCACGGGTCTCGAGGCGGCGCCGCACGGGACCCTCCGGGGCCATGGCATCCGGCTCCCGCTTCGGTTCCGGAGCCGCGACGGAGGGTTCGGAGAGTGCGGCCGGCTTCGGAATCCCCTCGGAGGAGGAGGGTCCGCCGCCCACGCCCGATTCCCTCACCTCGTTCACCCAGGCTCTGTAGGAGGCGCTCAGGCCCGGCGTGGGGTCGACGAAGGAAAGCCCCATGGTGGAGGGAGGATCTCCGGCCCACTCGACGCGGGCGTGCAGCCGGAAGGTCTGGCGGGGGAACTTGACGAACACCGACAGGAGGGATCGGGCGGGGAAGGAGTCCCCGCTCTTGATCCGCAGCCCGCCTTCGGAGATGTCGAGGACGGTGCCATTGTGCATCCGGGCCTCGGTGCCGAATCGGACCGGGAGGAGCCGAGGGATCCGGGGTCGCCTGCGTCTTCCCCCGTCACTCACAGGCATCGATCGGCTCCGCCCGGGAGAGGCCCTTGGCCGGACGGCTCAAGGCCGGCCGCCGCCGGCCGGGACGCGCCGCGGGCATATCAGGCGGAAATCGTCGATCCGGATGGTGTAGCCGTACACCTCGGCCCCGTCATCACCCAGAGGCATGCAGCGGGCCCCGTTGATCGCCAGGCGAACGGCGCCGGCGTCGCGGGCGCTCACCCGTATCACGCTCAGGCAGTCGAATCTCAGCGATTCGCCGGGGAGCATGTTGCGATCGATGACCTCTCTCGAGTCGCAGAACAGGTAGACCCAGGACCTCCTGGTCGATTCGATCTGCACGGACATCGTCTCCGGCTGCGGGGCGGCGGCGCCCGGGGTTCCCGGATGCGGCCGGGCCGCGGGGCCACCCGCCGCGAGCGCCGGGGCGGGGACCGCACGCCTGACGACCGGAGGGCTCTCCGCATCGCGATCGGTTCCCGCCCGCGGTCCGGCCGTGTCGGCTGAAACGGTCTGTGCGGGTGTGGCGGTCGCCGGCGCCGGCCGCGGGGGCTCCGCCCCGGCGAGCGACGTGGTCCCGGGGGGGGACGACTGGGAGGGCCTGGTCCTCGTCGGCGCGGGCGCGGCCTTCACCGCGGGAAGGTGTCTCTCCCCGGATGGCGCCGCGTTCGTGGGCGCCGGGGGAACCGGTTCGGGGCGGAGCCAGCCCTTCTCCTCGGCGGCGGCCGCCGGCTCGGGGGTTCGGGTCGCCCCGACCGCCTCCGGGGCTTCAAAACCCGCGAGCGGAGGCGCGGCGGGCGCTCTCTCCGAGGCCTCGCGCGTCGTCTCCGGCCACGCCGGGAGAGTCTCCAGCCCCGAGGAGCCTTCCGGGGCTGAGAAAATTTTGAACGCGAGGGGGATGAGGCTCGCGGCCGCGACGGCCGCCAGCGCCACGAGAAGTCCGCGCGATCTCCTGGGCGGAGGGGGCTCCTCGGTCGCGAACGTGATGGTCGGGGATCTCGAATGCTCCATCACGCGGGCGGCAGAAGGGGGAGCGGCGGTGTGAGGAGCCGCCATGGGTTGTGAGGGGGCCGGCGGCAGAACCGCGGGCTGTGCAGGCGCGATGGAAAAAACGGCCGGCCGGGCGGCGCCGGGGGCGGAAGCGGCCGGGGCCGCCACAGCCGGGACGGGCGCGGGCTGGGCGGCTGCGGGAACGGCGATCCCCGGCGCCGAGCGCTGGGCGACCTCCCGCAGGTAGTGTCCTACCATCGCTTCGCCGTCAAGACCCAGGTGGTTCGCGCAGGCGCGGACAAATCCCTTGTTGAACACGCCCCCCGGCAGGATCTCGAAGCGGTTCTCCTCGAGAGCCTCGATGTAGCGGAGGTTGATCCTGGTGGCGCTCGCGACCTCGCGTAGCGAGATGTTGCGTGTCTCGCGCTCGCGCTTGAGTGTTTCGCCAAAGCTCGCCATCGCGCGGATATCCTCGGGAACAAAGGCCGTCGTGCCGGTCTGGATGGTCCGGTCACTTGATGATAGGTAAGGGGTCGGGCTTTGTCAAAACCGGCGCGGGCCCGCCGTCCTCCCGGCTTGTCCGCACGCCGCTCTCCGCCACGCGCCCCGGCACGGTATGATGCTGCGTCCGGCCCGTCGGCACCGCCGTCGGCGCGGCCGTCAGGCCCTGCGGGGCGAGAGGAGAACGCGATGCCGGAGAGCGTCTACAAGATCATCGAGCTCGTGGGCAGCAGCACCGAATCGTGGGAGAAGGCGGCGGCCGCCGCGGTCGCCACGGCATCCAAGAGCCTGCGGGACCTGCGTATCGCCAGGGTCACTGAGCTCGACCTGAAAGTCGAGAACGGGAAGGTTCGCGCCTACCGTGCCAAGGTGAAGGTGTCGTTCAAGTACAAGGGCAACGAATAGCGCCCGCGCGGCCCGGCGCGGTTGACTCCCCCGGGATGCAGCCTTAAGTTCAACTCCGGAGCATCGGCCGGCCGGAAGGTGCGGTCCGCCCTTGCGAAGGGGGTCCTCGATGAAGCGCATCCTCGCGGTCGCCACGGCCTGGCTGGCCCTGTGCGTTCCGTCCTTGGCTGCCGATCTCGACCGGACCCTCGAGGGCCGGTGGCGGGGTGCCTGGGTCGTCACGATGGTGGAAACTTATTCCGACTGCCTGGGCGCCTACAACGACAACGACATCAATGGCAGGTTGGTCAGCAGCCGCGGGCGCGTCCGGTTCGCGCCCGGCGAGCTGGCCAAGGTTGACAAGGTCGACGCGAAACGGGCACGGCTCGAGCTGCGCCTCTCCCTCGCCGAGCCGCTGCTCCTGTCGCGCCACGACGGGCCGTTCACCCTGCTCGACGAGGCGGGCTGCCGTGTCGAGATGGATATCGAGGTGCCGCGGGAGATGGTGCGCGGCGATGACATCGCGGGAATCGAACGAGCGGTGGCCGACGTGCTGGAGCGCTATCCTACCGCCCAGGATGCGCGGCGTTCTCGGGCCTGGAACCGCCGCGTCCGCGATCCCTACCCGGCCGACTACAATCGGACCCTGGCGGCGCACGCCGCCTGGAAAGCACGCCAGCAGAACGATCTCGTCCAGGCGCGGCTCGACAGGGCCCTCGAGGCGACCTCCGAGATCGCCAGCGGCATGAGTCCCGACCCGGACTACCTCGCCGGGTTTGCCCGCGGGGTCGAGGCGGCCAAGGCGACGACCATCGATGGCTGCCCCGAGATGCTCGCACTGGACCTCGCCGGCCCGCGCCGGGTGGCGGAGCGCGCCTCCTCCCGTTCGTCCGATGACGACAGGCGGCTCGATGGCGGCTTCGAGGACGGCCGGCGGCTGGTGGTCGGCCTTGGACTGCTGCGCCGTCTGCCCAGGTGCTTCGTGCCGATCCCGGAACTTCCCGCCGACCCCCGCGCCGGGCGAGCCGACTGACCATCGGACGGGCCGAATCCGGCCGGTCCGCACCAGAATCGTCT
>JANMQK010000173.1:0-1979 GCA_031370485.1 Acidobacteriota bacterium | reverse complement strand
CAAAGGCGCCCTGGCCGATCTTCTCGATGATCCTGAGGTGGCCCCAGGTCACGGATCCGGCGGAGCCCGCGGCGCCGGCGCTCCGGTCCTCCGCCGTGGACGTCGTCTGGAGGGCGGTGGCGGGCCCTGCGTCGGTGACGCCCCCCGGAGCCGCGCCGGCCGCAGCGCCGGAGCGCCCCTCAGGCGGGTGCAGGTCGCGATGAGCGGTCGCCACCGCCTCGAGCAGGCGGAATGGCTTCAGACGCGCGCCGAGGTCGCGGTCGGCCGCCCCCTCGGCGTCCCAGTCGACGGGGGCCCCGTCGGAAATCGCCTCGGCGAGGCGCAGGAGTGTGCGGCTCTTATCGTCGTTCATGCATCACCTCCGCCAGTCGGACCAGTCCCCGCGCCACGAGCATCCGCGCCGCGTTCCCCGAGGGGCTGCCCAGCGCCTCGGCCACCTGCTGGTGAGTGAAGCCGAGCTCGATCCGCATCACGATCGCCTCCCGTTGATCCTCCGGCAGAGCCGCGAGCGCCGTTTCGTACTTGTCGAGCGCCTCCCTGCCGAGCACTTTCTCGAGCGGGGAGGGACCGACCTCGGCGATCTCCTCCGGCATCTCCTGCCGGCCGGGCTGCCTGCGCGCGCGCCGGATTTCGTCCAGCACCTGGTTCAGCACCATGCGCCGCAGGTAGGCCAGGAACGCCCCCTCCCGCCGGGGCTCGAACCCCTTCACGTGATCCAACGCTTTGAGGAGGGTGACCTGCACGAGGTCGTCGGTGTCGAGGAGGTCGCGGGCCCGGGCAGGCAGCCGCCCGTGCGCCCAGCGCCGCAGCGGGGCCAGGTAGCGCCGCACCAGCCGATCGCGGGCCGCCCCGTCCCCGGCGCGCACCTGCGCCAGGAGATGGGCGGTCGATTCGAGGCTGCCGATCGCGGCTACCTCGGCGCGCGGGTCGGTCCGAGGGAGGACCCCGGGATTGGGCTCGTCATCCAAAACGGCACCTTCGTCCCGGTCAGCCACCACCGGATCTGGTTCGCCACGAGCAAATCCCGGGGAAATGCCTGAAAACTTAGATATCACTTACCCGTAATACCGCCCGCCGTCAAGGTCGAAAGGGAAGGATAGGACCTTTCACAGGGCTGCGGGTAGCGTCCAGGGTCAGCGCGGGGTGCCTGAGGCCCGCAGCTCGGGGTTGGCCCGGGGCCAATCGAGAGTGGGAAGCCCGGAGTCCCGTCGGGTCTGCGCTGGGAGGTTTGTACCGATCGGCCCTGCCGGCCTCAAGTCAGCCCGGCGGCGGGGGCCCTGGACCCGGTGGCGGCGCGTGAGTCCGGATCGAGGGTCACCGACACGACGCGCGCCGCCCCTAACCGCGGCAACTCCCCACCGCGGCCGATGAGCGTGTCGGTGATCTCCCCGCCCGCCCGCCGCATCCCGGCGTCCTGGATCTCCATGCTCGGGTCACCGCGGCGCTCGGAGAGTCGTGTCCGATCGATGCGTCGCTGCCCGAGCCAGCTTCCCACAGGCGGAAGGAGGCGCGCCTTCTAGCTGCTGAAGGACGCCAGCGCTTCCGACTCGTCGTCGAGGACCCTGAAGACGCGCGTCAGGCCGAGCGTGTCGAGAAGCCCGCGCACCCTGCCGGTGGGGCGCAGAAGGACAATGTCCCCGCCCTCATCCAGGGTGCGCTTCCGGCACACGATGAGCTGACTCAGACCCTCGCTGTCCAGGAAGGTGACCTTTCCGAGATCCAGCACGATCCGCCTGCACCCCTGACTCAGCAGGCTCCGCAACGTCCCGCCCAGATCCGGCATCGCGTGTCCTTGCAGGTCAAGGGGATGGCCGAGGCCGCCGCGCCCGAGGGTGAATTCCCCCTCGAGCTCGATGATGCGGACATCCCCTTTGGAGCGAACCGATAACGCCACGCGCTTCCACCGGTAAGAGAGTTGTTATCTCCTCGGAGTCTATCGCATCACGCGGGTCACGCGCGGCGCACCCGGTAGGCGAAGG
>JANMQK010000160.1:0-4188 GCA_031370485.1 Acidobacteriota bacterium | reverse complement strand
GGCCCTTCGCAAGGACGGCCGGGGGTCGCCGCGTGACCTGGCTTTCTACGCGGCCGGCCTGCTGAACAGCGCCGGAATCCGGACACGGTTTGTCCTGGCGCTCAGCCGGCTCGACCTGCCGTTTCATCCGATCGTGGGCCGCGTCGACCCCTTCGAGACTGCCTGGCTGCTCGAGGCGGGGCCACCAGGAGAGACGCCGCTTTATCTCACGCCCGGCGATCGGTCGGCGAGCTTCGGGTCGCTGCCGGCCGCGTACGCCGGTTCCCTGGCCTTTTCACAGCCGGAAACGACGGGCTCGAGCTGGCGCCTCGGAAAACTGCCGCTTGACCTGTGGGTGAACGACACGACGGACATCGACCTGCGAGCAGCCTATGCGCCGGACGCGCCGGACGCGCCGGAGGTCGATCTGGCGCTCAAGACGACCCTGCGCGGAAACGCCGCGGCCCGGGTCAGGGGCCAGCTCGTCCCGGCCGATCACGCCAGCCCGCCGGCAACCCAGGCGCCCGCGCAACTGCGGCACGACACCTTCGCGCGCTGGGCGCAGCGCTGGACCGCCGCCTCTTGGGCCGGGACTCCGCCCGACATCAATCCCGACGATGCCGGGGAAGAGTCTCTGACCTTCGACATGCGGGTCCCGTGGAAGCCCGCCGTCGATCGGCCCCCGTCGTCCGGCCAGGCCGCCGGGAGCGGCCATGCGGTTGAGCTTCCCGCCTTCCCCCCCGCCGCGCTGTTCCGCAACCCGTTCATCGAGCCGGCGCGGAGCCAGCCGCTCTGGCTCGAAGGGGGTCGCACCAACTTGAAGCTGACCTGGCCCCTTCCGGACGGAGCGACCCCTGGTGATCTGCCGGCGCCCATGGAGCGATCCGGTCCCCGCGGCCTGGCGTTCCGCATGGAAGTAACCATCCTGCAGCCCGCCGCCACGCCCGGCCCGGCCGCTGCCCGCGACATCACTGCCAGCCTGACGCTCGACGTTCCATATATGCTTCCCGCCTCCGACTACCCGGCGGTGAAGACCTTCTTCGAGGAGCTCGAACACGCCGCGAAGACGACCCTGCCGATCACCCTGCAACCGCCTCCCCCATCCGGGCCTCCGCCATCCGCCGCGGCCAAGGCGGAGACCCGGCCGCCCTCCAGCAGGCCCCCCGCACGCCGGTAGCACTCCCCTCGCGCACCGGGCCACGCAGCTTGTTTCGCCCATGCGCCGGCGTGTGCGCTCAGACCGCGCTCCCGAGCACCACGGTGTGGGGCCCGGCGGGGACGGGATGGCCGGTGACGTCGGCGAACCCGGCCGCCTTGTACATTGTCTCGATCTCCTTGAGGGTGTAGGCATCGCCGGCCCGGGTCGTCGCCAGCATCGTCAGGCTGAACGAGGCCGCCCGGGGGGGCGAGATCCGATCCTCGTTGGGAACGAACTCCAGCGCGGCGACACGGCCGCCGCGCCTGAGCGAGGCACGCACCTTCTTCAGAAGCCCGGTGCAGGTGGGCGGATCGAAATGATGCAGGAAATTGGTCAGCAGCGCGATGTCGTGCGGGCCGCCATAGTCGACCTCGAAGGCGCTGCCGGGGCGCGTCTCGTAACGATCCTGGACCCCGGCCTTGCGGGCGTTGGCGCGCGCGACCTCGAGAACCGGGGCCCAGTCAACGGCGATGATGCGGGCGCCGGGATTCTGCTTCGCCACCTCGATGCCGAACAGGCCGTGCCCCGCCGCGATGTCGAGGACGGAGACGGGGTCTTTCATGCCGTGCACCACGATCGTGCCGAGCGGCCCGGCCATCGGGGCCATCATCGGGGCCATGCTGTGGGCGAACTCCACCCAGGCAGGATTCTCGGGCTCCACCGACCCCTCTCCCGGAAGCACCGTGTGCCCGGCCCGGACGATCTCGGCGAGTCGGTCGAACGGCTCACGCAGCATCGGGTTTCCCATGAACCGCGCCGTCGACGCGACGCAGGCCGGCGATCGCGGGTCGAGGAACATCGCGCTGCTCTCGGTGTGGCGGTACCGGCTTTCCTTCTTGTCCAGGAGCCCGATGACCGTGAGAAAGTCGCACAGGATGCGGATCCCACGCTCGGAGGCCTCGCAGCGCCGGGCGATCGAGGCCACGTCCCCCGGCCCCTCGCCGATCGCCTGGAACAGGTCGATCTCGATGGCGGCACGCAGCGCCGCCGTCCGCTGATAGGCGGACAGGGTTTCGAACACCAGCTCCGGAGAAGGGCCTTTGGATGTCTTCGGATCGGATGACATCAGAATCCTCCTTGTCGAAAGCGCCGGCGTCCTGTCGCGGCGCACGCGGGCTTCAAGTCGTATTGTGAGGGCCAGGAAGTATCAGGCAGATCCGAAACGCTGGCAACCCTGTTCGTCAGCGTGCTGCCCGCCCGGAGGCACCACGCGGCTTGTTTCGCCGATGTTTCGTGCGGAGGCGGCGGCGGGAACGTGGTGGACGTGGCAAACAACACCCGGCGCGGTCCATTGAGACTAACTTGATCTTTCAATGATTCTCAAGTAGGTTGATTCGCTGTCTTCGCAAGTCTGATGCGCGGTTCAACCGCATATGAAGGAGTCCTGTTGACTATCACCAAGTCGCTCGCTGCCGCATCCCTCGTGCTTGGGTTGGTCTCAACGACACTCGCCGTTGCTGCTGATGGCGTCTCGCCAGCCGTGCCGGCGGCGGTGCCCGCGCCGTCGCGTCCCGCTGATGCCATTACACTTAGCGTGCCAAGGGCGGGGTTCGGGCAGTCGCCCGTACTGGCCTGGTCGTGGGGCGCCTCGAATACCGGCAGAGTCACCGGCGGCGGCAGCGCAGGCAAGGCGAATTTTCAGGACCTTTCCTTCACGCGCGCCACCGACTCGCAATCTCCCAAGTTCCTCGAGGCGGTGGCCGCGGGAACCCACATCCCTACTGTAAGTCTTCAGGACGGACCGATCCTCATCACGCTGACGGATGTCCTGGTCAGCTCCTATTCCACGGGAGACACCAGCGATAGAAAGACCACGCCGACGGAGAACATCTCTTTGAATTTTGCGAGGTTCACATACCAGTTCAATGGCGTCATCTTCACCTGGGACATTGCAGCCAACGGGGGCCAGTGATCGCAGGGCAACCGCTGATCCTTGGTCCCAGGCCCCGCTACGGCGGGGCTTTTTCTTTGTAGGTGGCAATCGGTCGTCCACCACCTGCGCCACACCATCCCTTGTATACTTCCCGCCCGCCGGAGCCATTTCGCCGGCGGCTCAGGCGGGAGTGCCCTCACGGATGACCCGGCCGACAGGATCTCGCGGACTTGCCGCGCTTCTCCCGGTGCAGCCCGGGGAGGGAGAGCGCGTCCTCCTGATGCTGCTGATGTCCCTCCTGGCGGTCGGCGGCGTCGTCATCACGGGGCAACTCGCCGGGCGCGCGCTGTTCCTTTCCTCGCTCCCCCCGTCGGCGATTCCATTGCGGTTCATACTCCCGCCGCTCGCGATGATCGCCGCGGTGACCGCCTACACCCGCGCCGCGGCGCGTGTCCCCCACGACCGCCTGATGTGGCTCACCTTGGGCACTGCCGCGGCGGCGGTGCTTCTGGCGCGGCTCCTCGTGGCGACCCCCCTCGGCGGGACTCTCGGGCTCCTCCTGGGGATCGTCGTCCTCTTCGACGTGGCGGGCGGCGTCGCGATGATCCTCTTCTGGACCCTGGCCGGGGATCTCTTCAACCCGCGGGAGGCGAAACGGCTGTTCGGCCCCATCTCCGGCGGGAGCACCATCGCCAACATCGCGTTCGGCGCCTTCCTGGCGCGGTACGCCAGTGCGGTGCGGCCGGAGAACCTCATGCTGGTGGTTCTGGCCAGCCTGCTCGGTTGCGCATGGGTGGTGGGGAGGATCACGCGGCGCTACCCGGTCGTCCACGAGACCGTCCCAGTCCGCCGCGCCCCGGAGCAGCCCACGGGAGGAGCGCGGCACGACCTGCGCGAGCTTCTGGCCTCGCCGCTTCTCGTCACCCTCGGGGCCATCGCGATCGTGGTCGCGCTCTCGAGCAACATCGCCGACTACCAGCTCGACCTCGCCTTGAAGCTTGCGCACGGGTCGGACGCGGGCGCCATGGTCGTGTTCCTGGCTCGGCTCCGCCTGGCCGCCGGAATCGTCGCCTTCGGCGTGCAGCTCCTCCTCGTGCGGCCGATCATGGAGCGGTTCGGTGTGGTGGCGGCGCTGCTC
>JANMQK010000100.1:0-3452 GCA_031370485.1 Acidobacteriota bacterium | reverse complement strand
GAGATGGTTGTACACGGTGATCGTGGGGCGCGACGCGTCGCGCCCGAACTGGCCCAGGATCATCGGGTGCCCCTTGGTCGGGACGACACGGGCCTCGCCGCCGAGCGAGCGGATGAGGTCCGCGGCGAACGAGGCGCCCTTCACCATGTCCTGCTTCCGGTCGGGATCGCTCGACACCGTCGGAATCTCGACCAGGCCTCGAAGCGCCGCCTCGAAGCGCTGGCGCTCGGAGGCCGCGAAGGACAGGAGTCGTTCCTTTGAAAAGCCGTTCGAGGGGGTGGAAGTGCGCGCCGAGGTCGTCACCTGGTTCTCCTCTCTGTGTATTTCCGGAGCCCGGAGCATAGCCGGGCGGCCAGGCCGCGTCAACCGGCCCTCCCGGCCTGCCCGGCGAACGCCGGTTCGCCACCCGGCCCTCCGGCCCATAATGGGGGAGTTCTCCAGGGAGCGGTCATGGAAGGAGCATCCACGAAGGCGCCACTTCCGGGCGCGGCCGGGCGGGCCCGGCGCCTCCTGAGCCCGACGCTCGGCGACCTGGTCGCAGTCTTCCTGATCGGCATGGTCGTCCTCGCCGGCCGCAGCAGCCTCTTCACCGACGGCGACGTCGCCACGCATGTCGCCACGGGACTCTGGGTCCTCGAGCACCACGAGGTCCCCGCAACCGACCCCTTCTCGGCGACCGCTCCGGGGCGCGCGTGGTTCGCGCACGAATGGCTGGCCGGCGTGGGAATGGCGCTCGTGTACCGCGCCAATGGCTGGGCGGGGCTCGTGGCGGCCGCGGCGCTTCTCATCGCCGGCATCCATGTCCTGCTCTACCGGTTTCTGGTGCGGCGCGGTGACGACGCCCTGGTTTCGTTTTGTGTCGTGGCCGCGGCCGCGGGCACCGCGTCCACGCACTGGGTGGCGCGGCCGCATCTCGTGACGGTCCTGTTCCTGGTCATGCTCGCCATCCTGCTCGAGGAGGTGACGAGCGGGAGGCGCCCGGCGCGGTGGCTGCTCGCCGTGCCGCCGCTTCTTCTCGTGTGGGCGAACGTCCACGGGGGATTCCTGGTCGCCTTCGGGACTCTCGCGTGTTACGGGGCGGGGCTGCTGATTGACGCGCGGCCATGGGGATTCCGTAGGGACGCCCTTCCCCCCGAGTCCGCACGGGCGCGGAACCTGCTCGTTCCCCTGGCGGCGGCCTCGGGCGGGGCGGCGATCGCGGTCCTCGTCAACCCCTACGGCTGGCGGCTACCGGCGCACCTGCTGGCGTTTTTCACCGTGCGGGGCGAAGCGCTCCAGGCGACCACCGAGTTCCAGTCCCCGTTCGTGAACGCACGCGCCGGAGGGCCGTTCTTCGTGTTTCTTTTCATCGCTCTCGCCGGGCTTCTGTGCGGCGTCCTGGCGCGGCGGCCCGGCAGGGGGGGGCCGAAGCGCCGCGGGCCCCGTCTCTTCGGGGCGGGCGCCCTGCTGGCCTTCGCCATGAGCACGGTGATGGCCGCGAGCGCCGTCCGGCACGTCGAAGTGATGGTCGTCTTCGGGGCGCTCGTGATGGCCGACGGCTTCTCGGCGCTCGCGCGCCGGCTCGCGGACAAAGAGACATGCGCGTTCCTCGAGACCCTCCGCGCGCGGGAACTGCGCTGCGGCGGAGGGCTCTTCATGCTCGTGGCCGCGCTTCTGACCCTTCATGTCGCCCGGGGAGGGCTGCCGGAGTCCGGCTACGATCCCGGCCGGTTCCCGGTTGCGATGCTTCAGAGGCTGAAGGCGGACGGCGTCGCCCCGAAGGGGCCGGTTCTGACTCCGGCCGAGTGGGGCGGTTATCTCACGCTTTCCTGGCCGGAGGCGCGGCCGTACGTCGACGGCCGCTGGGACATGCGCGGTGACGCGGTATTCGAGCGCTATGTCGCGTTCCAACTGGCGCTCGACGGCTGGGAGCGCGGCCTGCGGGAGGATGGCGTCCAACTGGCCTTGCTGCCTCCCGGCTGTCTCCTGGCCGCGAAGATGCGGGACAGCCCCGAGTGGCGCCTGTGGGGGGCCGACGGCACGACCGCTGTCTTCGAGCGCCGGGAGGCCCCGGCCCCCCCGCCCTAGCGGATCGGAAGGTAGATGTGGGTGATCAACCCGGGCTCGGGTGTGGTGCCCGGATCGCTCATGTACTCGTCCCAGGGAGGGCCGGCCGGCTCGTACCCGCCGGTCGGGATGATAGAATCCGCGCGAAATGCCCAATCCATCGACATCAGGAGAGAGACACCCATGAGACGGCACCACATGACAGGGAGTTTCCGGAAGATGCGCGGCGCGGCCCTGCTGGCGGCCCTGCTCGGCGGAGCGTTCCTCATGCCGTCGGAGGCGCAGGCCGCCCCGAAGCGGTTCGAGCTCGCCGACCTGGCAAAGATCACGCGGGTGTCGGATCCGCAGATAGCGCCCGACGGGCGGACGATTGTCGTGGTCGTGTCGCGTCCGGACTACGAGAGCAACCGTTTCCAGAGCGAGCTGGTCGCGGTGGACATCGCCACCGGCGCCCGGCGGCCGCTGACCTTCGACCGCAAGGGGGTCGCGCAGCCACGCTATTCCCCGTCTGGTGAATCGCTGGCGTTTCTGGCCAAGGTGGGGCCGGAGAAGAAGGAAAGGTTCCAGATCCATGTCCTGCCGATGGCGGGCGGCGACGCCCGGGCGATCACCGACGCGCCCGACGGGGTGCAGCAGTATGCCTGGCGCCCCGGGGGAAGTGAGATCGCCTACGTGACGGCGGACGAGGCCCCGAACAAGGAGGCCATCGAAAAGCACGACGACGCCTTCGAGGTAGGGAACGACGACTTGTTCGTGCAGGCCGCGCCCACTCCCTCGCACATCTGGCTGGTCGGGGCGGACGGCGGCAAGCCGCGGCGCCTGACCTCGGGGGCGTGGAGCCTACCGGTGAGCGCGCCGCCGGGCCCTCCGGCCTCGCCTCTTTCCTGGTCGCCGGACGGCGCGTCGCTGGCCTTTGCCCGGCAGGAGACC
Source organism: Acidobacteriota bacterium (assembly GCA_031370485.1). Taxonomy (GTDB): domain Bacteria; phylum Acidobacteriota; class Polarisedimenticolia; order Gp22-AA2; family Gp22-AA2; genus JANMQK01. The sequence continues at coordinate 476 of JANMQK010000100.1, read as the reverse complement.
CCGCACACCGGCGATTCCGATCTCGTCTCGATCCGGATCCTCGACGTCGGGACCGGTTCCGTCCGGGCGCTCAGCGGCAGGAAGAAGCTCGAGAGCTACCCGTCGTTCTCTCCCGACGGCTCGCGCATCGCCTTCTGGCTGCCACGCGACTCCGATCAGAACAACGTGAACGAGATCGGCGTGGCCCCGGCCTCGGGGGGGATGGGCGACATCCTCACCCGCGGGATCGACCGGTGCCTGTTCCGTTCGATCTGGATGCCCGACGGCAAGACACTCCTGGTCGGGGGCAACGACCGCAACCGCACGGCGCTCTGGCTCCAGCCCCTCGAGGGCCGGGCGCGGCGGCTGGACCTGGACGAGGTGAGCCCGTCGTGGTCGTTCTGGGTGGACGTGAACGTCGGGAAGGACGGCTCGATCGCCTTCACCGGAAGCGAGCCGCGCCGCCCGGTCGAGCTCTACTACGCGGCCTCGGCGGG
>JANMQK010000119.1:0-4510 GCA_031370485.1 Acidobacteriota bacterium | reverse complement strand
GATCTGAAGGAAGCGACCGACGCCTCCGGCCGGTTCGCGATCACGCATGTCCCCGCGGGCACCTTCGACCTCGAGATCCACCTCCACGGCTTCGCAACGAATCGTTCCGACGCCTATGTGATTGAGGAGGGGGCCGAGCCTTTGGACCTTGGCGGATTCACGCTGGAGAAGGGGGAGAGAATCCGTGGGGTGGTCCGCGACGGCGCCGGACAACCGATCACAGCGGTTGAGATTTGGGTGCGCTCGGGGGGCGGCAGCATCCTCGTCGGGCCGGCCGCGGAGAACAGAAAGCCCGACGCGCTCACGGCTCAGGACGGATGGTTCGAGGTCGGGGACCTGCGGCGCGGCTCCAGGGCCGACATGACCTTCATGCGAACCGGTTACGTCACGCAGAAGGAGCCGGGAGTGGAGGTGCCCCGCCTCGAACCACTCGCGATCGCGTTGCAGGCATCTTCGAGGGTCTCCGGGCGGGTGACCGACTCGGGCGGAGAACCGGTCGGCGGCGCACAGGTGAAACTGACACGCCTCGGTCAGGGCGGCGGAGGCGGGTCGATGTTCACCTACCTCAACACGCACGACACCACGACCGACGACGGCGGGAATTTCCTCTTCGAGTACGAGGAGCCGGGGAAAGTCAAACTGAGTGCCGTCGCTTCGGGTTTCCAGGAGACCAAGATTGAAGGGATCGAGATCCCGAAGGGGCAGGACGTCGAAGGCCTGAAGCTCGCTCTCGCTCCCGGAGCGGCGGTCTCGGGTCGCGTGCTCGATGAAGAGGACCGCCCGTGCATCGGCGCATCGGTAAGAGCCGTCACCCGCAGCGCGGTTCCCTTCATGCCGACCGATGCGACGGCCGCGGTAACCGACGGCGCGGGCATCTACCGTCTCGAAGGGCTCGCGCCCGGACCTGCCTCCTTCGAGGCGACCTACGAGGACCACGGGCGCGCCGTCAGGGATCTCGAGATCAAGCCCGGGACCAACACCCTCGACTTCCGGTTCGAGGGAGGGAGGACGATCTCGGGCCAGGTCATCGACTCCTCCGGCTCTCCCGTGGCCAACGCCTCGGTGACGCTGCTCACGACAAACGAATCCTGGACCGGATCGTCAACGGAATCGACCCCCGACGGCGCCTTCCAGCTGAAGGGGATCAGGGACGGCGAGTACCTCATTCGGGCCGCGGCAAAGGGCTACGCCCCCTACCGCGGTGAAACGCCGATCAAGGTCGCGGGTGAGCCTGTTGTGGGCGTGCAGGTGCGTCTCGATCCATCCGCCGCGATTTCGGGGAGGGTCATCGGTCTGCCGCCGGCCGACTACCCGCTGGTCCGGATCCGGGCGGAGGGACCGGGAGCCTCTTGGGAACCGGTTGGCGTAGACCACGGCGGAAGATACCGCGTCGGCGACCTGGGAGAAGGTGAGTACCGGGTCGTCGCGACGCTGTCGGGAACCGGCCGGCAGACCGCAGGCAAGGTGGAGATCGCGAAGGGGACGACGGAGGCGGGTCTCGACCTGGAGTTCGGGCAGGGGGTGGTCCTCTCCGGGAAGGTCTTCCTGGGCGATGCTCCACTCAAGGGCGCCACGATTTTCGTCCAGGCCAAGACAGGCAGCATGGCGGGAGGAGGCTCGAGCGACGGCAACGGCGCTTTCCGGATCGAGGGGCTGCAAGCCGGGAATTACGATCTGATTTTCCGTCAGTGGGACCTGGGGGTCGTGCACTCCGAGCCGGTCGATCTCGAGGGCAGCCGCGATATCGAGGTCCGGGTGCCGACGGCCCGGGTCGCCGGCCTCGTCCTCGACGCGGGAAACAGGCAGCCGCTGCCGGCGGTGCAGGTTTCCCTGAAGCAGGCGGGTCCCCACCTGAACAGCGTCTTCCAGGCGCATATGGGGGTGACCGATCAGAACGGCCGCTTCGAGATGGGGAACGTGTCGAACGGGTCCTGGACCGCGGCGCTCACGAAGGAGGGGTACGCCGCCGCGAGCCTCGAGGTGTCCGTCGAGAACGGCACCGACAGGGACAATCTGCGAATCGAAATGTCGCGGACCGAGGGGCTCACTCTGACTGTGCTCCTCCCCGCCGGAGGCTTCCCCGATTCCGTCCGCGCTGCCGTCCTCGATGCGGCGGGGCACGTGGTGAGCCAGGGGAATTTCCCCACCCGTGAGAACGGGGAAGTCCGGCTCTCGAGCGTGCCCGCGGGGTCCTGGGACATCGTGATCGCCGCCGCGGGGGCCGCGACGGCGATCATCCAGGCGACCGCTCCCGGTCCCCCGCTCTCCGTGGCCCTGCCCCCTCCTTGTTCCCTGGAGGTGCAGGTGCCGGACTTGAAAGGCAGCGCCCTCTCGGCGACGCTGACCATCGCCGACGATCGAGGCCGCCCCTTCAGGACCCTCTCCTGGTCGGCCCAGCCCTCGGAGGAATGGTCGATCGACGCCGACGGCTCCGAGTTTCGCACGCTGCCGCCAGGGACCTGGACCGTCCGCGCCGCCGCCCCCGACGGACGCGCCTGGCAGGGCTCCGTGACGACATCCCCCGGGAAACCCGCCACCGTGAACCTGAAGTAGAAGGAGAGCGTTTCCCAGGCCGGCCCTTCCGGTCTCACGGATCGGGATGGCGCCCCGATCGCTGGAGATGGAGCGCCCCCCGTCCGGCAGTTATCTCCAGGGATGACCCCGAGGACCCCGAAATGGACGCCAGCCTTCGCAGGACACGCTCGGCGCCGGCGCCCCTCAGTATCTTCGCCTGGTAGTCAACGCGGGGATCCCGGTTCTTCACGTACAGCGGATAGGCGGACACGACGGTTTCGGTCTCCTCGAAGCGGATTCCTACCAGGAGCCCTTCCGCATGACTGTTTCGTGAACCGAACAGGAAATTCCCCACGCTGTAGAAGATCGGGCGACCCCGGTAGATCTCGAACGGCTGGACGATGTGCGGGTGGTGCCCGATGACCGCGTCCGCGCCACAGTCCACGGCGAACCGGGCCTTCGCCTGGGTCTCGGCGGCAGGCTCACGCTCATAGGGAACCCCCCAGTGAAACGTCACGACAATCCGATCCGCCCGGTCGCGAAGCGCCGCGATGTCGCTCTCCAAGGCCTCCGGGTCGTCCACCGCGGTCCCCGGAAGGTCGGAGGTGGCGGCGTACCGGCCGTTCCAGTAGTAGCCGAGAAGACCCACGCGCCACCGACCCGCCTGCCGGACCGCAGGCCGGTGCGCCGCCGTCCGATCGACGCCCGCCCCGATCACCGCAAGCCCGGCGGATCCGAGCGCTTCGATCGTCTCCAGGACACCGTCGCGCCCGCAATCGAGGGCATGGTTGTTGGCGAGATTCAGCACGTTGACCCCCGCGCGTGAGAGCGCGGCCGCCAGCTCCGGGTCCACCTTGTAGGAGTAGTTCCGTGCCGTCCTGGTGGATCTGCGGGCGAGCGGGCCTTCGAGGTTTCCCAGCACGATGCAGGCCCTCTTGAGAAGCGGGAGGACCGCCTCGAAGGGATAGTCGATGCCCCGTCGCTCCAGCGCCCCCGCGGCGCGACCGCCCAGCATGATGTCGCCGACGGCGATCACGGAGAAGGAAGGTTCCCGGGCGGAGTCGAGACGTTCCTCCAGCTGCGCGGCGGTGCACAGCTCCTCGGACGGCGGGATCTCCCCGGGGTCGACGCGCCTCAGAAGCTTCCGCATCTGGACGTGCTCGAACAGGGGAATCGTCCCGGGGGCCGTGGTCTCCTTCTCAGAGCCGTCCATGTGGCACTCCCCCACCTCGGATCCCCACGCCTCTGCGATCGGGCGCAAAAAGAACGGCAGGCTACTCCGATGAGCGTCCGGACGCCGGGCCCGATCCGCGCCCGCCGGCAATCCCGAAGTCGTAGCCGAAACCTACCTGGTACAGGTTTTCGTCGAAACTGGTGGCTTCCTCCGGAAGCGTGCTGCCCGTGGCAAAGGGGAACCGCGTCCGGTTCGACTCACGCTGCCCCAGAGCGGCCAGGAACCAGCCGTCGGTCAGCTCGAGACGCAGGCCGAGTGTCGTGATGCTCCGCCGGTCTTCGCGGTCGAAATGAAAGATATCGTTGACGTTCCCGGTTGAGTAATTCCGGCGCTCCTTCTCGTAGCCGGCGCTGATCGTCTTGCGCCGTCCCTTCCTTCCCCATCGGAACCGCGCGTCCAGGCCCCAGATGTCCCGCCGGCTGGAAATGTCATCCTCGGTGAAGAAGATCGTCCCGGGCAGGTTGCCCCCGGCATGCAGATCCTCGCGGCGGAAGGACACGCGGATCCGGAGCCGCTGTTCACCCCACGGCTGCCAACCGACCTCGATTTCTCCGAACGGCATCTCGCTGTCACGCTCGTCGAAGCAGCGGTTGTAGTTCCGCCCTTCCCTGCCATAGGTCGCCTGGAGATTCAAAGAGCCGGGCATCAGCTCCTGGCCGAGCCGAACGAACGACCCGTGGCGGCGGTAGGTCGCTTCGCGCCGCGGCGGCGGCAGCACCCCCAGATCGTCGGCTGTTCGATCGCTCCGAAGGTTGCGCAGGT
>JANMQK010000082.1:0-9546 GCA_031370485.1 Acidobacteriota bacterium | reverse complement strand
GCCGTATTCACGCCGATGACTTCCCCGTGCGAGTTCACGAGCGGGCCGCCCGAGTTCCCCGGGTTGAGGGCGGTGTCGGTCTGGATGATGTCGTCTATCAGCCGGCCGGAGCGCGAGCGCAGCGACCGGCCGAGAGCGCTGACGACGCCGGCCGTCACCGAGCACTGGAACCCGTACGGGTTCCCGATGGCGATTCGGTGTCCGGATTCGTCCCCGACCAGCCCGGCGGCGAGCCGGCGTCCATCCTGTAGCGTGACGCCGATGGCGCCGGCGCCGTGCACGAAGTGGCTGTTGGTCAGGATGAAGCCGTCGGGCGTAAAGATGAACCCCGAGCCGCTTCCTCCCTCCCCCCGCCTGCCGCGGGGCGGGCCGCCACCCGGCGTGTCCGCGCCCTGCGTGACGTCGATGTTGACGACCGAAGCGCTGACTCGTTCCACCGCCCGTGTGACCGTCAGGGAGTAGGCGTCGAGCAGGTCGTCGTCCGCCGGAGTCGCGGGATCGGCCCCGACCGGGTCGGTTCACCGGGGCCAGGCGGCTCCATCAGGGCGCGACGTGTCGGACAGGGCAAACGCGAGCGTGCGGGACATGCGGGACCCTCCTTCGTGAGCCATCCTGTATAGCATGCGAATTCCCGGAGGGAAACGCGGCGCCGGGTCGCGCGGCCGGTCCCTGACCCTTGACGCGCCGCCCCGCGCTCCCCATCTTGAGAGCGTGACGATTGACGGCCTGCCCCGAAAGCCTGTCCCGGGAGCCTCCTGGCTCCGCCTCCTCCCCGCGCTCGTCATGCTCGTCCTGACCTTCGGGATCGCGCGGACGGACAGTCCGTTTTTTTTCCTCGACTGGGTGAATCTCGCCTTCCACGAGGCGGGTCACATCTTCCTGATGCCCTTCGGCCAGACGCTCCACATCCTCGGCGGAACGATCATGCAGCTCTTCATCCCGCTCCTCCTGGTCGGTTACTTCCTGGTCAAGCGGCACCCGTTTGCCGCCGCCCTCTGCTCCTGGTGGCTGGGGGAGAGCCTCATCAACGTGGCTACCTACATGGCCGACGCGCGTGAGATGCGGCTGGAGCTGGTCGGAGGAGGGGAGCACGACTGGACGCAGCTGTTCTACCAGTTCGGGCTCCTGGGGCCGGAGAGCGTCCAGACGGTATCGTCGCTGACACACCACCTGGGTGTTATCGTGATGCTCGCCGCGACCCTCTGGGCCGCCGGCTTCGCACTGCCGCCCGGCACACGCGAGACCATCGGCGCGCAGATCGCCGAGCGGGTCCCGTTGCTGTCGCGGATCGCGGACTGAGGCGCTCCCCCCCTCCGGCTCCGACTGCGGAAGCTGGCCTAGCGCGGCAGGTCCGGGATTTTCTCCTGGCGGCCCCAGCGGTTGAAGGTGCGGAAGAATACGACGCGTATGTCTCCTCCCCCGCCCCCCTTGCCCGGTATCGTTGAAGAGATCCCACGGCTGACGGTCACGTTGGCGAGCGTGCTCCAGGGTCCGGAGAACTGGAACCCCACGTCGGCCCCCGCGACCCTCTCGTACCCGGCGCCGAAATCGTCCACACTCTGGATCCATCCCTGCTCGAGATTGACGCCGATCCGCACCGTGTCGCGCAGGGTGAAATTGTAGGCGGCGCGCGTCACGAGCCCGCGATCGAAATGGATTCCCGAACCGTTGAACCCATGCACCCGCGCCGAGCGGAAGTCTCCCAACTCGAAGCGCGAGAAGCGATCGAGACCCCGCCCGTCGAACCCCTGCGCGGTGAGGCTCACCTTGCGGAATGCGCCGAAGTAGAACGATTTCGTGAGATCGACCCCCAGGCGGGTGAAGGTGCCATCGTCGGTGCTGAAGGGCGCGCCCGGCAGACCCCACGGATCCCAGTGGCTGCGCCGCCCGGCCTCGCCCCACGCGCCCATGATGTACCCGATCCGGTCGTATTCCAGCCGGAGGAGCGCGGTGCTCTCGATCATCGATTGGGGCAGGTCGAAGTCGTCCGCGGTTTCTTTCGCAGGGGTAAACCGGGCCCAGGAAGCGCGCCCTTCCACCGTCCATTTCGCGAAATGCCCCATCGGGATCGCCAGCGCGGCGCGCACCGACTGGCGGTAGGTGTTCAACGTCTCGCCCGAGTTGGTCCCCGATTCGCGGGCGATCTTGTCACGCCGCGACAGGGCGTTGAAGCTCCCCTGAAACGTCAGCGCCAGGGGCCGCCGCTCGATCGGGCGGTCGCCCAGGTTGGGAATCGTCCAGGAGATGTCGGCGAACGGTCCGGCCCACGCGAGGTCGAACTGCGTGCCGGTCCCCTTGAAGTCGAAGTCGAAGAAATTGACGCCGGCGAAGGGAAGGCCGGGGCTCCCTCCGAAGCCGACATTGGCGCCCATCACAAGGAAGACGTTGCGCGGTGTGCTGGCGGTCGTGAGACGCTCCTGTCCGTCGCGGATCTCGAGGCCGTAGTAGCCCTCGTCCGTCTCGCGGAAGAGAGGACGGCCCGATGCGTGAGAATCGGCCACGCGGCCGCGAAACCCTTCCCGGTTGATGATGAAATTTGCGTAGGTCGCCTCGCGCTCGACCACCAGGTTCTGGCCCAGGACCTCGAAGATCATCTGCCCCGACACCGAGACGGGGAGCCAGAACTCCCCCCCGTCGGAGGGAACCGGGCTGAGATGGAACACCACCTGGTTCGATCGCAGAGGGTCCTGCAGGCCGTTCTGCACGGCGTCCATCTTGACCCGATTGAATAGAACCGAGTCGATGTAGACCCGTCCCTGGTACAGGCTCCTCTCGGCCGTCTTCGGCTCGAACGACAGGACGTAGCAGTCGTGCCCGTCGACCCGCTCGCGGCCGTCGAGCGTGTAGCGGTACGCTTCGTCGAGCGCAATGTCGAGCGGCAGCTCCTTGACCTTCTCGGGCTGGAGAAACGGCAGGTAGGGGGGCGATTTGCCCCTCCAGCGGGCGCCATTCACGAACATCTCCGTCTGCTCGTAGTCCTTGACCCCCTCGTGAACGAAGAGCCGGTTCTCGGTCACCACGTCGACCGACTCGTTGAGCCCGGTGATGCGGTAGTGGATGGCGATCGTGACGTCGGCCTCGTAGTGCTTGAGCCGGGCGTCCTGAGCCGCCTGGGTGACGCGCTCGCGCGCGATGATCTCCTCGGCCGTCAGCTCGGTCGTGGCGCCGACCTGCGCCTGCGCCGTGGGCGGGGCGGCCATGAAGCGGTACTTCAGGACGTAATACTCGTTGCGCAGAGCCACGGCGAGTACCGCTCCGCGGCGAACGTTCACGGCGATGCGCCGTGAGGCCCCGCCGAGCGGATCGATGAGGTCCACGTACTCAAGCGGCGACCGCACTGCCATTCGGATCATGTCCGTGGGCGGGGCGGCCGCGGCGCCCTCGTCAGCGGCCCTACCCTCGCCGAGCACGGCACGGTATGCGAGCGCCCCCTCCTGGCGGCCGGGATCGAAGAAGGCCAGCCGGCGCGCAGGCCCCTCGGGCGCGTCGAACGGCAGCGCCGCCTCCGTGGTCGACGACAGTCCCGGAGGGAAGAGTTCACGCAGGCGGACAAGCTGCGCTCCGGTGGACCAGGGCTGCGCCGCCGAGCCCTCGGGTGCTTCCTGGACGGCGGCGAACAGGACGTTCCTGGCCCCGGCGGCGATCGCCTCGAGGTACGCCCAGGCGATCGAGGCCGCCGGAGACCGGGGGTCAATCGCCGCGCCGGCGACCCAGACCGGGGCCCGCGGCGCCAGCCGGGAGCCGACGTCGGTGACGAACGGAAGCGAGGCCGCATCGCGTGCCGCCAGGATGTCAAAGTAGAGCGGCAGGTCGCCCGTGAGCAGCGCCTCGGCCCAGGCCGTGTCACCGGGAGGAAGCGCACCCAGGAGGACGCCCACGCCAGGGCGCGCCGAGCGAAGAAGCACGACGACGCTTTTGAGGAGGAAAGCGTAGTCACGCGCGGCCAATCCTCCTGCCGGCGCCTCGAACACCTGGTAGGCTGCCACACGCGGGCCGGCCCGCCGCGCGAAAGCGCCCACCCGGTCAACCCAGGTCTTGACAGCATCGGCCCCCTGGGCGGTCGAGGGCCAGGTTTCCTCGAGTACGCGCGCCACGACCACGAGCCCCCGGCCGGCCGCAGCATCCAGAACGGGTTCCAGCCGCCCGGGCTGGTCGAGGTCCGCCGTCCCGACAGGAACCAGCAGATAGACGGGCATCGTGGGGGAGGGGCTGCGGAGATCCTCGGGGATTTCTCCACTTTCGGTCGCGGCGCGCGACAGCGCCATTCCGATTCCCCCTTCCCCTGTGACGCTCGATTCCGCGGCGAGCGGGCCGGGGGAATCCAGTCCGGCGAGTGCCATCGGCGACAGAAGGATAAGCAAGGCCAGAGAGCGCGTTTTCCGTCGGGAGGATGACTGCGGGAGGCGCATGTGATCCACGGCGCGGGAAGACTACCACCATCCATCAGGTGACGCCATCACGCACCGGAGCGCCGTGCCCCGCGCCCGCCGGGAAGGGCGCGGTCGACTGCGGATCGCTTGACCGCGGCGTGCTCCTCGGCCAACGTCGCGGCCGTGGGCGCGACGCTGGGCGTGTCGGGGGCTCTCATGCTCGTATTCGCCGCGTTTGCTCCATCGGCCGGGGTGGCGGGAGATGCCCCGGACGATCTCGAGTCCATCCTCGAACTGGCTAAGGCGGCGCAGAAGGCAGACACGCTGGCCTGGGCGCGCTACCGCTTCCTTCGCGATACCACGCGGGAGATCCTGGACGACGCCGATCGGGCGTGGGAGACGGAGACCCTCGAGTCCCTCGTGACTCCCGGATTCGAGCAGTTCGACGAGACGCTGTTGCGTATCGATGGCAGGGAGCCGACACCGGGCGAGGTGAAGCGCCCGACGGCTACACGCTCGCCCTGCTCCTTCACCTTTCGGGCTACCGTTACGCGGGCAAGGAGAGTGTGGAGGGAGTGGCCTGTCACCGGGTCGATTTCTTCCCGCAGGCGAAGGCGACGCAGAAGGGCCTCTCGGGAAAGGTGACGGCGGCGATGGCAGGAAGCCTCTGGATCACCGCCGTGGGTTCCCACCTCGCGCGCGCCGAGGCCGCCACGGTGCGGCCCGTCCCGCTGGTTTTCTCCCTGGCCAAGGTCTACAGCCTCAAGGTGCGGCTGGAAAGCCAGCCGGTCGGGGAGGATGTCTGGCTGCCGCGAAGGTTCGAGGTGCTGACCGACGCCCGCATCCTCGTCAAGTCGATCCACAAGCGGAACGTCGCTCTCTACTCGCATTTCGAGCGCGTCGACCCGGCATCGCCGGAACCCTGACCAGGGGCGCAGCTGCTACGCGCTCCCGCCCCGGGGGCGGTCGTCGGGTGGTTTCTCGATGTGGGTGACCAGGCTGTCGGCGGGCGAGACGCCGTGGCGGGCGATCTCGTGGGCCATGTGCTTCGCCATGACACTGTGCCGACGGCCGTACAGGAAGTAAATCACCATGCCGAGCGCCAGCCAGATCCCGAGCCGCAGCCAGTTCTCCGAGGGCAGGGAGAACATCAGGAGGATGCAGAGAAGGATGCCCATGATCGGGACGAACGGCACGAACGGGGCGCGGAAGGGGCGCTTGGCGTCCGGGTTCGTCCGCCGCATGATCAGGACCGCGGCGCAGACGATCACGAAGGCGAGCAGAGTCCCGATGTTGACGAGATCCGCCAGCACCCGCAGCGGCACGAGCGCCGCCACCGTCGCGACGAAGGCGCCGGTGAGGATGGTCGCCTTGTGCGGCGTGCGGAACTTCTCGTGGACCGCCCCGAAGAAGCTCTCGGGCAGCAGGCCGTCGCGCGCCATGGCCAGCAGGATCCGCGCCTGGCTGAGCATCATGACGAGCAGCACCGACGTGATCCCGGTGATGGCGCCCAGGGCTATCAGGAAGCGCGCCCACGGGAGGCCGACCTGGCGGAAGGCGTCCGACACCGGCGCGTCGATGTTGATCTTGTCGTACGGCACCATTCCCGTGATGACCGCGGCCACCGCGATGTAGAGCACCGTGCACAGGACGAGCGACACGATGATGCCGATCGGCACGTCGCGCTGCGGGTTTTTCGCCTCCTCCGAGTGGGTCGAGACCGAGTCGAAGCCGATGTTGGCGAAGAAGATAATGGCGGCGCCCGCCAGCATCCCGAGCGGCTCGCCCGCCATGCCATGCTGGCCCATCACCGTCTTCCCGAAGAAGGAGAGCCCGGTCAGGCCGTAGGGCGCGAAGGGAACCCAGTTCGCGGGGTTGACGTAGAACGCTCCCACGACAATCACGAACGCCACGATCGCCAGCTTGAAGATCACCATGCCGGCGTTGAAACCCGCGCTCTCCCGGATGCCGATGACCAGCACCGCCGTGATGATCAGGGTGATGACGATGGCCGGAAGGTCGATCCACGTTCCGGTTAGCGCCAGGTGTCCCGTGGCGGGATCGAAGTCGAACGGCGCGTTGCTCAGCACGTGCGGCAGGCGCACGCCGAGCTTGACGAGAAACTCTTGCGAGATGAAGTCCTGGAAATAGTGGGACCAGCCGTGGGCGACGGTCGAGGAGGCGACGGCGTATTCGAGAAGCAGGTCCCACCCGATGATCCAGGCGAACAGCTCGCCGAGCGTGGCATAGGCATAGGTGTAGGCCGACCCGGCGACCGGGACCATCGCGGCGAACTCGGCGTAGCAGAGCGCCGCGAAGATGCAGGCGATCCCGGAGACGACGAACGACAGCATCAGCGCGGGCCCCGTCTTGTCGTGCGCCGCGATGCCGGTCAGGACGAATATCCCGGTCCCGATGATGGCGCCCACCCCGAGGCTGGTGAGGGAGACGGGTCCCAGGACCCGCCTGAGTCGGTGCTCTCCCGCCATCTCGTCGAGAAGCATGCGAAGCGGCTTGGTCGTAAACATCTGGCTTGCCATCCGGGTCTCCTTAGGGCGTGCGCTCAGGGCGTGCGGCTCCGGGTCGTGACGGGCTTCAGAGACCTGAGCCGGCGGCAGGCCTCCTCGAGGTCCTTCATCGTCTTCGCATAGCACAGTCGGATCTGTGTGCGCCCCTGCTTTGGATCCGGGTAGAACGAGCCTCCCGGGATGACCGCGACACCGCAGCGGTCCAGGATCTGCCGGGCCGCGTCCTGGTCGTCCTCGAACCCCAGGGCGCCGATGTCAGCCAGAAGGTAATAGGCGCCCTGCGGGACGTAGGGGGTCATGCCGGCGTCGCGGCAGGCCTCGACGATCATGTCGCGCTTTTTCTGGTAATCGGCGCGCATCCGGGCGTAATAGGACTCCGGCAGGTCGAAGGCGGCGACGACGGCGTGCTGCAGCGGCGCGGGGGCGCAGACGTTTATCAGGTCGTTGAGCACCGCCATCGTCTCGGCGAGCCGCCGCCGCGCCACGGTGTAGCCGAGGCGCCAACCGGTCATGGCGTAGGTCTTCGAGAAACCGCTGATCGTGATGGTGCGGTCTTCCATCCCGGGAAGCGACGCGGGACTGATGTGCTCGCGCCCGTCATTGAGGATGTACTCGTAAATCTCGTCCGTGACGCAGAGCGCGTCGTGCTTCACGCACAGAGAGGCGATGTGGCCCAGCTCGTCCCGGGTGAAAACCTTGCCGCAGGGGTTCACGGGGGTGTTCACCAGGATGAACTTCGTGCGGGGGGAAAAGGCCGCCTCGAGCGCCTTGCGGTCGTAGCCCCAGTCGGGAGCCTTCAAGGGAACGTACTTGAGCACCGCGCCGCACAGTTTCAGGATGTGCAGGTGGTAACCGTAGAACGGGGTGAAGAGGATGACCTCGTCCCCGGGGTTCACGAACGCCAGGCAGGCCGTGACGAACGACCCGGTCGAGCCGACATTGACCACCACCTCCCCGTCGGGGTCGCACGGGACGCGGTTGTAATCGCGCATCTTCTTCGCGATCCGCCGCCGCAGCTCGTCGATGCCGTCGAGCCGGGTGTAGGTCGAGCGGTCTTCCTTGATCGCCCGGATCGCGGCCTCCTTGATGAGAGGCTCGATCGGCTGGTCGCAGATCCCCTGTCCCAGGTTGATCCCCTCGACCCGGGCGCACTCGATAGACATCCGGCGGATGTCCGACTGCGCCATGCCGCCGATCCGATCCGCGAACAGAGACTTCACGGCGCGACCCCCCTCACGGTCTTTCGCCCGTGTGGATGCAGACGATGCCCCCGATCAGCCGGCGGCACTCGACACCGCGGAACCCGGCGTCACGCATGGCAGCGCTGAAGGCCGGCGCGTCAGGGAATCTCGCCACCGACTCGGTGAGGTAGCGGTAGGCCGCCTCCCGCCCGGTCAGCAGCCCGCCAATGCGCGGCAGGATACGGAAGAAATAGTAGTTGTAGATCTTCCAGAGGGCCCTCGACGGCGGTGCCGAAAACTCGAGCACGCAGGCGCGGCCGCCGGGGCGCAGGACCCGGCGCATCTCCCGGAGCCCGGTCCTGAAATCCGGGACATTCCGAATGCCGAAGGCGATCGTCACGCCGTCGAACGAGCCGTCCCGGAACGGCAGCGCCTCGGCCGGCGCGTTGACCAGGTCAACCGGGGGAGCGGGAGCGCCGTCACGCGCCGCCATCTTGCGGCGCGCCAGTCCAAGCATCGTCCGGCTCAGGTCCACACCGACGACCCGCGCGGCCCGGCGCTGCCGCAGCAACTCGAGCGCCATGTCGCACGTGCCGCAGGCGAGATCGAGGACGACGCCCTCGCGCGGAAGGCCCGCGAGCGCGCGCACCGCCATCCGCCGCCAATGCAGGTCGATGCCGAGGCTGATGACCCGGTTGGTCAGGTCGTAGCGCGGTGCTATGGCGTCGAAGTTGTCCCGGATCTCGAGGTTCTGAGGCGAAAGAGCCGTAGGCGTCTCCACAGACACGCGCGCGTCATCCCTCTGGGAAAACCGTGTTCCGCGAGGCTTCCGGCCGGCATTATAGCAGCACGTGCCGCGCCAACGCGGCCCGTCCGGGGCACGATACCGGGCGTCCCCGGCGGGAGCCCGCGCGCCCGACCGATGCCGGCCTTTCAAGCGCCAAGGGAGACGACCGTCGGCTGCAAGCCCTTGTTGGGCGGCTCCTTGCAGTGGGCGTTGACTGCGAGTCTTTCGCCTGGGTCGTCGGGGCGGCGGCTGAACTCTGAAGAGCCGATCTCGGTGCAAGGGAGCGGGTCGACCCTGCGGACTAGCCGCGGGCTGAAGACTTGTTCAAGGCCACGGCGGCCCGAATGAGAGCCTTCAGAGCCTCCCCGTCCACCTTGTCGCCTTCGTGGAAGTCGATGGCGCGCCTGACGTTGCCTTCTAGACTGGAATTGAAGAGGCCTGAAGGGTCCTTCAGGGAGGCTCCCTTGGCGAAGGTCATCTTCACGACATTCTTGTACGTCTCGCCGGTGCAGATCAGCCCCTTGTGCGACCAGACTGGAGTCCCTCTCCACTTCCACTCCTCGGCCGCTTCAGGGTCTGCCTCTTTGATCAGGGCGCGGAGCCGGGAGAGCATCTCGCCCCTCCAGTCGCCCAGATCCTCGATTCTCGCGTCTATTCGCTCTGATGGAGACTCGGCTTTC
>JANMQK010000051.1:0-6176 GCA_031370485.1 Acidobacteriota bacterium | reverse complement strand
GGCGCGAGCCGCTCGGCGAGTCTTCCCGGGATCGGCTCGCCCACCTCCAGGAACGCCCAGTCCGGCTTGATCCAGACGGGATTCGGATATTTCTTGAGGATGACGAACTCCCCTCTCGGGGTGTCAAAGACCCATTTCCTGCGTCGCACCGGGTCCGCCAGGGCGCGGCCGCTCCCGGTGGAACAGGTCGCCTTCAGAATCTCCTTGCCGTTCTGGAACAATGTCAGGAGGTTGCGCCCGGTGTCGATTACGACGTAGGTCCTGCCGGGCCGCAGAGCGGCGGTCCTGCTCTCGAGGGCCCGTGCGCGGGCACGGAGCGTCCCGAGGGAGCGCTCTCCCGAGGCGTCGAGCGGCGTCGGGTCGGGCGCCGGGGGTCGCTCCGGCCGCCCCATCCACCAGGCGAGCGCCGCAGCCGCCAGAAGCGCCGCCACGCCCGCCGCCATCCCCCGGCGGCCGCTCACGGGATGGCCCCGTCCGGCACCGTGCCGACGATCGTCACCGCGGTTCCCACGCTGACCTTGGGTACGAGGTCGTCCATGTCATCGTCCTCCAGCGCCACGCATCCCTCGGTCCAGTCCTGGCCGCGGCCCCCCATGCCGTGGATCTCTATCAGGCCTCCGATGCCCTGCTGCGGGTGCAGCCGTCCGGCCCGCTTCAGCTTGCGGTACCTGGCCCTGTCGTCGGCGTTGGGATAGTCCAGCATCAGCGCCCGGTAGAACCGCGTCCGCCCCGGACCACGCACCTCGGTGACACGGTAGCGCCCTTCGGGCGTGGCGTCGTCCCCGGCGCGCGTCTTGATCTCGATGCCTCCCGCTCCGAGCTCCACCGCGTAGGAGGCAAGCTCCTCCCGGCCGCGCATCACCAGGAGCTGCCTGCGAAGCTTGTCGACGATGATGACGACCTCGTTGTCGCGCTCGCTGTCCTCGAGGGTCTCCTCGACCCAGCGGCGCCAGATCGCCCTGCCCGGGCCGGTTCGGAACGCTTCCAGGTCGGCCGTGATATCGGCGATAACCCTGGATACCCCGAGCCGACCGCGGGTCACGGCCTCCTCCGATCGCTCATACTGCTCCTTCTGGAAGCTGGCGCGCGCCTCTCCGAGCGCGATCTCCGACTTGAGAAGCTCGCTGGCGACTTCGACGCGCGCCGGCGCCTGGCGCGCCAGGGAGCGAGCCCTCCCGATCCAGCCCTCGAGATCCTCGAGCAGCCGCGCCGCGCGGTCGTGCAGCAGCTCGGCGCGCGCCCTCGCGTGCTCCTCGCAGCGGTGCGCCTGTCGCATCGCCTCCCCCGCCAGCGCTCCGGCTTCACTGTAGTCGCGTGACAACCCCGATCTTTTTCCCTGCAGGCTGATCTCCGCCTGCGCGTGGAGGAGGGCCGCCCGCGCCGCGACACAAGCCTCCGGGGGACGCGCCTGGTTTGCGGCGTCTCCGGCCCGGCGCAGCACCCGCTCCGTCTCCGCGACCAGGTCCTGGGGCGGCGGGCGGCAGCCCGCCAGGAAGAGGCAGGCCGCAACCATGACCGTGAGGGCCGGAGCAGCCAGACGACTCCTGCCGGATCGGGGTGGCGTTACGGGATCGAGGGCGGACGGACTCACGAGGACCGCGTCATGGCGCGGGCCAATACCATGGGACCCGGCCCGGATTCTCCGGGCCGGGTCCCGCAGGCAACCGGCTACTTCCTCATCCCCTTGGCCGCCTTCTTCTGCTTGGCGGCCGCGATCTGGTCGACGATTGCCGTCGCCCTTTCCTTCACCGACCCGGCGCTGTCCAGCGCGCTTTTGTAGTCCTCGGTCGAGAACGCCTGGCGGGCGGTATCCAGCGTCCCGTGAAGAGTGGAAAGATCGTTCTTGAAGAGCTGCAGGTCAGCCTTGGAGTCCTTGGTGACCGGCGCCGTCTTGAGGCTGGCGTCCGCCGCCTGGAGAGAGGAGTCGGCCGCGGCCAGCGCTGCCTCGGCATCCTTCTTCGACTGCTCCTTGTTGGCCACCGCGGCTTCGGCCGCCTTGGAGGCCTCTTCCTTCGACTTGGCCAGCAGCTCCTTGGCCTTGTCGTAGTTCTTCATCCACTTCTCGTTCTGGGCCGCGATCTCAGCCTGGGCGGCGCTCATCGCCTGATCGGCCGCTCCGAACTCGGTCGGTGCCCATTTGTCCGCCTGGGCCTGGCGGGCCTTTTCCATCTCGGCCTGGGCAGCCTTGACGTCTTCCTGCGGTGGCTGGCCGCACGCAATCGCGACAACTGAAACAAGCGCAACAACGATGACGAGGGACCAGGTTCGCTTCATGGTCGTGTTCTGCCTCCTTGTGATACGGGTCTTCCGCCAAAACTCGTTGATTTCACATGCCACACCAACCCACGGCCCCCTCCGGGGGCCGTTTCGTTCCATCTCCGCCTCCAACCTCCTCCCCGAGGGCGGCAGAGGATACCAGAAAGGTACCGCCGCCGCTACCGTCTGGGCCCCCGGGTCAACTCCCCCGGCCGGCCCGGTCTGTCCCCCCCTCCGCGCGATCCTCCCCCGGCCTTGCTCCGGGGGAGGGCGCGAGCTTATAATTCCCACATGCCAAAGGGAAAAGCAGTGGCGCTGGCCTTGGCGGCGGTTCTCTCGCTGCAGACGGCCGCCGCCTTCTGCCCGCGAGCCGAGGCCCCGTCAATGCCCTGCTGCAACTCCACAGCCCGGTGCCCCGCCGGAATGCTGGTGGCGCCCTGCTGCGCCGGCCAGCCCGCGCAGGCCGCCGATCCATCCCAGGCTCTCGAAACGGGTATCACGAAGCCGGCGCGGGACGGCGGCGGCTCACTACCCTGTGAATCTCCCCATGCGGCCGCACCCAGGATCGCTGTGCTCGTCCGGGTCTCCCGGGCCGCGCACGAGCCTGGAAGCGTCGACCATGTGCCTCTCTACATCCTGAACGCCGCGATCCTGCGTTAGACTCCCTCCACTCCGACTTCCGACCGCCCATCCGAATCGATACATTTCGCTGACCCACTGCCCGCCTGGCCCGTGATCGGCCGGGACCCGCAGGGTCGAGGTGGCACCATGAAGCGTTTCAGCATTCTTGTTCTTTTCATGTCCTTTGCGTTCGCTCTTCCGGCGCAACCGGCGCCGGAGGTCCGGCCTGCCGATCTTGGCGCCCTCCTGCGCGAGGCGGAGGCGGGCAATCCGGCTCTGCTCGCCTCGGCGGCGCGTCGAGCGGCATCCGGATACGTCCCTTCGCAGGTCCAGACCCCTCCCGATCCGGAGGTCGCCGTCAGCTACACGAACGACGGGGTGTCGCGCTTCACGCTCGGCGAGAGTGACATGACAACACTGGCGCTCTCCTGGCGCCAGGAGGTACCGTACCCCGGAAAGCTCGGGCTGAGGGGACGGATGGCCGCAGCCGATGCGGACGCCGCGGGCCGTGAATTCGAACGTACCCGGCTGGAGATCGCCGCGGAGGTCAAGAGCGCCTATGCCGACCTCTATCGCCTGGATCGGACGGCGGCCGTCCTCGAGGAGACACGGCTGGTACTCGGATCGCTGGCGGAAGCGGCCCGGCGCCGATACGAGGTGGGGGAAGGAATCCAAGAGACCGTGCTCAAGGCCCAGACCGAGATTCTGAGGCTGGAGGCGGAGCAGGCCAGGGTGGCGCAGGACCGGCGCTCCGCCGCGGTCCGTCTGAACGCCTTGGTGGGGCGGTTCGAGGACGTCCCCGTCGGACCGGCGGCCGCCCTGCCGGAGGTCGCGCCGCCGGGCGACCCGGAGGAGTTGGCGCAGGCAGCCGTCCTGGCATCGCCGGGGGTGGCCGGGCTCGAGGCCGCCCTGCGGCGCGACGAGGCGGGTGCCCGCCTCGCGCGGCTGGAGATGAAGCCGGATTTTCTGTGGTCGGCCGCCTACATGAACCGCGACGGCCTCGACCCGATGGTCATGGCGATGTTCGGACTGAGGCTTCCCCTCCACCGTGGCAGGAAGCAGGCGCAGGGCGTGCTTCAGTCCGATGCGCGCCTGCTGGCCGCGCGGCACGATCTCGCCGCCATGCAGATTCGCACCCGCGCCGAGGTCCGCGAGATCGTCTCCCGCTTCGCGAGGGCCGATCGGCTGGTCACGATTTTCGCCCAAGGCGTGATCCCGCAGGCGGAGAGCGCCCTCGAGTCGGCGCAGGCCTCCTACGGCGTCGGGCGGGTCGCGTTTCTCGATCTGCTCGGCGACCTCACGACGCTGCTCGGCGCTCGGATCGACCTCGCGTCGCAGGAGGCGGATCGGGTCCGGGCCCTGGCGGCGCTTGAGCCGCTCGTGGCGCGCGAGCTGATCCCGGTGCCGGGCGCCCCGGGGCCGGAAGGAGGACGTGATGTCTCCGATCGCTAGACGCTCCCGCGGCCTCATCGCGGCCGTCCTCGTCCTGATCGGGATCGCAGCGACCGCCTACCTGTATTTCGAACGCGGCGCGGCGCGCAGCACCGGCGACGCCGCCCCCGCGGCGGGAGCCGCCGATGCGGCGGCGGCAAAGTACCGCTGTCCCATGCATCCCGCCATGCTCTCCGACCGGCCCGGCGACTGCCCCATCTGCCAGATGCGCCTGGTGCCGATCGAACACGAAACGGGCACGGGAAAGCCCACAACCCCCGCGCGGGTCATCTACCGGTCGACGATGAACCCCGCGGAGGTCTCCGACCGGCCCGGGAAGGATTCGATGGGGATGGAGATGGTCCGGGTCGAGGTCGACGACGAGCCGGGAGAGTCGCCGGAGGTCGAAGGACACGCCGCCGTCCGGATTCCCGTCAGGAAGCAGCAGCTTATCGGCGTGCGCACCGACCCTGTACTCCGGGCCCCGTTGGTGCGGACCATTCGCGCCGTGGGGCGGGTGACCGCGGACGAGACCCGGCTGCGGCATGTCCACACCAAGGTCGCGGGCTGGGTCGAGACCCTCGAGGTCAACGCCGCGGGAGAAAGGGTCCGGCAGGGACAGCCGCTGATGCGCATCTACAGTCCGGAACTCCTCGCGACGCAGGAGGAGCACCTCCTCGCCTTAAGGGCGCGCGACCGCGTGGCGGAGGGCTCTCTGCCCGAGGCCCGGCGGCGGGCGGAGGACCTGGTCAGGAGCAGTCGCCAGCGCCTTCTGCTCTACGACCTGACGGCCGATCAGATCGACCGCCTTGAGGCATCCGGGGAAACCTCGCGAACCATCGCATTGCAGTCGCCCGTCTCCGGATACGTCCTCGAGCGCCACGTGACCCAGGGCGAGAAGATCGAGACCGGCATGAACCTTCTCGATATCGCCGACCTGTCGCGCGTCTGGGTGATCGCCTCGGTGTATGAATACGAACTCCCCTTCGTGAAGGCGGGGCAGGCCGCGACGGTGACCCTCGCCTACCTCCCCGGCAGGCGCTACGAGGGCAGGGTGGCGCTGGTTTACCCGACCCTCGAGGCAGCGACCCGGACGGTCCAGATCCGGCTCGAATTCCCCAACCCGGATCTGGCGCTGAAGCCGGAGATGTACGGCGACGTCGAATTGCACGGCGATCTCGGCATGCGGCTGGCGGTCCCGGCGAGCGCCGTCCTGTCGACCGGGACCCGCGATCTCGTCTTCGTCGCCGGGGAGGACGGCTACTTCGAGCCGCGCGAGGTGCGCCTCGGAGTTCGTCTCCCGGACGCGGTCGAGATCCTCGACGGGGTGCGCGAGGGGGAGAGGGTCGTAACCTCGGGGAATTTCCTCATCGACTCCGAGTCGAAGCTCAAGGCGGCGCTCAAGGCGACGGCCGCCCCGCCGGCCGGCGAGGCGCCGCGATGATCGAGCGCATCATCGAGTTCTCCGCCCGCAACAAGTTCATCGTCCTCGTCCTGACGGCCGTCCTGGTCGTGCTCGCGGTCCATGCCATCCGCAACGTGCCGCTCGACGCCATCCCCGATCTCTCCGACACGCAGGTCATCGTCTTCTCCCGCTGGGACCGGAGCCCCGACATCATCGAGGATCAGGTCACCTACCCGATCATCACCGCGCTGCTAGGCGCCCCGAAGGTGAAGGCGATCCGCGGCTTCTCCGATTTCGGGTTCTCCTACGTCTACGTCATCTTCCAGGACGGAACCGACATCTACTGGGCCCGAAGCCGCACGCTGGAGTACCTCAGCAAGATCATCCCCCGGCTTCCGGAGGGCGTGCGCACCGAGATGGGCCCGGACGCCACCGGTGTCGGCTGGGTCTACCAGTACGCCCT
>JANMQK010000049.1:0-29993 GCA_031370485.1 Acidobacteriota bacterium | reverse complement strand
TCTCAGACGGCCCGGCCTCCGCAGGGCGCGGCGCTGCCGACTATTGGTGACGATGGGCCCTCCACGGATGGCGTTTTGACAGGGGACGGGCTGTTGAGTAGAGTGCGGATTCCTGGCCTGGAGAGTACGCGATGTCGGCGTTTGACTACTTGCTGTCGCGGTCGCTTCCGTTCGTTCCCCGCGGCATCGTGCGCCGCGTCTCCAGCCGTTATATCGCCGGGGACAACCTGCGCGCCGCCGTCGGAGTGGTGCGCGCCCTCAACGACAGCGGCTGCATGGCCACCCTGGACGTCCTGGGGGAGAGCGTCACCAGCGCGTCGCTTGTCGAGGGCGCGGTGCAGGAATACCTCGCCACCCTCAGGACGATCCGCGACGAGCGGCTCGATGCGAACATCTCAGTCAAGGCGACGCAGCTCGGGTTGAAGATTGACACCGGGCAGTGCCTCGGCAGCATGCGCACGCTGGCGCGCGCGGCCGCCGAGCTCGGGAATTTCATCCGCATCGACATGGAGGACTCGACCTGCACCTCGGCGACGCTCGACCTGTACCGCCGCCTGAGGGACGAGGGGTTCTCGAACGTCGGGGTCGTCCTGCAGGCCTACATGCGCCGGAGCCTCCCGGACCTCCGCGCGCTGCCGCCGGGGTCGAACATCAGGCTCTGCAAGGGGATCTATGTCGAGCCGCGATCGATCGCCTACAAGGACAGGCGAATCGTCAACCGGAACTTCGTGGCGCTGCTCGGGGAGATGCTGGACCGGGGCCACTACGTGGGCATCGCCACGCACGACGAGGAGCTTGTGTGGGAGGCGCTGCGTTGCATCGACCGACGGCGGCTGCCGCACGGCAGCTACGAGTTCCAGATGCTTCTGGGGGTCGACGAGGAGCTGCGCGGGCTCATCCGCCGGGAGGGCCACCGGCTCAGGGTGTACGTGCCGTACGGATCGAACTGGTACGCGTACTCCCTGAGGCGCCTGAAGGAAAACCCGCGGATCGCCGGCTACGTCCTGGTGAGCATGCTGCCGAAACGGGGCGCCTGATCCCTCAGGCGATCTGCCGGCCCCGTTCCTCCGCGGTGTTGCGCGAGATCTCGGGAGGATGCGTCGTCCCCTCCCGACCGGCGCGCATTGGCGCGGCCTGCGGAAAGCGCAGGGTGATCTCGGTCCCCTGGAGCGGCGTGCTGGCGACCTGGATCGTGCCGCCTATCATGTCCACCATCCGGTGGGTGACCCAGAGACCGAGCCCGGCGGAGGTCCTGTCCGGCTTGGTGGTGAAGAAGGGCTCGAAGATGCGCGGCAAGTGCTCGGGGCGGATGCCGATCCCGCCGTCACTCACCCGGGCCACCACCTCCTCCCCTTCGTGCGCGGTCTCCACGACGATCGTCCCCCCCCCGTGCGGCATCGCCTCGATGGCGTTGACGATGACGTTGAGGATCGCCTGGTGGATGCGGCCGGCCGGCCCGAAGACCGGCGGGACCACGGCGTAGCGCTCATCGAAGACGATCTGCTTTTCCTCCGCCCGGTGACGGCAGAGATGGATCGCCTCCCGGAGCTGGGTGTTGATCCCGAAGGGAGCGCGCGCGGGCCGGCTGAGCGAAAAGCCCGCAAGGTGGCGGAGCCGCGAACCCAGGGCCTCGACTTTCTCGCGCAGATCGAGGGCCCGGAGTCGCGCCGTCTCGGGGAGGGCCGGGTCGCCGGAGAGCGCCTGCGCGCTTGCTGTGAGCGGCGCCAGCGACCCTTTGATCTCCTCGGAGGCACCGTCCAGGTAGGCACCCAGGGACAGGCAGGTGGCGTTGTCCATGATGTGGTTCTGGCTGTGCCGAAGCTCCTCGCGGAGCCGCAGGATGTAGGCCAGATCACGCGCCGCGCGGCGCCCGCAGGCGGTCACGACCCCCGTGAGGTACCCTGCCAGGACCAGGCAGGAAGCGAGGAGCGGCCTGACGAACGACTGGGGATTGGAGAGCATCAAGGCAATTGCTGCCAGACCGGCCCCCGCGGCCCCTCCGGCCCAGGCTCTGCCCGACATCCACGGGGACGGACGCTTCAACATCAGACCAGCCTCCTCAAGTTTTGCCCAGAGGCTCCGGCTCGGGATCCGGCCGCAAGGCGTTGAGCTCGGCCATCCTGGACTGGTTCTTGTTCGGCCCGGGCGCGGCCTCGTAGATGAGATCCCGCGGCGGCCGGCCCAGGACCAGGTGCTCCTCGATAATCCGGGCGGCCCTTTCGGGGGTCACCCGGCCATACCAGACGTTTTCGGGGTAAACCACGACCATCGGGCCGTTTCCGCATTGATCGAAGCATCCCGCCTTGTTGACCCTTACGCTTCGCTTGAGCCCCCGGGCGGCGACCCCCTCCTTCAGCAGACGGTGCACCTCGCCGGAACCTTCAAGGGGACAGTACTCGCCGCCGGTGCAGACAAAGACGTGGCGATCGTACTGCCCCATTGGCGTCCCCTCGAGCGAAACCGGACGGTATCATACCGCCGCGGCCCGGCACAATGCGCGGCCGGGCCGGGTTTGTCCATCCCGGCGCTCCCGGGGCGGCGGCCCATGTGGATCGGCCGGGCTGAAAGGCATAAGCTTGGGTGCGTACGCTCAGGAGGGCCGATAGTGGACGATCTCGAGCAGGGAATAAGCCTCCTAGCCGCACGCGGCAGGATCCCGGTCTTCCCGCTGCCGAACGTGACCCTGTTCCCCCACGCCACGCTCCCGCTGCACATCTTCGAGCCGCGCTACCGGAGGATGACCCGGGATGTCCTCGCCGCCGATCGGCTCATGGCCGTGGCCCAGCTGAAGCCGGGATGGGAGACGCGGTACTACGATAACCCCGAGGTCCACCAGGTGGCCTGCGCGGGGATCGTCGAGGACGAAGCCGCGCTGCCGGACGGACGGTTCAACATCCGGCTCAAGGGGCTGGCCCGTGTCGAGATCCTGGGATTCGTGCGCGACAGCCCCTACCGCGTTGCGGCGGTGCGGGTGCTCGAGGAACGGAACGCCTCGGAGGGCCCGGCGGCCGATGAGGAGAAGCGCCGGCTACTGATTGCCTGCTCCGGCCTGCTCCAGGAGACGGCGGGGCAGGCGGTGCCTCCGCTCGTGCTCGACGGGGACATCCCCTTCGCGGTAGCGGTCAACACCCTCTGTCAGAATCTGGCGATGGACCCCGAGATCAAGCAGGGCCTGCTGGCGATGGACGACGTGGTGGAGCGCTGCCGCGCCCTCACCGGGATGCTCCATCGCCGCTGGGAGGAGATCGCGCTGCACCAGGTCGAGCGCGGACAGACGCCCCAGGGGGGCGTGCACTAGATCGCCTTGAGCCCGCGCAGCGCCGCCAACGCCTCCACCACCTCCCCGATCTTGTTGTTCGGCGTCGATGCGCCCGCAGTGAGGCCGACCTTGACCGGCCCGGCGGGGAGCCAGCCAGGTGTCGTCGTCTCGGTCTTCGCCCCGTAGGGACGGTGGCGGATGGCGCCCGAGGACTCGATGCGGGAGGCGTCCTCGATGTGATAGGCCGGAACGCTTCTCGCCGCCAGGGCGGCGAGGTGCGTGGTATTGCTGCTGTTGTAGCCGCCGATCACCACCATCAGGTCGGGCTTCTGCTCGATGAGGCCGAGGACCGCGTCCTGCCGGTCCTGCGTGGCGCTGCAAATGGTGTCGAAGGCTCGGAAGCGCCGCGGCAGCTCCTCCGGCCCGTAGCGCTCGACGAGCGCCGCGCGGAGCATCTCCTGGATCTCCAGGGACTCCGAGGAAAGCATGGTGGTCTGGTTGGCGAGGCCGATGTGCCCGAGATCGAGATCCGGGTCGAAGCCCGGCGAGCAGGCCTCGGCGAAGCGGGACACGAAGGCCTGCGGGTCGCCGCCCTTCCGGACATAGCCGCAGACGATCCCGGCTTCCTCGCGGTCACGCGCCACCAGGTATCGTCCACCGGGGTACTGCAGGGCGCGGGAGGCGGTGGCCCGCGTCTCCTCGTGGACGTACTTGCCGTGGATGATCGCCGTGAAGCCGTTGGCCGAGAAGCGGTCGACGTTTTTCCAGACGTTGAGCACCGAGCCGCAGGTCGTGTCGACCAGGACGCAGCCCTTTCCCTTCAGGGCGGCCATCTCCCCCACGGTCACGCCGAACGCCGGCAGGATGACGACGTCCTGCGGGCCGACCGCCTCGAGCCCCGCCCCCCGACCGTCCGCCTCGCGCAGGAAACGTATCCCCATCTCCTTCAGGCGGGCGTTCACGTGGGGGTTGTGGATGATCTCGCCGGTGAGGTAGATGGTGCGGTCGGGGAATTGCTGGCGGGTTTCGTAGGCGTATTCGACCGCGCGGTCGACCCCGTAGCAGAAACCGAATTCCCGCGCCAGGAGGATTGTCAGATCGCCGAGCTGGAAAATGTACCCCGCCTCCTTGATCCGATCGACGATGCGGCTGTGGTAGTCGGCACGTAGAGTCGGCTGGATCTTCTCCCGCAGCCCGAAGCCACGCTGGTAGTAGCCCGCCTCTCCCACGATTTCCTCCCGCCGCGACGCGAAATCCCTCGCTCTGCCCGCGGTCCGGAGATTCTACTCGATCCGGCCGGCGTCTCAGGGAAGACCGACGCGCTCGGGACACGACGCGATGTTCATCGCGGTTCCCCTGAGGAAATTCACCAGCGTGATGTTGAACGCGCGGGCGGTCTCGATCGCCAGGGTCGTGGGGCCTGAGATCGCGCAGACCAACGGGATTCCCGCGACTGCCGCCTTCTGCAGGATCTCGAACGACGTGCGCCCGGAGACCACGAGGATGACGCCCTGCAGCGGCTGGTCGCGCAGGATCGCCCAGCCGATCGTCTTGTCGACCGCGTTGTGCCGGCCCACGTCCTCGCGGCAGACGAGAAGGGAGCCGTCGGGAAGGAAGAGCGCCGCCGCGTGGAGGGCCCCGGTGCGATGGAAGTTCGGTTGCGCGGCGCGCATCCGGTCGGGGAGGGCCTCGAGTGTCTGCGGGGTCACCCTGAGCGATGATTCGCTCGGGCGTGCCCGCGTGGCGAGTGCCTCGAGCGACGCCTTGCCGCAGAGCCCGCACGCTGCGCTGGCCATGAGGTTTCGCCGCATCGCGTCGGCGTCGAAGATCGTGCCCGGGGACAGGCCGACATCCACGATGTTCAGCTCCGCGTCCGGAGTCGCACCGCACTGGCGTATGGTGACGATCTCCCGGACCGCCCCCACCACCCCCTCGGTGAGCGCGAACCCCGCGGCGAGCTCGATGTCCTGGCCGGGGGTGCGCATGATCACCGCGAGCGGCTCGTTCCCCACCCGTATCTCGAGAGGCTCCTCGACGACCACCCAGTCGGGCTCTTCGGCGCGGTCCCCCCCGCGCACCCTCACGATCGTCCGGATCTCGAGCGGCTCCCGCTTGATCGACACGTCCCGCGCCCCCGCCGTACGAACCATTCTAGCGGAAACGGCCCCCGGCGCTGGGCAGCCGGACGTGCGGCGTCCCAGCAGCACCCGGCCCGCCCGGACCCTCACTTTGTTCTTGACAGCGGAGGGCCCTTCTGCAAATGTATCCGGTCATCCGGGTACCAGAATCGAGGGATGAAATGCGGCGACCGTTGGTGAAGGCGATTCTCCTCCTGAGCGTGCTCGCGGCGGGCCTTGGGGGCCCGGCCTGGGCCCAGAGCCGCGAGAAGGCATGGGAGTTGAACCCCTGGGTCGGATTCACGACCTTCGATAAGAAGGTCGGCCTCGACGACAAAATGTCCTATGGCTTCAGGTTCGGCTACAACTGGTCGAAGCACCACATGGTCGAGTTCGGGTTCTCCTCGGTGTCGACGCGTGACAGCAAAACCGGGGAGCTCAAGGCGGACCTGCTCACCGGCAATGTCAACTACGTGTACAACATTTTCCTGCATCGGCGCGACCGTGTGGTGGCCTTCGTGACTGCCGGCGCGGGAATCGTGAGCGTCAGCACCTTCGGCCTGACCGCGAACCCCGACCTGATAGGCGACGAGAATCGATTCCTCACGAACTACGGAGCCGGCATCCGCTTCTTCGGAGGCAGGCGGGCGGGCTTCCGTCTCGAGGCCCGCCAGTACTCTTACTCCCCCGCGGGGGGCGGAGACGCGCAGGATTTCACGGAGTTCTCCGCCGGCATGACCATCGTCCTGGGCGGCGCGTAGGCCACCCCCTCCCTTCGTCCCGCGTACCCGATGTCCTGCAGCACGGCGAGGCGCCCGGAAGGCACCTGGGCCGGCTTATTCGCCGGCGCCCTCGGGAAGCGCCTCGTCGATTTCGTCGATGAGGGCCACGTTGTCGCCGATGCACGGAAGCGCGACGAGCGCGGTGATCAGGTTCATGGCGAGAGCCAGCAGGGAGAGGCTGCCATGCACCCAGCCGGGAAGGACCCGCGTGTGCGCCCCTCCCCCCAGGATGAAGGCGGCCATGGTCACGAGCGGGGTGAACGTGAGCCACGGGAACAGGCGCGCCTTGAACCGCAGCGTCCGCTGGTAGAGGCCGGGGTCGAGCCTGTACTCGTGCACGACTTTCTTGATCCGGCTTCCCGTTCCCACGAAGTAGAATAGCGTCATTGTGTGCGTGAAGAGCACGACGACGATCGCGAAGAGAGCGAACCGGATGTGGACTCCGGCGGTGATCGAGCCGCTTGTTGTGCGGTATCCCTGGTAGGTTATCCAGCCCATGAGCGCGGTCGCGGCGAGAAGCAGGAAGCCCAGGATGCGCGCGACCGGAACCTTGCTCAGCATGTGATGGATTATAAGGGGAAAGACACGGAGGATATCCGGCTCCCCCGGGAGAGCCTGCGGAGGACGGCGCCATGACGAGGGCCAGGTCGAAGCCCGGGAAACGAGGCGGGGCGGGGGACGGCAGCCTGATGACGAGGATCCGGGAGGCGGTCGCGCGCGCGGCCGGCCGGGACGAGAGCCTCCGTTCGATCGTGCGCCTCCTCAGCGAGGCGAACCCCCACTTCACATGGACAGGGATCTATCTCCTGGAGGGGGAGGTCCTGGTCCTGCACAACCAGGTCGGACTCCCGACGCCCCACGAGCGGATTCCTATTGGACAGGGCATCTGCGGGCTGGCGGCCCGCGAGCAGAAAACCGTCGTGGTCCCCGATGTGGGCAAGGATGAACGCTACCTGGCCTGCAGCCTGACGACCCGGTCGGAGATCGTGGTCCCGATCTTCAAGGGAAAGTCGGTGGTTGGCGAGATCGATGTCGACAGCGACATCCCGGATGCGTTTGACGAGGCGGATCGGTGGCTGATCGAGGAAGCGGCGGGCGTCGTCGGGGATCTGCTGTGACGCCGCAGGTCCGGGTCAGGCCAGGAATGACGGCAGCTTCCCCTTGAGGAACGAGTCCAGCCCGAGAGAGCGGCCGGCGGCCGTGGCGTAGACCGTCGCCAGGAGCACAACGAAAACCACCGGCTGCTCGACGCTGAGCAGCGGGGTGCCGCTGGCGAACAGGAAGTTCAGGCACATGAAGATCCCGGCGACGGCCGCGAGCCTGGTGGCGCAGCCGGCGAGCAGGGCCGCCCCCACCGCGATTTCCCCGATGATCACCAGGATCGCGAACGTTCCGGCGTACGGGATGGCGAACTTCTGCAGGAAGGGGAGGTAGAAATGGTACGGGGTCTCGGCCGCCCACTTGCCGAGCGTCTGCCGCAGCGCCTCGCCTCCGAAGCCGCTCGTGGCCTTGTGCAGCCCGTACTTCAGGAAGAAGTATCCGGTGAAGAGCCTTGCCGGCACGCCGGCCAGGGGTGAGCTGTAGTCCTCGACCCTGCCTTTCAGGATGCCCACGGTTCTCTCCGCCAAAGCGCCCCGGGCCGGGCAGGCGGGAGTCTAGCACGCCGCGGGCGTGCTGCATCCATGCACCACCTCTTGAGTATGGAGGGTTTTCTTCGAGCGGCCGGGGTGTGAGAATCATTGGTGTTCGCGGGGAGGGGCAGACGGGTGCTACCTCCTCGATCCCCCGGCCGTGCGGGTCCCTCCGGGCCCGCACGGCTCACCTCCCTTCCGTCCGGCCGCCGCCGGTTTCTGGCTCTCGAAGGCCCCGGGGTGGAGCAGCCTCGCCACCTCCTCGATCCCCTGGACGACGCGCGGGCCGGGCTCTTCGATGGCCTCGCTGACGACATGAATGCGCCCGTTCCGCACGGCCGGCACGGACATCCAGGCCGGGTCGCGCCGCAACCGCTCCACCATCGCGGCGTTCGGGGGGACCGTCAGGATGACCTCGGGCGCCCTGACAACGGCCGATTCGAGGTCAAAGGCCGGCCAGGCCCCCGGCGCGTCCCGGGTCACCGAGAGCCCCCCGGAGCGCCCGAGAGCGTCCGTCAAGTAGGCGGACCGTCCGGGCACGACCAGGGGATCCCCCCAGACGAGGAACAGCACCCGCGCCGGCCGGAATCCGCCGACGCGACGCTCCACGTCATCCAGGCGCGCCCGCAGCCCCGCGACCAGTCTCTCACCCCGGGGCCGGTCCCCGAGCGCGGCGGCCAGGTCCACCATCGCCCGGAGCGTGCCCTCCACGTCGGGAGTGTGGACGGTGTAGAGGGGGAGGCCCAGCGCGGCCGCCTGCGAGGAGAGCGCCGGTTCGTTGCCGCTCGAAGAGGCGATCAGAAGATCGGGGCTCAGGGCGCGGAGGGTCTCGAGGCTTGGGTTCGACATTCCCCCCACCCGGGCGATGCCGCGACTGTCACCTGGCGGTTTGCAGAAATCGGTGACGCCCACGACCCGCCCTCCGAATCCGAGTGCGAAAAGCGCGTCCGTCACATTCGGGGCGAGCGAGACGATCCGGCGGGGGTTTGCGGGGAGCGCCACGGTACGTCCGAGACCGTCACGGACCTGGTGCGCTGTCCCTGACGGCGCGCAGCCACGACAGCGCGCGGTCAAGGGCAACGCCATGGCGACGCAGGCAAGGGCGAGCCACGCTGGGGCTCTTGCACCGGGGGTAGCGTGTGGCATGGCCGGCGGGCGCCTTCCTCCCGGACCAGCCTAGAAGGGGTGGAGGGGAGTGTCAAGAAATGTCGCCCGGAATCCGGGTGGGCGACACCATCCGCTGCGCAGAATGCGGTGGGCTTGTCGTATTCCCCTGCCTGCAAAGATCTTGGGGCGTCGTCCGGTCTTGAATCGGGCCGCGACGGAGCCTAAGTTTGAACGGACGTCCGGCGTGTCGGGCACGCACAAGCGGAGCCTGGCCGTCGCCAGACCGGCAGGGAGTCCGGCGCAGCATGGATCAAAAACTCTTCGAGGCTCTGACCATCCTGCAGGGACTGCCGGCCTGGGCCTGGATCGCGGCCTCGGCGATCGCGACCTTTCTTTTCGGAATGTTGCTGGGACGGCGACAGGGGGCCGCCACGAGGCCGCTGGTTCGCCCGGAGATCAAGGTCGAGTCGTTCCGGGACCTCCAGAAGACCATCGCCAAGCTGGAGGGCGAGAACGCCTCCTTCTCGAACTTCTTCCCGATGCTTCGCGATTTTACCAAGGAGATCAACTCGCGGTTGGAGCGGCGCGCCATCCCCGCCACCCTGGAAAAGATCGTGGATCGACTCTTCATGCCGACCCAGATTCTCGTCTTCCAGATGGACGACAAGGTGAACAAGCTGATTCTCAGGAGCAGCAAGGGGCTGTCCGCGGATGCGTCGGAGGTCTACCAGATCGGCATCGGCGAAGGGCGCATCGGCTGGGTGGCCGAGCACCAGGTCGAGATGGACGTGAACGACTTCATCCGCGAGATGCGGCATTCCGGCGAGAGCCAGAAGATCGCGGCACACTTTCAGTTCAAAACCGAACTGTGCGCCCCCATGGTCTACGAAGGCAAGGTCCTCGGGGTCATCAGCGTCGGCGGGATCACGAGGCACTCCAAGCACGAGAAGTCGATGTTGAGGCTGATCGCCGACGTCGGCAGCACCGCGATGCACAACCACAACCTCTTCCAGAAGACCCAGGAGATGGCCAATTGCGACGGGCTGACCAAGCTCAGCAACAAGCGGTTCTTCATGGAGAAGCTGTCCGAGGAAATCGTCAGGGCCGAAAAGGGGCACTTCCCGGTTTCCCTCTTCATCTTCGACCTGGACAACTTCAAGCACTACAACGACACCCAGGGACACCAGGCCGGTGACGAGGTCCTGAAGATCACGGGGGAACTGCTGCGCGATACGGTGCGCCCCGACGACCTCCCCGCCCGCTACGGCGGCGAGGAATTCATCGTGCTCCTGCCCCGTTCGCCGAAGGCCGGGGCGATGCACGCGGCAGAGAGGGTCAGGAAAAGGGTCGCAGAGCATCCTTTCCCGAACCGGGAGAGCCAGCCGCTGAAGATCGTGTCGTTGAGCGGCGGCGTCGCGACCTTCCCCGACGACGGCCGGACCGGCGGTGAGCTGATCGCGGCCGCGGACGCTGCGCTCTACCGGGCGAAACGGTCGGGACGCAACAAGGTGCTCTCGTGCGAGACGGCCTATTTCTCGGACGAATCCGAAGAGCCCGATCTGGGCGCGAAAAGCGGGTAACCGATGGCCGTCACACGGACCAAGAGCCGGCGTAAGAAGTTCATGAGCGACCTGAGAGCCCGCGGCGAACTGCTCAACACCCGGAACGCCGGCGCTCTCGCCAGGCTGCTGTACGACGACGTCACCGACCTGCCCACCGTGCCCCTCCTGCTCGGCAGGATTCGGGAGATGCTCAAGGAATCCCAGGAGCTGGGGCTGCTGTCGATCAGCATTCTGCAGAACGAGCGGATGGAACAGACTCTCGGCGGAAAGGGGTTCGAGTCCCTGACCAGGGACATCGCGTCATTCCTGGTCGAGATCAAGAAGGAGAAGCTCAGGCGCGAGGACCACATCTCGGAGGTCATGATCAGCGGCAACGCCTTCGTGATTCTCCTGGCGCCCCCCCGGGGCCAGCGCCAGGTGGCCTTCGAGGACATCGACAAGGTGCGGCGCCGCGTCGGGGCCAGCCTCAGCGACTTCGTGCGGCACCGGCTGCCCGCGAGCGTGCAGGAGCGGTTCGGTGTCTACGTGGGCTGCACCGTGCTGACGCATGACGCGTCGCTGCGATTCGAACGGCGGGTCTACTCCGCCCTGGAGGAGGCCTTCACCGACTCGCTCCAGCAGAAAAAGCGCGAGCAGCGCCAGAACGCGATGCGGCTCAAGGAGGTCCTGAAGACAGGAGCGGTGCACGCGGTCTACCAGCCGGTCGTCGACCTCATCGAGAAACGCATCATCGGCTACGAGGCTCTGACCCGGCTGTCCAAGGGCCATTTCCAGGGACCGGACGATCTCTTCAAGGTCGCCTACGAGAATGACTCCATCTGGAAACTCGAACGGCTGTGCCGGGAGAAGGCGATTCGCGGCGCCCAGGCGTTCGGCGCCGACAAGCTGCTCTTCCTGAACATGGAGCCCGATTCGATCCACGACCCCGAACTGCGCTCGGATGCCACGCGGGAGATGCTCCGCGCCTCCTGCCTGAGTCCGACGCAGGTCGTGCTGGAGCTGACCGAGCACTCGGCGGTCCATGATCACGCCGCCTTCCGCGAGATGCTGAAGCATTTTCACGGCGAGGGGTTCCGGATGGCCATGGACGATGTCGGGTCGGGCTACTCCGGGCTGCGTTCGATCGCCGAGCTGAGGCCCGACTTCATCAAGATCGACATGGCCCTCATCCGCGACATTCACCTGCACTCGATCAAGCAGGATCTGACCGCCACGATCGCTCGCTTCTCGGCGAGCTCGGGAATCACATTGATCGCCGAAGGTGTCGAAACCATCGAGGAGCTGCGCTGCCTGCAGTCGATTGGCGTGCGCTACGCGCAGGGATACCTGCTGGCCCGGCCGGGCCCCGCCTTCCCCGAAGCCGACCTCGGCGTCATCGGGTGAGAGACTCCCGGCCATGGGAGGCCCCCAAAAAGGAGAGCCGCTTCATGGGTACCGAAGCGGCTCTGTTTCTTAGGTGAGAGTGTTGCTCGAAGGGTGTGGCCTGACTACCTCAGCCCTCACGGGCTGGTTATTGAAGGGCAGTGATCCTAGACCGCCTTCTTGACCGGCGCCTGGGACGTGCTGAAGGCGCCCATGATTAGAAACGTCTTGGCGGTCTCGACCTCGACCCACCGGTGATAGACCTTCCGGCGCGTCGTGTCGATCTGATATGAAGTATTGCCGAAGTTGAAGTCGATCATCCCGTTGTCCTTGCTCGCCTGCTTCCTGGCCTTTCCCGACCCCTTTTTCATGCGCGGCACCCTCCCGAAGGTGACACCATGAAATGCAATAAGTCTGCCATTCGACCGAGGCGCGTCGGAGCCAGCGGGCCAGGGAGGGGTGATTGACCATAACCCATTGAAATAAGGCAAGATCGTTCAGAAACAAATGGCACGACTTCCGTGCGTTGGTCGAAGGCAATGTGCGCGGGAACATGCTCAGTCCGCCACTCTGACGCGCCTTCGACTTGACGTAAGTGCGTCAAAGTGACAGACTGACGCTTGTGGCCGGGTCGGGAATTTCGGCCCGACTCGCCCGGGCCATCAACCTGGGGGAGGAAGATCTGTGTTTCCCAAGGGCAAGCAGATCCTGCTGGTGGATGATCCGTCCCTGACCACGGAGATGCAGTCGATTCTGCGGAGCCTGGGAGCGCGCGTCGTCGTCGCGCGGGATTCCGGCGACGCCATGAGCCTGGCGGCGAGGGAGGAGTTTGACATGGCTCTCGTCCCGCTGGGGCTGGCAGGGGACGGGCCCGACGATCTCCTGGTCCGGTTGATCGCCAGCCGACGGATTCCCGCGATAGTCGTGCTGGCCCACGAAGCGAATGCGCGGCGCGCCATCCAGGCGCTGGGCCGCGGCGCCGCCGACTACCTCCTGACCCCGCCCGATCGCGCCGAGGTGAGGGCCCGGGTCGGCCGGATCCTTCGCTGGCAGGACCCGGAGGACCGGGTCACGCATCAGCCGAAGGATCTCTCGAGAAAATACCTGCTGGGTAACCTGGTGAGCCTGTCGCCGGGGATGGGCCGGGTCCGCAACGAGATCCTCCAGGTCGCCTCGGCGCGCAGCACGGTGCTCATCAACGGGGAGAGCGGCGTGGGCAAGGAACTCGTCGCCAAGGCGATCCATTACAACTCCCCCCGGCGGAGCGCTCCGTTCATCGCGATCAATTGCTCGGCCATCCCGGTCACTCTCATCGAGAGCGAGCTCTTTGGGCACGAGAGAGGGGCCTTCACGGGCGCGGTGGAAAGACGGAAGGGCAAGTTCGAGCTGGCCGACGGCGGTACGATCCTGCTCGACGAGATCGGCGACATGGATCTCCAGACCCAGGCGAAGCTCCTTCGAGTCCTCGAGGAGAGGGCGTTCATGAGGGTCGGAGGAGGGCGCGAGGTGAAGGTCGACGTGCGGGTCCTGGCGGCGACCAACAGCGACCTCGAGACGATGATCGCCCGCGGCCGCTTTCGCGACGATCTCTACTTCCGGCTGAACGTGATCACCGTTCACGTTCCTCCCCTGCGGGAGCGCACCGAGGACATCCCCGATCTGGCACATCTCTTCATGGAGCAGATCTGCCGTGACAACGGCCTGCCGCGCAAGACCCTGACCCGCCAGGCCATCCAGGGACTGCAGCGCTATCCCTGGCCGGGGAATGTGCGTGAATTGAAGAATGTCTTGGAAAGCACGGCCATCACCCGGCCCGTGAACCGGGTGCGCCTCGCCGATCTGCCGCCCGCCGTACGGGACGGCGGTCTCGCCGGGGTCCTCGGGAGCGGCCCCCGCTCAGGGCTGACTCTCGAGCAGGCCGAGAGGAACCTGATCCGGAGCACCCTCATCCGGTGCTCGGGGAACCGGACGCACGCTGCCCGCGCCCTGCGAATTGGCGTGCGGACCCTGCAGCGCAAAGTCAAGGCCTACGGCATCCAGATCCCGTTCCGGCGGGCGCGCCGCGCCACCGGCCGCTCGAAGCCGGGGGGCCGTCCGGGCCCGCGGGTCCCCGCAACCGCCCGTTCTTGACCCTCTTTCGAGACCTGGCCTAAGATGCCGGCATGGTCACGGGCTTCAACACCGACGTCCCTCACGAGGGGAAGGTCTATCACGTGCAGACGGAGGACAAGGGGAGCGATAACCCCGTGATCGAGACCCTCATCTACCGCGGCGGCGAGATTCTCGCCTCGCGGAAATCCTCCTATGCCGATCTCCTGTCGCAGGGATTGGACGGGGCGGCCGTGGCCGGGAGGATCGAGGCCCAGCATAACCAGATGATCGCCGACGTCAGGGCCGGGCGGTATGACGTCAAGGAGCGACGGCCGTTCGGGGAGGGGATCATCTCGAGCAAGAGCTTCGACGAGGTGGTCCTGGATTACCTGAAATCCCTGACGGCCGCCGGTCGTATCGGGCTCGAGGTCGCGGGCGGTGACAGGCTCGCCGGGGGGGAGACGGCCCGTCTCGAACTCGTCGTGAGCCGGACGGCAACCGGCGAAGGGCTGCCGGACGCAAAGATCAAGGTCAAGCTGATCAGCAGCGAAGGGAAGCCCCGGGTGCTGGCGCAGGGCGAGACCGGCGAGGACGGCCGGCTGTCACTCGCGTGTGACCTGCCGACGGTGACGACGGGCCGGGCCGCGCTGATCATCGAAGCTTCGAGCGGCACCGAATCGATAGAGGTCAAGCGTCCGGTCGCCAAATCGTCGCGCAAGGCGACCGGATGAGCCCGGTGGGCCCGGGATGAGGGTTCTCCTGAACGGCAAGGAGCACGAGGCGCCGGCAGGCGCGACTGTCCTGGCCCTGCTCGAGACGATAGGGTTGCCCCCCGGCCGCGTCGCGGTCGAGGTGGGAGGCTGCGTGATTCGCAGGGACGACTTCACGCGGGTGGAGATCAAGGAAGGCGATCGGGTGGAGGTCGTCCAGTTCGTTGGAGGCGGTTAGACCGGAAGCAGGAATCATGAAAAGCGACACGCTCACCATAGCTGGCAGGAGCTACCCCTCGCGGCTGATCGTCGGGACGGGCAAGTACGCGAGCCTTCCCCTGATGAAGCAGGCGATCGAGGCTTCGGGCGCCTCGCTCGTCACGGTCGCGGTCCGGCGGGTGGATCTGAAGAAGGGGGACGGGGAGTCGATTCTCGACTACCTCGACACCCGCGCGGTGACGCTCCTTCCGAACACCGCCGGATGCTACACGGCGGACGAGGCGGTGCGCACGGCGCGGCTGGCGCGCGAGGCGGGGCTCTCGGATCTGATCAAGCTCGAAGTGATCGGCGACGAGAAGACTCTCTTCCCCGACAACGAAGGACTTCTCCAGGCGACCCGGATCCTGGTCAAGGAGGGGTTCACCGTTCTCCCCTACACGAATGACGACATCGTCGTCGCCAAACGCCTCCGCGACGCCGGCGCGGCGGCCGTGATGCCGCTCGCGGCTCCGATCGGCTCGGGCCTCGGCCTGCAGAATGCGGCCACTCTCCGGCTAATCCTGGAGGAGATTCGCGACATCCCCGTCATCGTGGACGCCGGGGTCGGCACCGCCTCCGACGCCGCCATCGTCATGGAAACCGGCGCCGACGGTGTCCTGATGAACACTGGCATCGCGGGGGCGAAGGACCCGGTCGCCATGGCGCGCGCCATGCGGCTGGCCGTGGAGGCGGGACGCCTGGCCGCCCTTGCCGGGCGGATCCCGAAGAAGCCCTACGCCACGGCGAGCAGCCCCGGGGACGGCACCCTGCGCTAGCTGCGGCGCTCCCGCACGGCGGCCCGGGCCTCCTTCTCCTGGTCGCGCTCCTTGGTGGCCTGCCGCTTGTCCCAGAGCTTCTTCCCCTTCGCGAGGGCTATCTCCACCTTGACGCGTCCTTTCACCAGATAGAGCCGCAGGGGGATCAGGACCTGCCCGCCGATGGAAGTCTTCTGCGCCAAGCGGAGGATCTCCTCCCGGTGCAGGAGGAGTTTCCGGGGCCGCAGCGGCTCGTGGTTCGCGTAGCCCCCGTGTGAGTAAGGAGAGATGTGGCAGTTGTGCAGGTACACCGCGTTTCCCTGCACGCGGGCGTAGGAGTCCTTGAGGTTGGCCTTGCCCTCGCGCAGCGACTTGACCTCGGTGCCGAGCAGGACGATGCCCGCCTCGAAGCGATCGCCGATGAAATAGTTGTGGAAGGCCTGGCGGTTGGAGGCCACCACCTTTTCGCCGTCGCCCTTGTTCTTGCGTTCCTTGACGCCCACCCGGTGAAACATAGCATAATGGCCTTTGTCATACTCCGCGGTCCGCTGGCAAAGGGCGGGCCTTCACATAGAAGGAACGATGATGGACACGGCCTCTCCGCAGGACTCCCGCACCGAGACACCTCAACCCGCTTCTTCCGGATGCGGGCGGGATGCGCCGTCCGGGCGACCGCCCGGCGGCGAGGTGGCTGTTGTCGGAGTGCGGCTGCAGGGCG
Source organism: Acidobacteriota bacterium (assembly GCA_031370485.1). Classification (GTDB taxonomy): domain Bacteria; phylum Acidobacteriota; class Polarisedimenticolia; order Gp22-AA2; family Gp22-AA2; genus JANMQK01. Next base: position 13,641 of record JANMQK010000049.1, on the reverse strand, counting down.
AGGCCCGCATCAGCCAGTTCAACTCCGGGGACGCGGATTACGAGATCGGCCAGACGGTTGTCGTCGAGGGGGACCAGGGGATCCAGATCGGGCGGGTCGGCCAACCCACGGCCCGGGCCCGCAAGATGTGCAGCATCGGCTGCATGAAGAAGGTCCTGCGCGAAGCGACGGCTGAGGACATCACGGCGCATGATGACCGCGTGGCAGCCGAGAAGGAAGCCGAGGAGTACTGCCGCGACCGGATCCGGGAGCGTTCCCTGCCGATGAAACTCGTCCAGGTGACCCAGGCGAACGAGAGCCGCAAGCTCACATTTGGATTCACCGCCGAGAGCCGCGTGGATTTCCGCGATCTGGTGAAGGATCTGGCACAGCGCCTGCGCACCCGTATCGAGATGCGGCAGATCGGCGTCCGCGACGAGGCCGGGATCCGCGGCGGATACGGACCCTGCGGCAAGGCGCTCTGCTGCTCCACATTCCTCACCGAGTTTGCGCCGATCTCGATCAAGATGGCCAAGGCGCAGAACCTGAACCTCAACCCCTCCAAGCTCTCGGGGATGTGCGGCCGGCTGAAATGCTGCCTGCGCTACGAATACGAGTCGGCTGGCGGCGACGCGGGGCTCTCGCCGGAGGATGAGCCTCTGCCCCCGGCTCCGCAGGACGGGCCCCTGCCGCCGCCAGCGAACAGCGCCACCGTCTGATTCAGGGCCCCTTTTTCCCCGGCTCGTTCATCACCTGGTTGTAGACGTCCCGGCGCGACAGCCCACGCTCGCGCGCCACGCGGCGCATGGCCTCCTTTTTCTCCCAGCCGGCCTCGACAAGCCGGCGGACCGCCGCTGGGACCGGCTCCGGAGGACCGGTCTCCGTTGTCGCGCCCCCGGCCGCGTCCGCTCCGGATCCGGCCGGCCCGGCTTCCGCGCCGGAGACGAGGAGCGTCACCTCCCCCATGATCGCGCGATCGGCCAGGGCGGCGATCACCGAGCCGACCGGCCCCGAGAGAAACTCCTCGTGGATCTTCGTCATCTCCCGGCCGAGAAGGATCTCGCGCTCCCCGAGGATCGCCCGGGCATCCTCGAGCATGGCCTTGAGGCGCAGGGGTGACTCGAAAATAATCAGCGGACGGGTCTCCCGGCGGATCGACTCGAGCGCTCTTCGCCGCTCCCCTTGGCGATGGGGGAGAAATCCGATGAACGTGAACGGGCCTCCCGGGAAGCCGCTCACCGACAGCAGAGCCGTCACGGCGGAGGCGCCGGGGATCGGCACGATGCGATGGCCAGCGGCCCGGGCGCGGCGCACCAGGTGGGCCCCCGGATCCGAAACCGCCGGCGTGCCGCCGTCGCTCACCAGAGCCGCATCGTCCCCCTTCCGGAGCACGGCCAGGATCTCGTCCGCGCGCTGCGCCTCATTGAACTTGTGGCAGGAGACGAGGCGGGCCCTCAGGTCGAAACGGGTCGCCAGGACGCGCGTGCGCCGCGTGTCCTCGCAGGCGATCAGGCTGCAGGCGCGGAGGCAGGCGACGGCCCGGGGCGAGAGATCGTCCAGGTTGCCGATCGGGGTGGCGACGACGTAGAGCGTCCCGGGCCGCGGGAGTTCGTCCTTCTCCGCCCTCGATGCTTCCTTCCTGCCCGACACCGCCGGCCCGGCCTCACCGCCCCCAGTCGCGCGGGTAGCGGAAATCGAGATTGACGGTGCGCGACGAGAGCTTGGCGATCAGCGGCGGCCGCCGCTTGAACTGGGACCGCGTGATGAGACTCGTAATGTGACGGACCATGCGGGAAGGGAACCCGGCCGCCACCGCCTCGGCGGGGCGGGCGCGCCGTTCGACAAGGAACTCGAGCAACTGATCGACCTCGGCGTACCGGTATCCGATCTCGCTTTCATCCGACTGCCCGGCCCACAGATCGGCGGTCGCCGTCTTCCACACGATCCCGGACGGCAGTCCGAGGTGAAGTCCCAGGAGCCGCACCTGGGTCTTGTAGAGGTCCCCGAGGGGATTGATCGCCGAGGCCATGTCGCCGTGGATCGTGCCGTAGCCGAGAAGCAACTCGGTCTTGTTGCTGGTCCCCAGGACGAGCGCCTGGTGGCGGGCCGACAGGTCGTAGAGAATCGACATGCGCTCGCGCGCCATCTTGTTCCCGCGGCGCACGCGATCGGCCCCGGGTTGTCTCTTGAAGTAGGCGTCGATCATTGGCGTGATGTCGATGGAGGTCATCCTGGCGCCGAGCAGGCGGGCGAGCCGCCGGGCGTCCCGCAGGCTGCCCGGATCGGAGGTCCGGTATGGCAGGTGCACGCAGAGCAGGCCCCGCGCCCCCAGGGCCCGTCGCGCCAAGGCGGCGGAGACCGCCGAATCGACACCTCCCGAAAGGCCCAGCACCACTCTCCGGAACCCTGCCTTGCCTGTCTCCCTGCGGACGAAATCGACCAGGAGATCGGCCGTCGTCCGGCAGTCGATGGACAGCGAGGGAGGTGCCAGGGGAAGATCGGGGGAGGGCTCGGCGCGTCGGGTGGCCACGCGGAAAGCCTATGACGGGCTCCGCGCGGGTGTCAACGATGCGGGCGCCGGCAGGCGGCGCCCGGAACGGCCATGGCACTCCGTGGTTGCGGCCGGGAACGGGGCGCGGATATAATTTTCGGCCCGGGGCGCGATCCCCGCGACCAAGCATCATCCGGAGGCAATCCCGTCGATGATCCAGGCGACCCAGCTCAAGGCCGGCATGGCCATCCTGCACGAGGGGACCCTCTGCCGGGTGATGAACGTCCAGCATCTGACTCCCGGCAACTGGCGCGGCATGGTGCAGACCAAGCTGCGCAACCTCAAGAGCGGCAATTCCTTCGAGCACCGCTTCCGCTCGGAGGACCGCGTCGAGAAGGCGGACCTCGAGGAACATGAGATGGAGTTTCTCTACGCGGAAGGGGAGGACTACAACTTCATGAACACCTCCTCCTACGAGCAGGTCGCCATGCGGCGGGAGGACCTGGGGGACGCGGTCTTCTACCTCACCCCCAATACCAAGGTGCTGGTCGAGTTCCACGAGCATCGTCCGGTCGGGGTCGAGCTGCCCCTGACCGTCGACTTGAAAGTCACCGACACCCCCCCGGGCATGAAAGGCGCCACCGCCAGCAACAGCGGCAAGCCCGCCACCCTCGAGACCGGGCTGCAGATCACCGTGCCCCAGTTCGTCAACTCGGGCGATGTGATCCGTGTCGACACAGCGGAAGGCAAGTACCTGGAGCGGGCGAAGTAAAGCCCGCGTGAGACCGGGGATGCGGATCGCCCGCTTCGGTGAAGGCCCGAGGGAGTTCTACGCGCTCCTCGGTGACGCCGACGGAGGGCCGATCCGCGAGCTTCCGAGCGACCCGTTCGCGGGCGACGCGTCCCCCGGGCCGCCGCGCCCGATCGAGGGCTTGCGCTGGCTGGCCCCCTGCACCCCCTCCAAGATCGTCGGTGTCGGACGCAACTTCCACGCCCATGCGGCCGAGCTGAAAAACGCGGTCCCGGAAGAGCCGCTCATCTTCCTCAAGCCGCCGTCGGCGCTCCTGCCGCACGGCGGAGTCATCCGGCTTCCGGAAGCCAGCAGGCAGGTTGATTTCGAGGGGGAGCTGGGCATCGTGATCGGCCGCGCCGCCGCCCATGTTCCGGAGTCGCGCGCCCTCGAGCACGTCATGGGCTACACCTGCCTCAACGACGTGACCGCGCGCGATCTGCAGAAGACCGACGTTCAGTTCACCCGGGCCAAGGGGTTCGACACCTTCTGCCCCGTCGGTCCATGCATCGCGACCGGGCTTCACCCCGCCGGGCTCACGATCGAGACTTACGTGAACGGCGAGAGACTCCAGTCCGCTCCCCTGACGTCCATGATTTTCGGGGTGGCGCGGCTGATCTCCTGCATCTCCCGCGTCATGACTCTCTTCCCCGGCGACCTCATCGCGGGCGGCACGCCGGGAGGCGTTGGCCCGCTCCGCCCGGGGGACGAGGTCACCGTTTCCATCGAGGGGATAGGCCGCCTCACCAACAGCGTTTCGGGCCCGCCGCGCGCCGGGGCCTAGTCGGCCTGGAGCAGGGCCTGCCCCGCCGGCGAAGCCGCCCGCCGCCTCCGCGTGGCGGCGGGCCCGCGCCGCCGCAGCAAAGCGCTGATGCAGCCAAGCCCCAGCGGCGTGAAGCGCGAATAGAACTCCATCTTCCCGAGGTCGTGGCAGGTGTAGGCGAGGAAAATCTTCATGATCCCCCCGGACCGCGCTGCGCGACGGGAACCGCCAGCAGGCGCTGCACTTCCCGGGACAGCATCGCCAGACGCTCGTCGCGGAGGAAGGGGAAGGAGGTCCGCGCCCGCCGCAGCGTGGCGCGTTCGAGGTCGCACACGATGAGCTCCTCCTCGAGGATCTTTCCCTGCGCCAGGGTGCGGCCGAGGGGGTCGACGATCGACGACCCGCCGCTGAAGTTGACGCCGTCCTCATAACCGACCCGGTTGACACAGGCCACGAAGACCGTCTGGAGCTGCGCCGTGACCTTCACGAGATCCTTCCAGGTCTGCTGGCTCGCGATCCCGTGCTCGGGGTGGACCTGCCGGGTCGGGCCGTTTGCAAGCACGAGAAGATAGTCGGCCCCGTCCTGCGCCAGGACCAGGGCGGTCGCCGGGTGCCAGAGATCCTCGCAGACGAGCATCCCGACGCGGCCCAGACCGGTCCGGAACGCGCGCAGCGTGTCCCCGGCCGCGAAGTAGCGGCCTTCCTCGAAAAGACCATAATCCGGGAGGTAGACCTTGCGGTGCACGTGGCGAAGGCGGCCGCCCTCGAGAAAAAGGGCGCTGTTGTAGTAGCGATGTCCCTCCGACTCCTCGACCAGGCCGACGGCGATCGCGATGTTCCGGCTCAATTCGAGAAGCGGGGCGAGCGCCGGCGCGGCGTCGAGGCGGACCGCCACCTTGTCCACCAGGTCCTGGAGCCTGTACCCCGTGAGGCTGAGCTCGGGGAAGACAACCAGCCGGGCGCCCTGCTGCCGCGCGCGCCGGGCCCATTTGAGGTGCATGGCGACGTTGGCCTTCAGGTCACCGAGTACCGGCTCGACCTGGGCCATGGCGATCCTGAGCGTGCCGGGGGCCGTGCCAGCTTTCCGGCCGGAAATTCTTGCCGCCATGCTATTCCTTCCACGACGAGAGCGCGAATCCTATCACGGCCGCCGGCCCGAGAACAACGGAAGTGCCCGGTTTTCTTTACTTTGGGACGACCATCTGTTAGCATTCCCGCTGCCGAGCGGGCGAAGATGGACCAACAGTCGCGAAGGCTCGCCCCGACATGGGGACCGCGATGATCCGCAAACCTGCCGTGGCCGGCTCCTTCTATCCCGCCGACCCGGAGACTCTCAGGGCAGAGTTGGACGGACTGATGCGGGGCCGGGGATCATCCGAAGGACCGGCCGCCATCGCGCTGATGGTGCCGCATGCCGGTTACATGTATTCCGGGCCGGTCGCCGCGGACACCTACGCCGCCACGCGGCTGCCGCGGCGGTTCGTGATCCTGGGCCCCAACCATACCGGGCGCGGAGAGCCGATCGCGGTCATGGCCGAAGGAGCGTGGGCCATGCCGTTCGGGGAGGCGCCGATCGACGAGCCGCTGGCGGCCGCGATACTGGCGGGATGCCCGGATTCACGCCGCGACGATGTGGCCCACCAAAGGGAGCACTCCCTGGAAGTGCAGATCCCATTCCTCCAGCATCTCGTGGGAGACTTCCGGTTCGTGCCCATCTGCGTCGGAACGCAGAATCGCAGGACCCTGCTGGACCTCGGGCGCGCGCTGGCGGAAGCCATCGGCGCCGCTGGCGACAGGGTGCTGATTCTGATCAGCAGCGACATGTCGCACTACCTCCCTGCGCCGGTGGCCGAGCGGCAGGACCGCAAGGCGATCGACCGGCTGCTGGCGATCGATCCTGAAGGCCTGCACGAAGTTGTCGTGAACGAGGAGATCAGCATGTGCGGCATCGCTCCGGCGGTTGCCGGTCTCGAGGCGTCACGCCGCCTCGGCGCGCGGGAGGCGCGCCTGATCCGCTACTCCAATTCCGGGGAGAGAAGCGGTAACCTGCTGTCGGTGGTCGGGTACGCCGGAGTCGCAATCACTTGAGCCAGGCTACCTGGACGCATGCGCTGTCCTGAGCGGTCGCTCGCCGTCATCTTTGTCCTTCTCGTGGCGATTCCGGGAGGAGGGCGCGCCCAGGAGCAGCCGGCTCCCGCGCCCGAGCCGCACGGACAGTCCAAGCCGCGGCAGCAGCCCGAGCCGGGGGAAGGCCCCCCTCCCGACACGCAGCGGCAGTTCGTCACGGAAGGTCCCGGCGGCAAGAAGATCGAAATCTCGGCCGGGGCGGGCTCGGTTCTCGGCAAGGACGAGCTGCTCCTGAAGGGGTACGTCGACATCAAGTTCGGCACCTCGCGACTGCAGGCGGATTTCGTCCGTTACGTGCCTTCGACCAAGCAGGCTTATGCCGAGGGCAACGTCATTCTCGACCAGACACAGGCCCGGATCACCGCCGACCGTCTCGAGTACAACCTCGAGACGGAGACCGGCACGTTCCACAACGCGCGCGGTTACGCGGAGCCCTCCCTGCAGTTCGACGCGGAACGCATGGAAAAGATCTCCAAGGACGAGCTGGTCCTGTACGGCGCCACCTTCACTGCCTGCACGCAGCCGATCCCCTACTGGAGCTTCAAGTTCAGCCGGGGCCTCCTGCGTCTCGAGGACTACGCCTACCTTCACTCCGTGAGGTTCAAGGTCGGCCGGGTCCCCGTTTTCTATACGCCGTACCTGGTCTGGCCGATCAAGACCGACCGGGCTTCGGGTCTGCTCTTTCCGGTGTTCGGCTACTCGGGCCGGGCCGGAACCATCCTGAGCCAGGCGCTCTACTGGGCGATGAGGCGCAACATGGACGCGACCTTTTTCCTGGACTACATGTCGCTCGCCGGCATCGGGACGGGGCTCGAATACCGCTTCGTTCCAAACGACTCGGGGAGCGGAACGTTCACCGGCTACTTCATCGAGGACCAGGTCGCCAAGCAGGAGAAGCTGCGGGGGGTGCCCGTGGACCGCTGGATCATCGCGTACGCGCAGCGCCAGGACTACGCATCCGACTGGCACCTCGTCGCGAATGCCAACTTCATCAGCGATTTCGACTATTACAGGGATTTCGAGCGCGACATCCGCCTCTCGACGATCCCCCAGGCCAACAGCAGCCTGTTCCTGACCCGGAACTTCGACTTCTATTCCATGAACGTGCGCGCCGAGCGGCGCGAGCAGCTGCTCTCCGACAACCTCGCGGAAAACACGATCGTGCGCTGGATTGCACCGGAGGTCGAGCTGCGGGGGCGCCGGCAGCGGCTCGGCAACTCTCCGTTTTTCCTCGCCCTCGAATCCTCCGCGGGCTACTTCCGCAGGGGGGAGCCGGGGGCCAACTACCAGCGCCTCGACCTGTTCCCGCTTCTCTCCACCAAGCTGTCGAACGTCCCGTGGCTGGACGTTGATGCCAGCGTGGGCGCGCGGGACACCTACTACTCCAAGACCCAGCTTACCCAGACCTCCGGGACGACCACGACAACCTCCTTTCTCGACGGATCGTTCAACAGGGAGATCTACCAGGCGGGCTTGAGCGTGATCGGGCCGAAGCTGAGCCGCGTATTCGACGCGCCCGACTCGACGTTTTCCCCCCAGTACAAAAACACGATCGAACCGACGCTGCGGTACAACTACACGTCGCGCGTCACCGATCCCGAGCGCATCATTCCTTTCGACCAGATCGACACCATCACGGGCAACACCAATACGCTGACCTACGCCTTCGTCACGCGGCTATTCGCCAAGCGGCCAAGCGTATCGGCCGAGGACATGTCGGTCCTTCTGGCGCCGACCGGCGCCCGCTACGTCGAAGGGGGTGAGAAGTCCGTCCTGACGCAGGTGACCGACGCGATCCGCCGGGAGAAGGCAAACGCGGGGACGCAGCAGGACGCGGGCGGCGCAGGACCTCGCGAGGCGGGGGCCAGCGAGCCGGATCAGGGGAAGAAAAGCCTCAGCACGGTCGAAATCGCGACTCTCGAGATCAGCCAGGACTATTCATTCCTGGGCCCGCTCAGCACGTCCTTCGCGCTCGACGAGCAGCGGCAGGTCTCCCCGATCCGCGCCACCCTCCGGATCAATCCCTCGATCCACACCAGCCTGGACGTGAGGACATCGTTCGACATCCTGTTCCGGACGATCCGGGAGGCCAGTCTCAGCGCGAACCTGAGAAGCGCCCGGCGGGGATTCCTCGATCTCACCTGGTCGGTGCGGCGGGACCTGGAGGGGCAGTCGCTCCTCGAGCAGGGGCTGGCCACCTCGCCGCCGTTCGACCGCAGCCAGATCGGTCTCGCGGGCGAGACCAACTTCTTCGGGCGGCGCCTTCTCCTCGGCATGCAGACCAACTACGAGCTGGGGAACCTCATCCCGGGCGAGCCGCGCCTGCGCGACCAGCGCTACAAGTTCGGGTACAACACGCAGTGCTGCGGCTTCCAGGTTGAGCTTCTCAACCGCAATTTCCTCGGGAGCAGCCAGCGCGAGGTGCGATTCCTGATCAACCTGAAAGGCGTCGGCAACGTCATTGACTTCCACTCAGGGCTCGGGGGAGGCCCCCAGTGAGCCCGAGGGAAGAGATCGTCCCGCTCGTTCTGGGCGCGGGCGGGGCCGTGGGGTCCGCCATGGCGCGGGCCCTCGAGGCCGCGTTCCCTGGAACCATCGCCGCCACGCGGGCGGAAGCGGATATCGCCGACCGCTTCCGCCTCGAAGCGGAACTGGAGCGGCTGCGGCCTACCGTGGTGATCAACTGCGCGTCCTACAGCGACCTGGACGGCTGCGAGACCGACCCGGAACGGGCCTGGAAGACGAACGCCGAGGGGGCTGAAAACGCCGCACGCGCAGCCGCGGCGGCCGGCTGTCGCATCGTTCACGTGAGCACCGACCTCGTATTCGACGGGAAGGCCGGCCGGCCGTATTTAGAGTCCGACACGACAGTGCCCCTCGGCGAGCTCGGCCGCACCAGGCTGGCGGGAGAGAAGCTGGTCGCCGCCGCGTCACCCGACCACCTGATCCTCCGCACGTCCTGGGTCTACGGCCGGGGCTGCGGCAGCTATGTCGATCAATTCCTGTCGCGCATCACGGGGGGAGAGCGGGTGAGGGCCGTCGGCGACCTTTTCGGATCCCCGACCTGGACGGCCGATCTCGCGGAAGCGCTGACCCGACTCCTGCCGCTCGGGGCGCGCGGGATCGTGCACTACTGCAATACAGGCTGCGCCTCGCGTTTCGAGGTGGCCACGGCGATCGCAGGGATGATCGGCGCGCGGGAAGCGAGGCTCGAGTCCATCACCGCTCGCGAGGCGGGGGGGTTGGCGGCACGCCCCGACCGCACGCCTCTCGATACGTCGTACTACGCCCGGCTGACAGGATTGGCGCCGCGTCCCTGGCAAGCCGCCCTGCGAGCCTGCCTCCTCGAGGAGACGCAGGATCGCACAGGGACGGGGTAGCCCAGGACCGCGGGAGGTGGGGAGAGACGGATGCGGGCTGACACCGCGGAGCCTTGCCGTTTTCAGTGGGAGAGGTCGTCCGCCGGACCGGCCGCATCACGCGCCCGGGCGACCTTGACGCGGGCCGGCCGCAGGAGCGTGCCGCGCAGCGTGTACCCCTTCTCCATTTCCTCGAGGATGATGTTGCTCTGCGCCGGATCGTCTGTCGGCTCGGTGGCCACGGCCTCGGCCAGCGAGGGATCGAAGGGCCTCCCCATCGTTTCCACCACCTCGACCCCTTCGGACCCGAGGATCTGCAACAGCCGGTCCCGGATGATGACGACCCCTTCGAGGAGAGGCGCCGGGTCGAGGGCGCCCCGGGCCGCTGCGATCGCCCGGTCGAGATCGTCCAAGACACCAATGATCTTGCGCATCATCTCGGCCCGGGCGATGTCGAGGCGGCGATCGAGATCGCGTGTCAGCCGCTCCCGGAAGGCGTCTCGTTCCTCATCGATCCTGCGGTAGGCGGCCGAGATCTCGCGGGCCCGGCGCTCGGCCTCCTCCGCACGGGCTTTGTACTCCTCCACGACCGTCGGGAAGCGAGGCTCGGTGTCCGCGGCCGACCCCTCCTCGGAGAGCACGGGCCGCCGGTCGATCACCGAAAAGACGGGTTCGCCGCCACCTGGTTTCTTCTCATTCACGATGTATTTCTCCTGCAGAGGCGCCGGCCCGCCGACCCTGCCTGCGCCGGGGGCGCGCCGTGGTTCTCAGCGGCCGACCAGCCGCCGGATTCTTTCCTCGATCGGCGGATGCGTGCTGAACAGGCTCGCCAGGAATCGCCCCGTGAACGGCTTCACGATAAACAGGTGGCTCGACGCCGGCCCGGCGGTCAGCATCGGGATCCGCTTGCCGGATTCCTCCAGTTTTTGCAATGCGTGCGCCAGGCCGTAGGGGTTGCGGGCCATCTCGGCGCCCGACGCGTCGGCCTGGAACTCCCTCGACCGCGACACGGCCATCTGGATCATGACCGCCGCGATCGGTGCCAGGATCGCGGTGGCGAGAAGCACGATGGGGTTGGCACCTTCGCGATCGTCACGACCGCCGAAGCCAAAGAACGCCGCCCACCGCGCCATGCTGGCGATCACCATGACGGCGGCCGCCAGGGTCGCGGCGATCGAGCCGATCAGGATGTCCCGGTTCTTGACGTGGGACAGCTCGTGGGCCAGTACGCCCTCGAGCTCCTGTTCGTCAAGGATCCTGAGTATCCCCTGGGTCACGGCCACCGCCGCGTGGTGCGGGTTGCGCCCGGTGGCAAAGGCGTTCGGCGCCTCCTCGGGCAGGAGATAGACGCGAGGCATCGGGATCCCCGCGCTCGCGGTGAGGCGGTCCAGGATCGCGTAGAGCTGCGGCGCCTGCTCGCGCGTGACAGGACGGGCGCGATGCATCGCCAGGACCACGCGGTCCGAGAACCAGTAGGAGAAGAAGTTCATGACCGCAGCGAAGCCGAGCGCCAGGATCATCCCTCTCTGGCCCGCGACACCGGCGCCTATGAGGACGATCAAAGCGGACAGGAGAGCCAGGAAAAAGGTCGTCTTGAGGGCGTTCATGTTCTGCATGTCTCCAATGTATCGGACGGCAACCGCCGGCCCGCACCCGCGGGCCGGGTCAGGATTCTAGCGCAGCGCGCCGCGGTCGCCCAAGCCGTCCCGGCCCGGGCGCCGGCCGGGCGGCTATTTCACCTCGACACGGATCGACTTCTCCTTCGCCTCGTGTTTCTTCGGCAGGGTCAGCTCCAGCACCCCGTTCTTGTGGGTCGCCCGAATCGCGGCCTGATCCACGTTGAGCGGCAGGCTGAAGGAACGCAGGAACGGTCCGTGCGGCCGCTCCGCTCGATGGATGCTCTCGGGCCGGAGATCGGACGGAGGCTTCCGCTCGCCCCGCAGAACCAGGGTGTTGTCGTCCACCTTGACCTCGATGTCGGCCTGCTCGACGCCGGGCAGGTCGGCCCGCAGCACGATCCGGTCGCAGGTTTCGAAGATGTCTACGGCGGGGCCCCACTGTCCGCTTTCAATCTCCTCCTCGCCGCGACGATGGGACATGGTTTCCTGGAACAGGGTGTTCATCCGTTCCTGTATCCTCATCAGGTCCCGGTAGGGGTCCCAACCCTTCAGGCTCATCAACGTCCTCCTTTCCGATCCGCTCTTTCGGGTTCATGACTGTGAATGCCGCGGCCGCGCCGCTGCCCGGCGATCGGCGCGGCCTGGGGCGGTTCGTCTGATTCGAAAACAGCCGTGTCATGGCGCTCGTCCCAGTCGGCGCTCACCGCCTGGCCCGGGGTGAAAACCCCTTCCAGCACCTTCCGCGCCAGGGGGTCGAGCACGAGCCGCTGCAGCGTGCGCTTCAGGGGACGCGCCCCATACTGCGGGTCGTAGCCGGCCTCCACAAGGTGCTCCCGCAGTCGCGGAGTCACGACGATCGACAGCTGGCGGCCCGCCAGCAGACGGCTGAGCCGGCCGATCTGGAGGTCGACGACTTTGAGCAGATCGTCCCGTGTCAGGCTGTTGAACAGCACGACCTCGTCGATGCGGTTCAGGAACTCGGGCCTGAAATGGCGCTTCAACTCCTCCTCGACGAGCGTTCTCAAGCCGGTCTTGTCCCGGCCTTCGTAGGACTGGATCAGGGGACCGGCCAGGTTCGAGGTCATGACGATAAGCGTGTTCTTGAATCCGACGACGCGGCCCTTCCCGTCGGTGAGGCGGCCGTCCTCGAGAATCTGGAGCAAGGCGTTGAAGATGTCGGGGTGCGCTTTTTCAATCTCGTCGAAGAGCACGACCGCGTAGGGTCGCCGGCGCACGGCCTCGGTGAGCTGCCCCCCCTCGTCGTGCCCGACGTAGCCCGGCGGGGCGCCGATCAGCCGGGCGACAGAGTGCTTCTCCATGTACTCCGACATGTCCAGGCGAATCATCGCGTGCTCGTCGTCGAACAGGTATTCCGCCAGGGCGCGCGCCAGCTCGGTCTTGCCGACTCCCGTCGGCCCCATGAACAGGAACGATCCGGTCGGCCTGTCCGGATCGGAAAGCCCGGCGCGTGCCCTCCGCACGGCCTGGCTGACGAGAGCCACCGCTTCGTCCTGCCCAATCACCCGCTCCCGGAGCCGGTCCTCCATGTGCAGCAGCTTCTTGACCTCTCCTTCGAGCATCTTGCTGACGGGGATTCCGGTCCAGCGCGCGACGATGCCGGCGACGTCCTCCTCGGCCACCTCCTCCTTGAGCATCGGCCGGCCCTTCTGGAGATCGTGAAGCCTCCCGTTGGCCTCGTCGATCTGCCGCTGCAAGGACGTCAGCCGGCCGTACCTCAGTTCGGCGGCCTTCGCCAGGTCGCCGCTTCTCTCCGCCTGTTCCGCCTCGAGCCGGGCGCTCTCCATCGACCCCTTCAGGGAACGGATGCCCTGGATGGCGGTCTTCTCCGCCTGCCACTGGGCTTTGCGCGCGTCGATCTCCTCGCGCAGACCGGCCAGCGTCACGGCGATCTCCTCGCGCCGCGCGCGGCTTGCCGGGTCGTTCTCCTTGTCCAGGGCCTTCTGCTCGATGACCAGTTGGACGGAGCGGCGCTCCAGGAGGTCGAGGTCCTGCGGGAGGGAGTCGATCTCGATCCTCAGGCGGGCGGCCGCCTCATCGATCAGATCGATCGCCTTGTCCGGGAGGAAGCGGTCGGTGATGTAGCGGTGCGACAGCGTGGCGGCGGCGACGAGCGCGGCGTCCTTGATGCGCACTCCGTGGTGCACTTCGTAGCGCTCCTTGAGTCCCCGGAGGATGGCGATCGTGTCCTCGACGTCCGGCTCGCCGACGAGGACGGGCTGGAAGCGGCGCTCGAGCGCCGCGTCCTTTTCGATGTGCTTGCGGTACTCGGTGAGTGTCGTGGCGCCGACGCAGCGCAGCTCGCCCCGCGCGAGGGCGGGCTTGAGCATGTTCGATGCATCCATCGAGCCCTCCGCGGCCCCGGCCCCGACCAGCGTGTGAAGCTCGTCGATGAACAGCACATAGCGTCCCTCGGCGATTTCGATCTCCATGAGGAAGGCTTTCAGCCTGTCCTCGTACTCGACACGTTATTTGGTCCCTGCCACCAGCGAGGA
>JANMQK010000041.1:0-4507 GCA_031370485.1 Acidobacteriota bacterium | reverse complement strand
GTCCAGATCGGCAGCCAGGTGTCCGGGATCGTCGCGAAACTCTACGTGGACTTCAACAGCCCGGTGAAGAAAGGGCAGCTCCTCGCCGAGCTCGACCCCACCCCCTTCGAGGCCCAGGTCGAGCAGCGCCGCGCCGATGTCCTCCAAGCGGTGGTACAGATGCGCAACTTCAGCATCGGCTTCCAGCGCCAGGAGACGCTGCTTAAGGAAAAGCTCGCCTCCCAGGCGGACTATGACGGCGCCAAGGCCGCGTTCGACGGGGCCAGGGCGCAGGTCGACCAGGCGCAGGCGGCGTTGCGGCAGGCCGAAACGAACCTGCGCTACACGAAGATCCTCTCACCGATCGACGGTGTTGTCGTGGACCGCAAGTACGACATCGGGCAGACGGTCGCGGCGTCCTTCCAGGCCCCCACACTTTTCACCATCGCCCAGGACCTGACCAAGATGCAGGTCCAGGCCGACGTGGACGAGTCGGACATCGGCCGGGTCACGGTCGGCCAGCCGGCGCGCTTCTCCGTGGACGCCTACCCCGAGGAGGAGTTCGTCGGGCGCATCTCGCAGATCCGCCTGAACGCCACCGTGAACCAGAACATCATCACCTATCCCGTGATCCTCGAAGTCGCGAACCCGGACAACAAGTTGCGCCCGCAGATGACCGCCAACGTCACGATCGACGTGGCGAACGTCAAGGACGTCCTGCGTGTCCCGAACGCGGCGCTGCGGTTCCGCCCGACCGGAGCGGCCGCGGAAACCCGGCGGGCCCAGTCATCCGGGGCCGATGCCGCCCGCGGGAGCGGGTTCGCGGCCGCGGCGACGCAGTTCGAAGGGGCGGTCCGCCCGTCCAAGGGGGCGAAGGGCACCCAGACCGTCTATCTCCTGTCGGGAAAGGACGATCTCAAACCGGTCTCCATCCGCACCGGGATCTCCGACGGCCGCTTCACCCAGGTGATCGACGGGGAGGTTGCCATCGGCGACAAGGTCGTTGTCGGGCAGGCCACCTCCACGGCCGACAGTACCCGCCGCCCGCCCGGAGGGAGGGCGTTTTGAGCCGCCCGCTCGTTGAGATCACGAACCTCGTCAGGATTTACCGCATGGGGGATGTCGAGGTGCGGGCCCTTGACGGCGTGAGCCTGAGAATCGACGCCGGGGAGTTTCTCGCCATCATGGGGCCCTCCGGGTCGGGGAAAACGACCCTGATGAACATCCTGGGCTGCCTCGACCGGCCGACTTCGGGCACCTACGTCCTGGACGGGGTCGACGTGTCGAGCCTCGACGCGGACGAGCGGGCCGAGATAAGAAACGCCAAGATCGGCTTCGTGTTCCAGAGCTTTAATCTATTGCCGCGGACCTCGGCGCTCGAGAACGCTGAATTGCCGCTCATCTACGGGCAGGGCGCCCTGGCCGGGGACGAGCGGATCGAGCGGGCGCGCTCGGCGCTCCGGCGGGTGGGGCTGGAAGGGCGCGAGGATCACCAGCCATCGCAGCTTTCGGGAGGGCAGCAGCAGCGGGTGGCGATCGCGCGAGCGCTCATCACCGACCCGGCGATCCTTCTGGCCGACGAGCCGACCGGGAACCTCGACTCACGCACCTCCGAGGAGGTCCTGGCGATCTTCCAGGCGCTCAACGACGAGGGGCGCACCGTCATCCTTATCACGCACGAGCCCGACATCGCCCGGTTCGCCCGCCGCGAGGTCCACTTCCGGGACGGCCGGATCATCTCGGACGAGCCGGTGGCCGATCGCAGGGTCATGGCGGAGTCGCGGGCGCCGGCCGCCATGTCCGGGGCGGCGTCATGAGGGCGGGACTCGTCCGGACGGGGAACATCCTGAAAGTCGGCCTCAAGGCGATCCTCAGGAACAAGCTGCGGTCGTCCCTGACCATGCTCGGGATCATCATCGGGGTCGCCTGTGTCATCGCCATGGTGGCGGTGGCGGGCGGAGCCGCGCAATCGATCCAGGAGTCGATCAATTCGCTCGGTACCAATTTCATCATGATCTTCCCGGGCGCCGTCACGCAGTCGGGCGCGCGCATCTTCACGGGACAATCGACCCTCACTCCCGAGGACGCGGCCGCCATCAAAGCAGAGTGTCCCTCGGTGGCCTACGTGTCGGCGGGGGTCCGCTCCGCCGGCCAGGTGGTCGCTGCCGAGCTGAACTGGAGCACGCAGATCTACGGCGCCGACGTCGAGTGGCCGTTCATCCGGGCCTGGAACGTCGCGCAGGGAGACTTCTTCACACCGGGCGACGTGAAGGGGGCCGCCAAGGTCTGTGTCCTGGGGCGGACGGTGGCCGACAACCTTTTTCCCGAGGGGGACTCGGTGGGGCAGGTGGTGCGGATCAAGAATGTGCCGTTCCGGGTGATCGGGGTCCTCGACAAGAAGGGGGGCTCGATGATGGGGTCCGACCAGGACGACCAGATCATCGTCCCCTACACGACGGTCATGAAGCGGCTGATGGGGACGACCCGGATCAGCCTTATCCAGGTGGCCGCGGTCGCCCCGAACCGCATCCAGGCGGCCCAGGAGGAGATCCGGGCCCTACTGCGGCAGCGCCAGCGGCTGGCCCCGGGGCAGGACGACAACTTCATGATGCGCACGCAGGAGGAGATCTCCTCGATGGCCGCGCAGAACATCCGCACCCTGTCGATCCTTCTGGGATCGGTCGCAGCGATTTCGCTCCTCGTCGGCGGCATCGGCATCATGAACATCATGCTGGTGTCCGTGACCGAGCGTACCCGGGAGATCGGCGTGCGGATGGCGATCGGCGCCAAGGGCCGGCACGTGCTGGCGCAGTTTCTCATCGAGGCGGTCGTCCTGTCGGGCGCCGGGGGCGCCATCGGCATCGTCCTCGGGATCGGGGCTTCCCAGGTGATCTCGAAGTTCGCCGGCTGGCCGGTTTCAATCGGCCCCGGCCCCGTCGCCCTGGCCTTCGGCTTCGCCGCCGTCGTCGGGATTTTTTTCGGCCTCTACCCGGCCCGCAAGGCCTCGCAGCTCGACCCGATCGAGGCGCTGCGCTATGAGTAGGCGCGCGATCGCGGCCCTCGCATTGATGATGCCGCTTCTGGCGTCGGAGGCGCTCATGGCCCGTTCGAAGGGGATGGAATTCGACGACTGGTCCGACGGGACGACTCTACGCCTCGACTACGACCACGCCGGCACGGCCCGTGACGAGAGCTTCGCGCTCGATGGCCTGCGTCGCGAGGGGCCGTGGCCCGGCAGCCGGACGAACCTGGTCGACCCGCGGAATCTCGGAGCGTACCGCTTTGAAGTCCGGGACCGCGAGACCAACCGGGTGCTCTTCGCCCAAGGCTTCTCGAGCATCTACGGCGAATGGGAGTCGACCGACGAGGCGAAGAGTGTCCGGCGCTCGTTCCACGAGTCGGTGCGCTTCCCGTTCCCTCTCCGGCCGGTCCAGGTGACCCTTTTGAAGCGTTCCCCGGACAACGCCTTCCGCGAAGCCGCGTCGTTTCTTGTCGACCCCGGGGCGCAGGAGATCCGCCGCGAGCCGCTCCGCGGTGTGGGGAAGGTCTGGACCCTCTTCGAAAACGGCTCGCCCGAAACGAAGGTGGATCTCCTCATCCTCGGCGATGGTTACACCGCCGCCGAGATGCAGACCTTTCACGACGACGCGCGCCGGCTCGTCGAGGTGCTCTTCTCGACACCTCCCTTCCGCGAGAGGCGCCGGGACTTCAACGTGCGGGCGATCGACACTCCCTCCGAGGACTCCGGGGTCGACCGCCCGAGCGACTCGGTGCACCGCCGCACGGCCCTCGGCGTCACCTACGACATCTTCGGCTCGGAGCGTTACGTCCTGACCTTCGACAACAAAGCACTCAGGGAGACGGCCGCCCGGGCCCCCTACGAGTTCATCGAGATCCTGGTCAACGGCGAGAAATACGGCGGCGGCGGGATCTACAACCTGTTCGCCACCTGCTCGACGCGGAGCGGCTCGTCTCCCTACGTCTTCGTGCACGAGTTCGGCCACCATTTCGCGGCGCTCGCCGACGAGTACTACACCTCGGAGGTCGCCTACGACACGACGACCCCCGTCGTCGAGCCGTGGGAGCCGAATATCACGGCGCTTCTCGATCCGGCCGCCCTCAAGTGGAAGGACCTCGCCTCGCCGGGGATCCCGCTCCCGACACCCTGGGGCAAAGAGGAGTACGAGAAACACTCCGCCGCCACCCAGGCGCGCCGCAAGGCGCTGCGCGCCCGGCACGCCCCCGAGGCTGAGATCGACGCGCTGTTCAAGGAAGAACTCGGGTGGAGCAGGCCATACCTCTTCGGCCAGGAGCACAGCACTGTCCAAGCCTCCTGAGAGTAAAACCGCGGTCGGCATGGCAAGAATAGATATTGGGTAATTGGGTATTGGGTAATCGGGTAACTGTGAAATTGAACAATCGCTCAGCACGTAGGCTAACATTACTAATTACCGAATTTACCAATTACCCAATTACCCGATTTCCCCATGTACTCTGTCACCAAGCGCATTGACTTCTGCTACGGCCA
>JANMQK010000353.1:0-6155 GCA_031370485.1 Acidobacteriota bacterium | reverse complement strand
AGGCCGTGAAGATCAATGGCAAGCCGCTGCCGGCCGGCATCTACAGCATCCATACGATTCCCGGGAAGACTTCCTGGACGGTCATCTTCAACAAGGCGGCGGAGCAGTGGGGCAGCTACGAATACGACGCTGCCAAGGACGCGCTCCGGATCCAGGTGGAGCCCAAGGAGGGGCCGAGCCAGGAATGGATGTCGTTCTCCTTCCCGGAGGTGTCCGGAGACGCCGCGACGGTCGAGCTGGCGTGGGAAAAGGTCCGCGTCCCGTTCCGGATTGAGGCCGACACGACGGCGCAGGCCCTGGCCAACATCAGGGAGGCCCTCTCCGGCGACGTCAAGGAGTGGAACGTTCCTTACAGCGCGGCCAGCTACGCGTTCGGCGCAAAGCTGGACAACCGGGCCGATGCGATGAAATGGATCGACCAGTCGGTTGCCATGAAGGAGACTTTCTGGAACCTCCGGCTGAAGGCCTCGATGCTCGACGAGGCCGGCAAGAGGAAAGAGGCTGTCACCGTCGCGGAGAAGGCGGTGAAGATCGGCAAGGAGAACAAGGACAACGCCGGGGAAATCGAGAAGACGGAGAAGCAGATCGCCGAGTGGAAGGCCGCGCCCGGCAAGTAGAACACGCGCGGGGCGCAGGTCACGCCCCCGGCCGTTCGTCCTCCGCCGCCCGGACCGAAATCCCCGGGCGGCGGAGGGACACCGGCTTCAGAGACGGAAACGCCCCTCGCCGACGATCCGCACGCCCCCGCCGACCCAGACCCGCCAGGATTTCCCCTCGGGAGAGACCTCGACTTCGATGAGGCTCGGCCGGCCGACCTGCTCCCCCTGCCTGATGCGAACGGCGCCCGGCATCCCCGCCAGGCCGTGATGCGCCAAGTAGGCGCCGAGCGGCCCGGCCGCCGACCCCGTCGCCGGATCCTCCCCCACGCCGAGATCCGCGTCGAACATCCGCGCGGTGACGCCGTCGCCGGTCACCGCGAAGTAATAAAGCGCTTCGGCGCCGGCCAGCCTGACCGCTTCGCCGACGAGCCTGCCGTTCCGTGTCGCCCTGCGGAGGGTTTCGAGGTCCCGCACGGGAACGATCAGCGGCGGCAGCCCGGTCGAAACCGTCTGGAGCGGAAGGTCTGGGCGCAAATCACCGGCCGTGAGACCGGCGGCGGCCGCCACGAGGTCCCGATCCTTGAATTCAGGCTTGAAAACCGGCGGCAGTTGCCGCATCCGGCCACGAGCCGCGGGCACGTCGACCTCCACCGGGATCTCGCCGGCCCGGACGACCTGGGTCAGCGGGGAGGTGACCCGGCCCTCGGACACCATGACGAAGGCGGTGCCGAGTGTGGGATGCCCCGCGAACGGGATCTCCTGCCCCGGGGTGAAGATCCGCATCGAGTAGCGGTCGCCGCCGGAGTCGGTGACAAAGGTCGTTTCGCTGAAGCCGATCTCCTTGGCGATGGCCTGCATGGTCGCGCCGTCGATATCGACCGGTTCGGGCACGACGCAGAGCTGGTTGCCCTCGAGCGGGCGCTCGCAGAAGACGTCGACCAGCCGGAATGGGATATCCATCAATGGAGGCCTCTCGAGCGAGGCGGCCATTGTACATAAAGAAGCTCCCCGCACGGGACGCCGGGCGCAAGTCTTGCGCTGATCCGGAGCCGGGGTGTCCCGCGTTGCGTCCTGACCCTGCTAGGATACCGGGTGAGCGGGGCGTGGCTGGAGGAGGGCCGGCATCGAAGGCGCGGCCTATTGGCATTGTGATTGCTATTCCTCTCTTGGGGGAGACTGGGATTACCGTCTTATCGAGGAGATCGCCCGACAATCTCGGGACGTAACCGTTACCCGGGCGTCAGCCCGCGGGAAGGAGTGTCGTATGCCAGCGTTCGTGACGGAACTCATGGAGAACGTGAAAGCCAAGAACCCCGCCGAGCCGGAATTCCACCAGGCCGTTCAGGAGGTGGTCGAATCCCTCGTGCCGGTGATCGAGAAGCACCCCGAGTACAGAAGCGCCAGGATCCTCGAGCGCATGGTCGAGCCGGAGCGGCTGATCATGTTCCGCGTTCCCTGGGTGGACGAGCAGGGCAAGGTCCAGGTCAACCGGGGGTTCCGGATCGAGATGAATAGCGCCATCGGTCCCTACAAGGGAGGACTGCGCTTCCATCCCTCGGTGACCCTCGGCATCCTCAAGTTCCTGGCGTTCGAGCAGGTTTTCAAGAATTCACTGACCTCGCTCCCGATGGGAGGGGGCAAGGGGGGATCGGATTTCGACCCGAAGGGCAAGAGTGACCTGGAAGTCATGCGCTTCTGCCAGAGCTTCATGACGGAGCTGTACCGCCACATCGGGCCGAACACCGACGTTCCCGCCGGCGACATCGGCGTGGGTGGCCGCGAGATCGGCTTCCTGTTCGGGCAGTACAAGCGGCTCGCCAACGAGTTCACGGGGGTCCTGACCGGCAAGGGACTCAACTGGGGCGGATCGCTCATCCGGCCGGAGGCCACGGGGTACGGTTCGGTCTACTTCGCCGCCGAGATGCTAATGACCCGCAACGACACGCTGAAAGGTAAACGCTGCCTCGTGTCCGGAAGCGGCAACGTCGCGCAGTACACGGTGGAAAAGCTGCTGCAGATGGGAGCGCGGGTCCTGACGCTGTCCGACTCGGACGGGTATATCTACGACGAGAAAGGCATCGACCGCCAGAAACTCGAGTTCGTCATGGATCTCAAGAACGTCCGCCGCGGGCGGCTGAAAGAGTACGCGACGAAGTTCACGGGGGCGGTTTACACTCCGTCGAACCCGTCGCAGGATCACAACCCGCTCTGGGGGCACAAGGCGGAGTGCGCCTTCCCCAGCGCGACGCAGAACGAGATTAACGTCAAGGACGCGCAGACCCTGGTCAAGAACGGCGTTTTCGTGGTATCGGAGGGCGCCAACATGCCCACGACACTCGAAGGCGCCTCCGTATTCCTGGAGAGCCGCATCCTCTATGGTCCTGCCAAGGCGGCGAACGCCGGCGGGGTCGCGGTGTCGGGCCTCGAGATGGCGCAGAACAGCATGCGCTACTCCTGGACGCGCGAGGAGGTGGACACCCGCCTGCAGATGATCATGAAGAACATCCACAAGTCCTGCATCGAGGCGGCGGAGCGGTTCGGCACCCCGGGCAATTACGTCAACGGGGCCAACATCGCGGGCTTCCTCAAGGTCGCCGACGCAATGATGGACCAGGGGATCGTCTAGGGAGGCGCCCCGGGGCCATCGCCCGTTCGACCGAAGTCCTGGCGCGCGATCTACAATGAGGACGGCGTTCCGGCAGTCACGGGACGCCGTCCTTTTTATTCGGAGCCCACGCCGTGACCGCCCCCGCCCGACCGCCTGCCGACATGAAGCCCCGGCCCCGGGTGCGCATCTTCCAGGACCTGATGCGGCACCGCATGCGCCACATTCTGCTGGTGTCCAGCCTTTACGACTCCTTCATCCTCAGCGAGGACGGCCACATCGACGAGGCGCTGCAGCGGCAGTTCGTCGACCTGAACCTGCAGGAGAACCCCGACCTGATCCGGGTCAGCAGCGGCACAGAGGCGCTGGCCCTGGCGATGGAGGAAGGCCGCATCGACATGATCATCACCAGCATCCAGATCGGCGACATGAACGCCGTGGAGCTGGCGCGCAAGGCCAGGGAGGCCGGCCTTGACATCCCGGTCGTACTTCTCGCCTACAACAACCGCGAGCTGACCGAGTTCCTGAAACGACACGGCCGGGGAGACATCGATCGCATCTACCTGTGGCAGGGCGACGTCCGGATCCTGCTCGCCATCGTGAAGGACCAGGAAGACCAGCGCAACCTGGCGCGGGACACCGGCACGATGGGAGTCCCCGCGATCCTGGTCGTCGAGGACAACATCCGGTTCTACTCGTCGTTCCTGCCGGTGATCTACTCCGAGCTGATGAACCACACGCAGCGGCTCATCACCGAAGGGCTCAACCTGTCGCAGAAGAAGCTCCGCATCCGGGCGCGCCCGAAGCTGTTGCTGTGCGAGACCTTCGAGGCCGCCTGGGACTACTTCACGAACTACGAGGCGAACATCCTGGGGATCATCTCGGATTTCGAGTTCCCGCGCGACGGCAGGCTCGACCGCCGCGCCGGGGTCGAGCTGGTGTCGCGCATCCACGCGGTGCGCCCCGACGTCCCGATCGTCATGCAGTCAAGCCTCCCGGAGAACGAGGCGGTCGCCGCGGGATTGAATGCCGCGTTCCTGCTGAAGGGGTCCCCCCTGCTGATGCACCGGCTGAGGGAGCTCCTCCTGGAGCGGTTCGGGTTCGGGGACTTTGTCTTCCGGATGCCGGACGGCGCGGAGATCGACCGGGCCGGGAACCTCGAGACGCTCGTGGAGAAGCTCAAGACCGTCCCGCCCGAGTGCCTGGCCTACCATGGCGAGCGCAACCACTTCTCGATGTGGCTCAAGGCGCGCACCGAGTTCACGCTCGCCGAGCGGCTGCGCCCGCGCAAGGTCTCCGAGTACCCCACGCTCGAAGCGCTGCGGTGGGACCTGGTGCGCGCCATCAGCGCCTACCGCCTGGCGCGCGACCGGGCGGTCGTGGCCGACTTCACCCGCCGGCGCTACAGCCCCTCGACGAGCATGGCGCGGATCGGCACCGGCTCCCTCGGCGGGAAGGCGCGCGGGCTCGCCTTCGTGAACCGGCTGCTCCTCGACGCCGACGTGGCGTCCCGGTTCCCCCGGATCCAGATCTCGGTGCCGTCCTCGGTGGTGCTCGGCACCGACATCTTCGATCGATTCATGCAGGGGAACCGCCTCGATTACTTCGCGCTTTCCGCCACGTCCGAGGAGGAGATCCGCAGCCGCTTCGCCTCGGCGCCGTTCCCCGAGGCGGTCCTTAAAGACTTGAGGGTCTTCCTGCAGAACACCGACCATCCCCTGGCCGTGAGGTCGTCGGGGCTGCTCGAGGATTCTCCGAGCCAGCCGCTGGCGGGAGTCTACCGCACGGTCATGGTCTCCAACCGGGGATCCCTGAGGCAGCGGCTGGCCGACCTGGTTGCCGCCGTGAAAAGCGTCTACGCCTCGACCTTCTCGCCGCAGGCCAAGGCGTTCCTGAAGATGACGCAGTTCCGGCTCGAGGAAGAGAAGATGGCGGTCATCGTCCAGAAGATCGTGGGCGCGCTGCACGGCGCCCGCTTCTACCCCGATCTCTCGGGCGTGGCCCGGTCGCACAACGTCTATCCCTCCCCGCCGATGAAATCCGAGGACGGCGTTGCGGCGGTGGCGCTGGGGCTGGGGCGCACGGTCGTCGAGGGAAGCCCCTGCCTCCGTTTCTGCCCCAGGTATCCCCGCAACACGCTGTCGTCCTCTTCCGTGGAGGGGTTTCTGAAAGACTCGCAGCGGGAGTTCTACGCGCTCGACCTGTCGCGCAAGGGCTCGCGCCCGGGGCCCGAGGGGGCCGAGCTGACGCGGTTCGGGCTCCAGGAGGCGGAGGCCGACGGGACCCTCGTGGCCCTCGGATCGACCTACTCGCCGGAAAACAACGCCATCACCGATGGCATCGGGCGTCCCGGCGTGCGGCTCGTCAGCTTTGCCCCGATCCTCAAGCATGACGTCTTCCCGCTGGCCGAGCTCCTCGACGCGCTCCTTGCGATCGGCCGCCAGGGAACCGGGACCGAGGTGGAGATCGAATTCGCCGTGAACCTGTCGATGCCCCCGGGGGAGAGGCCCGAGTTCGGGTTCCTGCAGATGCGTCCCCTGGAGCTGTCCGGCGGGCTGGAGGCGCTCCAGATCGGCGACACCCCCGACGCGGAGCTTCTGTGCCGCAGCCGCTCCGTCCTGGGACACGGCCGCGTGGACGACCTGCGCGACCTGGTGGTGGTCGACTACCAGCGCTACGACCGGCTGCGCAGCGTCGAGGCGGCGGAGCAGGTCGCCCGGATCAATGATCTCCTGCAGGGGGAGGGCATTGCGTACCTGTTGATCGGTGTCGGGCGCTGGGGGTCGCTCGATCGCCACCTCGGGATACCCGTGACCTGGAACCAGATCGCCGGGGCGCGCGTCATCGTCGAGTCAGGGTTCAAGGATCTTCAAGTTACGCCGTCGCAGGGAACGCACTTCTTCCAGAATCTGACCTCGCTCAACGTCGGTTATTTCACCGTCAATCCCCAG
>JANMQK010000280.1:0-12387 GCA_031370485.1 Acidobacteriota bacterium | reverse complement strand
CTCTACGCCGACGCGGCCAACTCGAAGGCGCTCCAGGGCGCCGCGGGCGGGGACCGCTCGCTCGCGGGGTATCTGCGCGCCCACCTGGGGCGGCTGAAGAAAGGGGACTACTGCGCGTTCCTCGCCTACATCGAGAAAAACGCCCCCCACGAGGCGGCGCTGCAGGAGATGCGCCACGAGGTGCGCGACCGCCGGAAGGTGGCCACCTGCCTGGGGTTCGGGCCCCGGTTCCTGCACTCGACCGGACAGGCGTACAAGGGCGGCCCGAACAGCGGGGTCTTCACCCAGATCACCTGCGACGATCCCGCCGATATCCCGGTGCCCGGCCAGAAATATACATTTGGAATCGTGAAGTCCGCCCAGGCGCGCGGCGACTTCCAGGTGCTGGCGGATCGGGGCCGGCGCGCCCTGCGAATCCACCTGACCAAGGACCTGGGCGCGGGGCTCGCCACCCTGCGGCGGGCGTTCGACAAGGCCTCGGCATGACCTCGAACGAGGCTCCCTCCCCCGCCGAGAGCCGCCGCGGGCTGCCGGGGGACCCCTGCGTCATGGTCATCTTCGGGGCCGGGGGCGATCTGACCCGGCGCAAGCTGACCCCGGCGCTGTACAACCTCGAGAGCAGCCATCTCCTGTCCGGGAACTTCGCCGTCGTCGGCATCACCCGCGAGGGGATCTCGACCGACGAGTACCGCGAAAGGGTGCGCCGGGACCTCTCCGAGCACGCCACGGGGGATGTCGACCCGAAGCTGGCCGAACAGCTCGTGGCGCGCTTCCATTACCTCGGCGGGGACTATCTCGACCCGAAGACCTACGTCCGGCTCAAGGCCCTGCTCGTAACTCTTGACGCCGATCACGGGACCCGCGGGAATGCCCTCTGCTACCTCGCCACCCCTCCCGACCTTTTCGCCTACATCGTAGGGCACCTGGGGACGAGCGGTCTCGCGTCCGAGGAAGAGGGGCGCTGGCGGCGGGTCGTCATCGAGAAGCCGTTCGGGACCGACCTCGAGACGGCGAAGGCGCTCAACCGGGACATCCGCCGGGTGCTGACCGAGAGCCAGATCTACCGGATCGACCACTATCTCGGGAAGGAGACCGTGCAGAACATCATGGTCTTCCGGTTCGCCAACGGGATCTTCGAGCCGATCTGGAACCGCCGCTACATCGACCATGTCCAGATCACCGTGGCGGAGACGGTGGGGGTCGAGATGCGCGGCCGGTACTACGAGCAGGCCGGGGCGCTCAAGGACATGGTCCCGAACCACATCTTCCAGCTGCTGTCCTTCACCGCGATGGAGCCTCCGATCTCGTTCGAGGCGCGGGCGGTGCGGGACGAAAAGGCGAAGGTGCTGCACGGCGTCCAGCCGATGAGCCCCGAGGAGATCCTCCGCCGGACCGTCCGCGGACAGTACGGCAACGGCGTCGTCGACGGGCGGGAGGTCGCCGCCTACCGCTCGGAGCCGCGGGTCGCGCCCGACTCGGACACCGAGACCTTCGTGGGGATGAAGCTCTTCATCGACAACTGGCGGTGGGCGGAAGTGCCCTTCTACCTGCGCACCGGCAAGCGGCTCGCGCAGAGGGTCACCGAGATCGTCATCCAGTTCAAGAAGCCCCCGTTCGTGCCGTTCCGCGGCACGGCGGTGCAGCAGATCGCCGCCGACCAGCTGGTGCTGAACATCCAGCCGGACGAGGGGATCTCGCTGCGCTTCCAGGCCAAGGTGCCCGGCCCCATGGTGCGCATGGGGCAGGTGGACATGGAGTTCGGCTATGCGCGGCATTTCGGCAGCCATCCGAGCACGGGGTACGAGACACTGCTGTACGATTGCATGATTGCCGACGCCACGTTGTTCCAGCGTGACGACATGGTGGAAGCCGGGTGGAACATCGTCGACCCGATACTGGAAGTCTGGAACGCGGTGCCGTCGCGGGCCTTCCCCAATTATGCCGCGGGGTCTTCCGGGCCGAAAGACGCCGACGATCTGATGACTCGGGACGGCCGGCAATGGAGGAGCATTGACCATGATTCTGGCGGGCGACATCGGCGGGACAAAGACGAGGCTCGCGCTCTACGAGCGTGAGTCCGGTCGTCTGAAGCTCCTCGCCGAAAAGACTTACAAGAGCGCCGACCATCCCGGGCTGGAGGAGATCGTCCGCCTGTTCACGGCCGAGCACCCCCAGAAGGTCGAGGCGGCCGGCTTCGGGGTGGCGGGTCCTGTGCGCGAGGGGCGCTGCGAAACCACGAACCTGGTTTGGGTCGTGGACGCAAAGCGGCTCGCGGCCGGGCTTGGGCTCAAGCACGCGACACTCATCAACGACCTCGAAGCGAACGCCTGGGGGCTGCCGGAGCTCGCGCCCTCCGACTTCGCGATTCTGAACGACGGGGCTGCCCGGGCAACCGGCAATTCCGCTATCATTTCGGCAGGGACGGGGCTCGGCGAGGCCGGCCTCTTCTGGGACGGCGCCCGGCACCGTCCTTTCGGGAGCGAGGGGGGCCACGCCTCGTTTGCGCCGAGCGATGACCTCGAGGTCGAGCTGTACCGGTACCTGCGCGGCCGCTTCGAGCATGTGTCCTGGGAGCGGGTCGTCGCGGGGCCGGGGCTCCATAACATCTACGGCTTCCTGCGCGACTCGGGGCGCGGCGAGGAGCCGGAGTGGCTGCGCCAGGAAATGTACGCGGGCGACCCCCCGGCCGTGATTTCGGCCGCCGGGCTTTCGGGTAAGTCCCCTCTCTGCTCCGCGGCGCTCGACATGTTCGTTTCGCTCTACGGCTCCGAGGCGGGCAACCTGGGATTGACGATCATGGCGACCGGAGGGGTCTACGTCGGAGGCGGGATCGCCCCGAAGATCCTGGAGCGGATGCGGGGGGACCGGTTCATGCGCGCGTTCGTCTCGAAAGGACGCATGCAGCCACTCCTCGAGGCGATGCCGGTGCGGGTGGTGCTCAATGACCGAACCGCGCTTCTGGGCGCCTGCCGCTGCGCGGCCGACAGCCTCCAGGCGGGCTGAGGAGGAGGGGAAATCATGCACAGGACGCTGAAGCAGCATCTCAGGCAGCACCTCGGGCACGGTCCCCGGGAAACGCAGGACCTCGCGACACTGCTCGACGAAGTGGCCGAGACCGGCATAGCTCTGTCCCGCGAGATCTCGCGGGCCGCGCTCTCGGGAGAGACCGGCCTCGCCGGCAAGATGAACGTTACCGGCGACTCCCAGAAAAAGCTCGATGTCCTCTCCAACGACATGGTCGTGGAGGGATTCTCCGAGACCGGGCTCGTCGCCGCCATCATCTCGGAGGAGATCCCCGAGGTGCTCCCGGTGGAATCGGCCCCGGACGCCCCGTACGTCCTGTGCATCGACCCGCTGGACGGTTCGTCGAATACCGACATCAACGGCGCGCTCGGGACGATCTTCGGCTTCTACACGCGGCGCGAGTCGGGGGCCCACGCGGCTGGCGGCGTCCCGCGGGGCTCCGAGTTGGCGGCGGCCGGGTACGTCATGTACGGGCCGGGCACGGTCCTGGTCTATTCGAGCGGGGAGGGTGTTTACGGTTTCACCCTCGACGACGATCGCGGCGAGTTCCTTTTAACTCACGAGGCGATTCGCTGCCCGGAGCGCGGGCACTACTACGGCGCCAATCTCGGCAACCAGAAGTCCTGGCACCCGAACCTTGCCGCGTACCTCGACTACCTCACGGACAAGGATCCCGAGACGCGGCGTCCCTACTCGTTGCGCTACACGGGGGCGCTGGTCGCCGATCTGCACCGGTGCCTCATCGAGGGCGGGCTCTACTTCTATCCGGCCGACGCCAAGTCCCCCGACGGCAAGCTCCGCTACCTGTACGAGTGCGCCCCCCTGGCCTTCGTCGTCGAGCAGGCCGGCGGCCGCGCCAGCACGGGAACGGAGCGGATCCTCGACGTCGTCCCCGGCTCCATTCACCAGCGCGTCCCCTTCGTCATCGGCAGCGCCGAGGACGTGAAGCTTTACGAGAAATTCCTGTCCGAAGGCGCACCTTCTTGAGGAGAGAGCCACGTGAGCGAACGAGTTTCTGAGATCCTGTCGTGGTATGGCAGCGACTCGCCGGGGGTCCTGACGAACCTGGCGCGCATGTTGAACCACGGCCGGCTGGCCGGCACCGGCCGGATGGTGATCCTGCCCGTCGACCAGGGGTTCGAACACGGGCCGGCGCGCAGCTTTGCTTCGAACCCGCCCGCCTACGATCCCCGCTACCACTTCCAGATGGCCATCGAGGCGGGGCTGAACGCCTACGCCGCGCCGCTGGGCTTCCTGGAAGCGGGCGCGCGAGAGTTCGCCGGACGCCTGCCGCTGATCCTGAAGATCAACAACCACGACTCCCTGCTCGACGAGAAAGACCCCAACCAGGCGCTCACCGGGAGTGTCGACGACGCGCTGCGGTTGGGATGCGCCGCCATCGGGTTCACCATCTACCCCGGCTCGGCGAACAGGCTGGAGATGTACGAGCAGATCCGCATCTGCGCCGAGGAGGCCAAGAGCCGCGGCCTGGTCGTGGTCATCTGGTCCTACCCGCGCGGCTCAGGGCTCGACAAACAGGCGGAAACCGCGATCGACGTCTGCGGTTACGCCGCCCAGATCGCCGCCCAGCTGGGGGCCCACATCATCAAGGTGAAGCTGCCCACGGCGCATGTGGGGCAGGAGGCGGCCCGCAAGGTGTACGAGAAGGAGAAGATCCCGATCGAGTCGCTGGCCGACCGCGTGCGGCACGTCGTGCAGTGCACCTTCAACGGCCGCCGCATCGTGATCTTTTCCGGCGGCCCTGCGGAAGCGGACGACGCGGTCCTCGGCGAAATCCGCGGCATCCGCGAAGGGGGCGGGTTCGGCTCGATCATCGGGAGGAACACGTTCCAGAGAAAGAAGCCCGATGCCCTGAGGCTCTTGGACTCGATCGTCAAGATCTATCTGGGGCAGACACCCTGAGGCCGTGAGCGAAGACGCCGACCCGCGGGAGGTTCGGATCGCAGAAGACGCCGCGGCGCTCTTCCGGGCGGCGGCGGACGAGTTCGTGCGCCAGGCCCGCGCCGCGACCGAGACCTCGGGGACCTTCACCGTCGCGCTCGCCGGAGGATCGACACCGCAGGGACTCTACGAGCTGCTCGGCCGCGATCGGGCCTGCCGGGATGCCGTCCCCTGGGACCGCACTCACATCTTCTGGGGCGACGACCGCCATGTGCCGCCCGATCACAAGGACAGCAACTATCGAATGGCGCGCGTGGCGCTGCTGTCGCGCGTCCCCCTCCCGGACGCCAATATCCACCGAATCGAGACCGAGCGGCTCGATGCCGCGACTGCGGCGGATGAGTACGAGAGGGTCCTCCGGGCGTTTTTCCGCCTGCCGCCCGGCGGATGGCCACGCTTCGACCTGGTTCTCCTCGGGATGGGAGCGGACGGCCACACGGCGTCCCTCTTCCCCGGAAGCGACGCCCTGCGGGAGTCCCGCCGCCTGGTGACGGCTCCTTACGTCAAGAGTTTCGGCGTTCACCGCATCACGCTGACCCCCCCGGTCCTGAACAACGCCGCGTGCGTCGTCTTCCTGGTGAGCGGCGCGGGAAAAGCGGCCACCCTGCGCTCAGTGCTCGACGGCAGCGCGGAACCGGACGCGATGCCGGCCCGGCTCATCCGCCCCACAGGCGGACGGCTCCTGTGGCTCGTGGACCGCGCCGCGGCGGGGAGTCTTCAGACCGGGCGGCTGCCGACCGCCGGGATCAGAGCGGTCGATACCACCCCGGGCGGGGATCCGGCCGGGGCCGGGCGCATCCCCGGGGGGATCCCGGAGGGCGCGGTTGGCCACGACCGCGAGTTCTACGCTATCGCGGACCGCTACCTCGACGACATGCTGCGAGCCTACCCGACCCTCGCCACCATGGCCGGCTACCACCGCCACGACGACCGGCTGGAGGACCTCACCCCCGAAGGCCTCGGCGACAAGGCGGCGATGGCGCGGCGTTACCGGTCGGAGCTCGAACGGATCGATCCGGCGCGGCTCTCCCTGAGCGCCCGCGTCGACCACGCCCTGGTCGTCAACGACCTGGAATCGACGGTGTTCACTCTCGAGGAGCTGCGTCCGTTCGAGCGCGACCCGCAGTCCTGGGTCGATCTCATCGGGAACGCCACGCTCTATCTCACGCTCCAGGACCCGGACTCGAACGCCTGGCCCGAGCGGATGTCGGCGCTGCTGTCGCGCATGAAGCAGATCCCCGCCATCCTCGAGGTCGCGAAACGCAGCCTGAAGAACCCTCCCCGCGTGATCACCGAGCTCGTGCTCGGCACCAGCGCCGGGAACACCGCGTTCTTCCGGACGACGGCGCCCGATCTTTTCGCGAGAGCGCCCGCGCTCGCCCCCGCCCTGGAGTCGGAGAACGTCAGGGTCCTCGCGGCGCTCGATGAGTTCCAGCGATGGCTCAAGGCGGACCTGCTGCCGCGCTCCCTTGGGGACTGGCGCCTGGGCAAGGACGCCTGGACCCGCAAGCTCCGCCACACGCTGCAGTCGGACATGAGCCCGGAGGAGATCCTCGAGCGCGCCAGGGAAAAAATAGACGCCGACCGCGGGCGCATGCTGGAGCTGGCCCAGCCGCTCCACGACCGGATGTTCCCCGGCCACGCGCACACCGAGAGAGGGGACGACCGGACGAACGCCATCGTGAACGAGGTCCTCGCCGAGGTTTCCAAGGCTCACTCGACCCGCGCCACGCTGTTCGGCGACACCAAGGCGATCGTCGAACGGCTCAAGAAATACATCCGCGGGAAAAACCTCGTCACGCTGCCGCCGGACGACGACAACTTCATCGTCGAGCCGACCCCGGGCTTCATGGACGGAGTCGCCGTGGCGTTCTTCAATCCTCCGCCGATCCTCGAGCCCGGCCTGAAGAAATCGTACTGGATCTCCTCGGTCCCCCGGGGCGGATCGCCCGGGAAGGACCGCGAGATGGAAGAGTCGTTCTTCCGCGAATACAACGACTACGCGCTCCAGGGGCTGACCATCCACGAGGCGTTCCCGGGACACTACGTGCAGTACTGGCACGCCCTCCGCTCTCCCATCGCCACGATCTACAAGAAGATCTTCTCCTCCGGGACCTTCGCCGAGGGCTGGGCGGTGCTGGCCGAGGCGCAGATGTTCGAGTCGGGCTACGCCGGCGAGGAGACCGCGAACCTCCTGGTCCACCTGAAGCAGAACCTGCGCTCTCCGATGAACGCCATTCTCGACGCCCGGATGCACACCACCGCCACCCCCGACGCCGAGGTCGACCGCTGGGCGCTGGAGATGATGCAGCGTCTCGGTTTCCAGGAGGAGGCCGAGGCCAGAGGGAAGCTGCGGCGTGCGAAGGTCACCTCGACCCAGCTCTCGACCTACTTCGTGGGATTCGTCGAGCTGTCGGACATCCTCGAGGAGACCCGGAAGCGGGAGGGCGCGGGCTTCGATCTGAAGACCTTCAACGAGACGATGCTCTCCTACGGCACGATCCCGCCGCGCCACGTGCGCCAACTCCTGCGCGAGCGCGCGCCCGGGTCAGGGGCGGCCGGATCACCGCCAACGCGGCCCTGATGACGACTGGTCCAGTCCTGGAGGGGCGTTGAGCGGCCGGGGCGTGGGGAGAGCCCCGCTTGCGATGGCGCTGGCGGGCGCCCTGACGCTCTTCGTCCCCGCCGTGTGGGCGGGCGACGCTGCCGACCGGGAGGATGCGGCGCACGCGAAGGGATCGGCGCACGGCGAGGGGGCGGCCCAGGACGGGAGCTGGACGACCTTCGCCCACGGCTACGCCTTCCTCGTTTCGAACCACCAGGGGGGGCCCTCCGGCGCCCGGAGCTTCGAATCGGTCAACCATTTCATGACCGGAGCGGCGCGCGGCTGGGGGGGCGGGACCCTGTCGCTTCTCGGCACCTTCACTCTCGAGCCGGCGACGGTCCGGCCGGAGGGCTCCCCTCTCCTGTTTCAGCGGGGGGAGACCTACCAGGGCTCCCTTCTGGTCGACCGTCAGCACCCTCATGACCTGTTCGTGCAGCTCGCGGCCGAATGGCGAAGGAGGTTGTCGCGGAACGCCGGGATGCGTGTCTACCTGGCACCCTGGGGCGAACCGGCCGTCGGCCCGACCGCCTACCCGCACCGCCTCTCGGCCTCGATGAATCCGTCGGCCCCTCTGGCCCACCACAACCAGGACTCGACCCACATCTCGGCCAATGTCGTCACCCTCGCCTTCGAGTCCTCCAAGGTAGGCGTCGAAGCTTCCGTCTTCCACGGCGGTGAGCCGGACGAGAACCGCTGGAACATCGACACGGGGCCGATCGATTCGTACGCCGGGCGCATCTCGGTCCATCCGGGCGGCGGCTTCTCGTTCCAGGTGTCGGCGGCTCGCCGCGAATCCCCGGAGGCGCTCGAGCCCGGCGATCAGACGCGGCAGACCGCCTCCGTCGAGTACACGCGCACGACCCGGGGCGGCTTCGTCGCGGCGTTGCTCATCGCCGGCCGCAACCTCCTGCCGGAGGGGGTCGAGTGGGGGAACGGCCTCGAGACCACCTGGAAATTCGGGGGAAGCAATTTTCTCTACGGCCGCGTCGAAAGTGTCGATCGCGACCGCTTCGAACTGATCGCCAAGCGGGAGCGGCCCGGCACACAGGAGCCCTCGCGGACGAATGTCAAAGCCGCGACCTTCGGCTACGCCCGGGAGATCCCGCTTCTCGTCGAGGCTGAGACGGAGATTGGGGGCGGCGTGACCCTTTACCGCTTCGAGTCATCGCTCGATCCCGTCTATGGCGAGCAGCCGGTGTCGTTCCAGGTCTTCCTCAAGTTTGGCTTCGGAAGGCACGGTGACGCGGGGCAGGCCCACCCCCACTCTCATTGACACTGGAAGGGGTCGAATCTCAGGACCGCTCCCCGCCTGCCTGCGCCCCGTGCAGGATCCTCTGGATCAGGTCCTCGTACTCCAAGCCTCCGCTTTTCGCCGCCTCGGCGAAGTCATCCTCCTGGCCGAGCGCCGGGTTGGGGTTGGCCTCGAGGAAAACCACCTCGCCGCCCGGCCTCAACCTCAAATCTATTCGCGCGTATCCCGTGATCTGGAAGAGGCGGTAGATTTTTCTGCAGATGTTGCGCATCCTCGCGAGGGTCTTCGGAGGGAGCTCCTGCGCGGGGCCGCTCCGGATGCCCCAGCGCTTCCGGTAGTTCTCGTCCCACTTGGCCTTGAAGGTGGCGAACTTCGGCTCGCCGTCCTGGACCTCGCCGAAGAACAGCTCGCGCGGCGGGAAGACGGTCGGGGTCCTGTTGCCGAGCAGGCTGACGTAGATCTCGCGGCCCTCGATGTATTCCTCGACGATGGCGTCGACCTTGAGGCTTTCGTGGATGAAGCGGACGCGCTCGAGGCAGTCGGTCTCGTTGTCGGCGAAGGACATCTGCGCGATCCCCTCGGACGCCTCGAGCCCCAGCGGCTTTATGAAGGCGGGATACCCGAAGCGCCTGAAACGCTTCACGGGGCGCGAGCGGCGCGACACGACGAAATGGGGAATCGGGATCCGGTGGTAGGACAGGATCTTCTTGGTGAGCCCCTTGTCGTTGCAGATCCTAAGCGCGGTCGGGCCGGCGCCGGTGTAGCGCACCTTCATCAGCTCGAGGAGCCCCACGACGTTCGCCTCCTGGCCGCGGTCGGAGTCGAACGCCTCGCAGAGGTTGAAGGCCAGGTCGGGGGGCTTGCGGCGCAGCTCCTCGATGAGCGGGTGGATGTCGTCGTGGAGGCCGAACAGCCTGACCTCGTGCCCCATTCCCTTGAGGGCCTTCGAGACCCACCGCTCGGTCTCGAACGAGTCACCCGCGAGGTACTCGCTGTAGTCCCCGTCGCGTGGCGGCGCGAAGCCGATGTCGAACATCAACAAAATATCGAGGGCCTTCGCCTTCTTCACACGGTCCTCTTGAACCGCCCCGTGAACTGATGATGCGTGACGAGGGTCGCGAGGTAGGCCGCAACCTCGAGATGCGTGTAAGCCTCGGATTTGCCGATACGCAAGTCAATCTCCTCGCAGCGGGCCGCCAGCTTCTTTATCAGGTTGCTGATGGCGTATTTTCTCTCACCCGTCCAGCGGCCGACCGTGCCGACGATCATCCTGCGATTGCGCCTGAGGAAGAGCGCCGCCGAGGCCTCGCGCCGCGGCGTGTCCGGCCCTCCGTCGAAGATGAGCCGGAGATCGCTGTCGAAGAAGTCGGGGTATACCTCGCGGTACTGCCGCACCTTCCTTTTATAGTACCCCTCCAGCGTCGTTGTCATCCGGGACGCGGCCCATGTCCGCCGCCCGCCCCGTACGACCGGCGCGCGCCCGGCCTGGCGGCGGGCCAGATCGTCCACGTAACGGAGCTTCGCGAGCGCGGCCGGCCACCGCGCGTAGCGATCCTCCCAGCCGGAGCCGGGGGTCAGCCAGACCGCGAATGTCTCCGCGAAGTCCTCCGCGGGGTGCGCCTGCGCGTACCAGTTGTCGAGGTGCACGACGTAAGAGCGGCTGTAGGGCCGGGGCCTGTAGGTGTCCGGCTCGTACTCGTCCGAGGGGCTTCCGAAGATATCCTTCCAGCGCCTCCGCCTCGAGATGCGGAAGGCGTTGTCGAAGCAGTGGCCGCACTCGTGCCTCAGGAGCTTCATGCACTCTTCGGCGCTCTCCCCTTCGACTTCCATCATGAACTTCCGCTCGAGCGCCCTCAGGCGGGGATGGACGAGGAAGAAAGGGACGGAGATGGCGGAGACGTCATCGGGCGTGAACCACTCGTCCCCCAGGTAGACGGCGGGGCGGAACTTCCTGAACCCCTTCGCCTCGAGCTCGCCGTAAAACGCGCGCACCCGTTCCTCGATCTCGGTCCCCTCGATGCGCAGGCCGAGGTCGCGGATACGCAGCTTCAGCAGATCGTCGTCGTTCAGCTCGGACCAGCCGGCCGTCGGCTGGTCTACGGAGCGGGGTGTCGTGTCCACGGCGCCATTTATATATCAGGAGGGCGCCGTCCCGGGCGGGCAGGACTTCCTTATTGGCCCGAAATGTCCGATCCATGTCCCGGAGTGGCCTTTTCCATTGGGACGTAATACCTGTATCCTGTTGGCCTTGTTTGCCCGTTCCGTCCGCGGGACAGAGAGGACCGGCATGCAGCAGGTCGTATTCCTGATCCTTCCCCATGTCCATGCGCTCGATCTCGCCGGGCCCGTGCAGGTCTTCTACGAGGCCAACTCCTTCGGCGGACAGTACCGGCTGCGCTATTGCGCGCGCGCCCGCAAGGTGCGCACGGCGCAGGGCCTCTGCCTGTCGGACCTGGAGCCGCTTCCCCCAGTCGGCCCCGGGGACCTGGTCCTGGTTCCCGGCATCGACTCACGGACACTCGACCACCTCGAGCAGGTCCCGGTCGACTGGCTGCGCGCGGCGCGCAAGGCCGGCGCCACGATCGGCTCGATCTGTAGCGGCGCATTCGCACTGGCCCAAGCGGGTCTTCTCGATGGACGGCAGTGCACGACGCACTGGAAGGTGGCGGACCGGCTGGCCGCGGCCCATCCGGCCGCCACGGTGCACGGGAACAGGCTGTTCGTCCGGGACGATGGCATCGTGACGAGCGCGGGGGTGACGGCGGGGATTGACATGGCCCTCTGGCTCGTAGAGGAGGAGCACGGCCCGCTTGTCGCGGCTCGGGTGGCCCGCGAGATGGTCGTGCACGCGCGGCGCGACGGCGCCAGCGAGCAGACGAGCGTCTATCTGAAGTACAGGACGCATTTCCACCCCGGGGTCCACCGGGTCCAGGACTGGCTCATCTCCCGCCCGGAGCGCCGGCCCACGATCGATCAGCTGGCCCGGATCGCCGGCATGAGCCGCCGCAACCTGACGCGGGCCTTCCGGCAGGCCACCGGGATCACCCTCAAGACCTTCGCCAACAGCCTGAAACTCGAAATTGCAAGAAACCTCCTCCACGACCCGGTGCTTACGATTGATGCGGTCGCCTCCCGATGCGGATTCAGGGACGCGCGGCAGCTCCGCCGGCTTTGCAGCTCGCACCTCAACCTCACCCCCTCCGCCCTCAAGGGCGGCCTCGAAAGGAGCGCAGCACGATGAAGCCCGAGACCTGGAATCTCTCCTCCGGCACGGCCGCCGCCATGCTCTTCGCCCTCGCAGTCCTCGTGTCGACCGGCGGCACGGCGTCCGCCGAGAAGGCGGCGGCGCCCGCGAAAATCACCCCCGGGAAGAAGGAGGTTAAGAACGTCGCCATCCTGGTCTTCGACGGGGTGCAGATCATCGACTACACCGGCCCGTACGAGGTCTTCGGCCAGGCGCACCTGAATGTCTTCACCGTCTCGGAGACCGGCAAGACGATCACGACGAACATGGGGATGAGCGTCAATCCGGGATTCAGCTTCG
>JANMQK010000071.1:0-33348 GCA_031370485.1 Acidobacteriota bacterium | reverse complement strand
GTCTTCTTGGCCCACGGCAGGACGATCAGCCAGTCGAGATAGGTCCGGACGACGACATGCTCGGGCGACGCCGGTGTGATGGTCCGCAGGCGCTTCAGCTCGCGGTCGGCGACCTCCTTCACCGCGTCGGGCATCCGGGCCTTCTCGATCTGCTCCTGGAGCCTCTCGATCTCCGCCTCGGCGTCGTCGGAGACCCCCAGCTCCTTCTGGATCGCCTTGAGCTGCTGCCGCAGGACGAACTCGCGCTGCCCCTTCTCCATTTCGTCCTGCACCTGCTCCTGGATCTTGGAGCCCAGCTCCATGACCTCGATCTCGCGGCTGATGTGGCGCGTCAGCTTCCGCAGACGCTCGATGACCTCGAGGGTCCCGAGCAGCTCCTGCTTCGTCGCGGCGTCCCGCACGAGCAGGGCGGTCCCAAGATCGGCCAGGCGACCCGGGTCCTCGACGTTGAGAAGCGCCACCGCCATCTCGTCGGAAGCGATTGGCATCAGCGAGAGCATGCGGGTGATCTGCTTCTGGAGGTTCTTGGTCAGGGCCTCCATCTCGACCGAGGGCTCGGTCACCTCACGCAGCGTCTCGACCTCGGCGACGAAATAGGGCTCGGTCGTGACGAACCGCCCGGTGCGGATCCGCTCCTGACCGGTGACGAGGATCCGCAGCGTCCCGTCGGGGAATTTCAGCAGTTTCTGGATGAGGGCGACCGTGCCGATCTCGTGCAGGTCGGAGGGGCGCGGCTCCTCGACGTCCGTGTTTTTCTGGGTGACCAGCCCAATCAGCTTGTCCCTGAGCATGGCCTCGTCGATGAGCTGCACGGAGGAGGCCCGCCCTACGGCGAGTGGCGTCGGGATCTGGGGAAAGACGACAGTGTTCTTCAGGGGCAGGATCGGCAGGGATGATGGAATCGTGACGGGGGCGGATCGGCTGCCGCGCGGGCTCCGCGTATCGGCCGCGATCTCGTCCGCAGCCACGGGAGAACCGTCGTCGAGGTCGATCATCATTGTCTCCGTCGAGGCTACGAGGAGGTGATCGGAACGCTTCGCGTCTCGGCGTCCCGCCCGATCTCGATGCGCAGGAAGCCTTCCTTGTAGGAGGCCGTGATGCGCGCGGGGTCGGGCTCGAACGGCAGCGCGATAACCCGCTCGAAGGGACCGTAGGCGATCTCCATCTGGTGCCACCGCGTGCACCCGCCGGCCGGCGGCTGCTCGCGCAGGCCGGAGACCCTCAGGTAGTTGGCCTCGATGAGGATCTCGATGTCCTCCCTAAGGACACCGGGAATCTCGAGCGTCACGTTGATCCCTTCGTGGGTCTCGCGTACGTCCGAGCGGGGGACCCAGGCGCCCTCGTGAACGGCGCCCTCGAGCCCGAGCAGCAGGCGCTGCATTGCCTGTCGCATGCGCCGGTGAAGGTCTCCGACTTCCGCGGAAGGAATCCTGCGGATCCGCAGGGTCATGGTTCGAACCTCGGTCAGCGGCCTTTTTCCAGAATGACGACCTGCCGCGTGAGCCGAGACTTGTACCGGGCCGCGGTGTTGCGGTGCAGGATCCCCTTGCTCAGCGACCGATCGATGAGCGAGAGGGTGGGCTTGAGCGCCCCGCGCGCCCCGGCCGCGTCCTTCCGCGCCACGAGGTCGCGCAGGCGCTTGATCTGGGTGCGCAGACGGCTCCGACGGGCGCGGTTAATCGTGTTGCGCCGGTTGGATTTTCTCAGGTTCTTGACAGCGGACTTGATGCGTTTCACGAAAACCTCCTGGTTCGGGTTACCGTTCGGACAGCCCCAGGCCCTTCAGTCGATCGCGCGCGATGCGCGCCTCGTCTGACCTGGGAAAGGCGGTGATGACATGCTGGAGCTGGATGACCGCATCGGCGGTGCGATTCATCTCCAGCAGGGCCAGACCCTTCTTCAAGTAGGCAGCTCCGGCCTTGTCGCTCGCCGGATAATTCTGGACGACCCGATCGAAAGCGGCGACGGCCTCGGGGTACGCCTGCCGGCTGAAATGAACCTCGCCAATCAGGTACTGCGCGTCATCGGCCAGGTCGCCTTCGGGATTTCGCTGCAGGAACTCGGATAATTCCTGGAGGGCCAGGTCGTAGTTCCCCCGGCTGTAATCGGCGTAGGCGCGGCGGTAGAGATCCCCGGGCAGGAGCGCCGTCCCGGATGGAACCGGCGGCGCGGCCTCGCCTCCCCGCGTCGCTCCCGCGGCCGGCGCTTCCACGGGGGGGGCGCCGGCGGGAATGCCCGGCTGCGACGGGGTGGCCGCCGGGCCCCCCGCGGGCGCCACGGGTGTCGCGTTCATCAGGCCGCGGAGCACCTCGCGCGCCGAGCGGATTTCCTGGGCGAGCGCGGAGGTCCGCGCCTCCGCTTCGTCCTGGCGGGTCTTGAACGCCGCCAGGTCGCGCTCGATCGCCTGGATCATCAGGACGAGATCCTCGGGACCGGGAGCCGTCGCGGCGCCGGCCGGCTGCGGCGCCGGCGCGCGCAGATCCTTCACGGCGTCGGCGAGCGCGGCGCTGTCCTTCTGGACCTTGAAAAGCTGCTGCTGGATGCTGTCGAGATCCGTGCGGATAGACTGCACACCCCCCGTGGCGCAACCGGCGCCCAGGGCCGCCAGAGTGATGGTCAGGGCGAGGCGGGCCTTCCGGCCGGGCTCACTCCGCCAGGAAGAGGAATTCATCGCGACGGTTTTCCGCCCATGCCGATTCGTTGTGCCCGGGGTTCGACGGGCGCTCCTTGCCGTAGGAGATGATGCTCAGCCGGCGGGCGGGGATGCCGAGAGAGACGAGATAGTCGCGCGCCGCGCGGGCCCGCTTGTCACCGAGCGCCAGGTTGTACTCGACGGTTCCGCGCTCGTCGCAATGCCCCTCGATGCGCACCTTGAACTGGGCGTTCTCCTTGATGTAGGCCGCGTTGTCGCCGAGCGTGCGGGTCGCGTCCGGCATCAGGTCGTACTTGTCGAAGTCGAAGTGGATTCTCTTGAGGAGGCCCTGGGCGTTGAGTTTTTCGGCCAGCGACGAAGGGCTTTCCTTGATGTTGTCGACCTTGGGCTGGGCCTCCTTGAAGCCTCCGGTCTCGTCGACCTTCTCGGCCGGCTTCGGGGTTGCCTCGAAGCTGGGAGGGGTCGTGACGGGAGCCTCGGCGGGGGGCGCGGACTTGCAGGACAGCATCAGGCCGAGACCGGCGAAAGCGAGCAGGGGTAGCGCAAGGGAGCGGATTCCGTGCTGTGACATCGCGTCACCTCCATGGGTTTGTGATCGTCTCGCTGTTTCGGCGATCGCATGATCGCGCTGGACACCTCGGGGTTTTTCATGCAGCGCCCCGGGACCGACCGTTGCAGCGGCGGGA
Organism: Acidobacteriota bacterium; assembly: GCA_031370485.1. GTDB lineage: Bacteria > Acidobacteriota > Polarisedimenticolia > Gp22-AA2 > Gp22-AA2 > JANMQK01. Next base: position 30,009 of record JANMQK010000071.1, on the reverse strand, counting down.
TTATAGCACGCACGTCAAAAGCGCTCAGCGCGACCACGAAGGAGAGTGGCTGTTACCTCCCCGCGTGAGGCGCCGCACGTGCGAGCCGTCGTCATTCATCGTGTACACGTCGAAGCTGCCGGTCCGGTTCGAGGAGAAGATGATGTGCCTTCCGTCGGCCGACCAGCGTGGCCACTCGTTGATGTTCGCGTTCTGGGTGATCGCCTTCTGCTCGTTCGTCTTGAGGTCGATGGTGTAGATGTCGAACCCCCCCGGCACGCGTCCGGTGAACGTGAGGACGCTGCCGTTCGGCGACCAGGACGCCGCGTCGCAATAGGACACGTCGTGCGTCAGGCGCCGCACATTCGTGCCCTCGGCGTCCATGATGTAGATCTGCGGCGAGCCGGCGCGGTCCGACGTGAAGGCGATCTCGCGCCCGTTCGGCGACCAGGTGGGCGACGTATCGATGGCGTCGTTGCGCGTCAGGCGGTTCAGCCTCCCGTCCGAGACCCGGAGCGTATAGATCTCGGCGTTCCCGTCCCGGCTGCTCGCGAACGCCAGCAGCGACCCGTCGGGCGACCAGGCCGGCGCGCTGTTGAGCTCCCCCTCCTGCGGAAAGGCCTTGTGAAGCTCCCCCTCACTGTTGAGGATCATCAGATCGGGCGTCCCGGAGCGGTACGAGACGAAGGCGATCTCCTTGCCGTCGGGGGACCAGGCGGGGGAGAGGTTGATCGCCCCGTTTCCCGTGACGCGCTTGATCCGGCCGCCGTCGTAGTCCATGACGTAGATTTCCTTCGCCCGCCCGATCTGGGAGACGTACGCGATGCGGCTCATCGCGATGCCGGGCTGCCCGGTGTAGTGCTGTACGATCTCGTTGCTCAGGCGGTGGGCGATGATCCGCTGCACGTCGGCGTCCCCGCGGTACCGCTTCCCGAGAATCATCCGTTGCTCGCTCGTGTCGTACAGCCGTCCCTCGAAGACGAGCGAGGAGCCATCGGGCTTGAGCGAACCGTCGAGCAGCGCCTCCGCCCCGATTCCGAGCCACTCGGTGTAGCTGGACGGGCTGTCGGTGAAACGTCCGACGAGCCGGTGGTACTCCTCGGGGACGATCTGAAAGTACCCGGAGAAATCGAGATCGTCGCGCAGGACGTCGTGGATGGCCGTCGCGATATCCTGCGATTTCGCGTCCGCGCCCGGCGCGTTGAAGACCGGGATGGCGATCGGGATCTTCGGGCGGGCGGCGCCCACGATCCGGATGTTGAGGTCGGACGGGGTCTGCCCCTGCGGCGGAGGCGCGGCCGCTCCCTCCTGGCTCCGCAGGGCGGACCCGGGCGCGGTGGCGCCCAGGATCGTGCAGAATGCGAGCGTGGCGGCGCGGCGGCTGGTCATCACGTGTCATGTCTCCTGATGGAGCCCCCCGGGACTATTTGGGCGGCAGCACGAAGTCGATTCGAACGGTCAGCGTGTCGCGCCCCATCTGCGCGGGGAACGACGGGAACGGCTGGGCGTCCTGCACCGCGCGCAAGATGGAACGGTCCATGGCCTCGTAGCCGCTCGACGCCTGAAGCGTGGCCTCGGTGACCCGGCCGCTCGCGGTGAGGACGATCCGCACCGCGGCGGTGGGATCGGCCGGCGCGGTCCAGTCGGGCGGGTAGATCGGCCGGTTCCAGGCGGACTCGATCCGCCGCCGCAGGATCCCCGCGTAGAAGGTCTCGGCGTCGGCCTGACCCGGTCCCGTCCCGGTCCCGCCGGCGCCCACGCCGGCGGCGCCCTCGCCCGCGGCCGTCCCCTCGGCGCCCGTTGCGGGGCCGCCCGGGGCGCCGGTGCCGGCGGCCGCCGCGGCCGGCTCCGGAGGCGGCGTCCTGGAGGGCTTGCGCGGCTCCTCGGCGGGCGCGGACCTGGTCTCCGGCGGCTTCACCTCGGCCGGTTTGGGCTTCGCGGGGGGCGGCTTGGGCTCCGGTTTCGCGGCGCGCGGCTCCGGGATCTTGATCGGCTTCTCGGGCTTCGGCGGGGGAGGCTCCGCCTTCGGTGCTCGCGAGGAGCGGCCCGGCCCGGAGGGGATCGCGGGGCCGGAGGAGGGCAGGGACACCAGGTCGACGACGTAAACCGGGCTCGACCCCCGGCCGTGCGGCAGCAGATGGGGAAGCCCGATGGCGACGCCGAATACCACGACATGCAGGACCAGCGACACGATCAGAGTGGCCGGGGGGATGCCGGGAACCCCGAGGGACCGTGCCGGCGGGCGGCGCGTTTCTCTCACTTGGCGCCCTGCTTTCCCGAGGTCTTCGGGGCCGGCTGCGTGACCATGCCCACCCGATCGGCGCCGGCTTTCTTGATCTGGTCCATCACCAGCATCACACGGCCGTAGGCAACCTCCTGATCCGCCCGCAGGAAGACGAACTCCTGGCCTGTCCGCTGCATCTCGGTCTTGAGCTTATCGGTCAAGAGGTAAAGGTTCACCGGGCGGTCGTTCAGGTAGATGGTGTTGCTTCGATCCACCGAGACCACGATGCGTTCCTCGGTTGCGTCGGCCCCCGATTCCGTCTTGGGCAGCTTTACGTCGATGCCGCGGGTCATCATCGGCGCGGTCACCATGAAGATGATGAGCAGGACGAGGATGACGTCCACCAGGGGAGTCACATTGATGTCGGACAGCGCTGGACCGAAGCGGCCGCCGCCCGATCCGGGCAGTGTCATGGCCATGAGGAATCCCGCAGGGCCGGGGGGCGTCTCAGAGACGGACCTTGCCGGCCTCGACATGGGCCGCGGGCGCGCGGCCGCTCTCGATCTGCGCCTCGGCGATCGAGGCGAACGTCAGCACGAAGCGCTCGATGCGGCCGCCGAGGCGCCGCGCCCGCGCCAGGAGGAGGTTGTACGCGATGACCGCGGGAATTGCGGCCGCCAATCCCGCCGCGGTGGTCACGAGCGCCTCCGAGATGCCGGGGGCGACCGCCCCCAGGGTGGCCGATCCCGTGATGCCGATGCCCTGGAAGGCGTTCATGATTCCCCACACCGTTCCGAAGAGCCCGATGAACGGCGTCACGCTCCCGGTGGTCGCCAGAATGCCGAGGTTCTTGTCCACGCGGTCGGCCTGGGCCGCGCCGCTCTCCTCCAGGCGGCGGCGCACGCGGCCGAGGACCCTGACGCTCTCTCCGTCCGGGAAGATGGCGCCGCGGTGCGCGACGACTCCCTCGCTCACGGCCGAGGTCAGCTCGTGAAAAGCGTCCAGGAATATCGGCACGAGCGGGCTCGCCCCGTAGCGTCCGGCGCGATCACGCAGATCGCTGAGCCGTCTTTCCCTTCTGAGATCGTCGAGAAACGCGTCGGACTGCAGCTCCGCCTGGCGCAGGGCCCGGTATCGGTTGATGATCACGGCCCAGGAAAGGACCGAGAAGACGAGCAGGATCAGCAGGACCCCTTTGACAACGGCCCCGGAATCAGCCACCAGCCGCAGGACGTCCGCCTGGATGGCGGGGCTCACCGCGGCCACGGACAGCATCACGACATCACCCATCCGGAAAACCCCCACGACCGCGGGACGTGCGCGCAACCACTTCGACCGGCGTAAGTTAGCACAGGGCTCCAACCTTGACAACCGGAAATCGCTTTGTTAGCATCCCGCCCCGGTCGGTTCTCACGACCCTGCACTCCGAGATGATCCGCTGCCTGCACATTCGGGATCTTGCCATCATCCGCGAAGCCACCCTTGAGCTGGGGCGCGGACTCAATCTCCTGACCGGAGAGACCGGCGCGGGAAAGTCCATCGTGGTTGACGCGCTGACCCTGGCGCTCGGCGGCCGTTCCGGCCCCGAGATGATCCGCGACGGCGCCGAGCGTGCCTCCATCGAGGCGGAGATCGATCTCGAGGGAAACGCCGCAGCGCTGGCGTTTCTCGCCGAGCGCGGCCTCGCAGCGGAGGAGGACCGAATCGTCGCCCGGCGCGAGATCGCGGCGCAGGGAAAGAGCCGGGCGTTTCTCGGGGGGACGTTGGTCTCCTCCTCCGACCTGCGCGCCCTGGCCGCGCTGCTCGTCGATCTCCACGGCCAGCACCAGCACCAGACGCTTCTCATGCCGGCCAGCCACCGCGCGCTTCTCGACCGCCACGCGGGGCTGGAGGCCGATCTCGGGCCGATGGCGGACGTCACGCGCGATCTGCGCGACACGACGAGCCGGCTCCTGTCCATGCGCGACGGAGCGCAGCGGGTGGCGCAGCGCATCGACATGCTCCGCTTCCAGATCCAGGAAATCGACGCCGCTGCGGTGCGCCCCGACGAGAGGGCCGCCCTCCGCACGGAACGCGATCTGTTGCGCAACGCCGGGCACATCTTGAAGACCAGCGTTGCCGCCTACGAGGCCCTCTACGACGGGGACACCTCGGCGCTGGCGCGGTTGTCCCTGGGGATCCGCGCCGTGCGCGAGCTGGCCCGGTTCGACCCGGCGCTCGAGGAATCCCTGGTCCGCGCGGAGACCGCGCAGGCCGACCTTCAGGAGATGGCCCTGCAGCTGCGCGGGTTCCCGGCGCGGCTCGAGGTCGACCCCGGACGCCTGGAAGCGATTGAGGACCGGCTGCACGGCCTCGAGAATCTTCTGCGCAAGTACTCTCCCGGCGGCGACGAGGCCGGGATCCTCGCGCACCGGGCGGCGGCCGAGGAGGAGCTGTCGCAGCTCACGGGGGAGGGCGGCAGCGTGTCCGATCTCGAGACGCGCCTCGAAGCGCTCCGCAAGCGCGCGCGCGAGCTGGCCACGGCCCTGTCGCGCGCCCGCAAGGGCGCGGCGGCGGCCCTCGAGAAAAAGGTCGAGCAGGAATTGCGCGACCTGGCCATGGAGCGCACCCGCTTCGCCGTGGATTTCCGGGTGCAGGAGAGTCCCGGGAGCGGGATCCTGGTGGAGGGCCAGGAGGTCGCCGTTGACGCGGCGGGATGCGACGTGGTGGAATTTCTCCTGTCGGCGAACGAGGGCGAGGCGATGCGCCCGCTTGCCGCCGTCGCCTCCGGCGGCGAGTTGTCGCGTATCATGCTGGCGCTGGAGGTCGTGCTGAGGAGGGACGCGGTGGCTCGGACGCTTGTCTTCGACGAAGTGGACGCCGGCGTGGGGGGCGCGGCCGCGACCGCGGTGGGGCGGAAGCTCAAGAGCCTGGCGCGTATCCACCAGGTGATCTGCGTCACGCACCTGCCGCAGATCGCGTCCTGCGCCGACCGCCATGTCCTGGTCTCCAAGCGGGCGGCCCGCGGGCGGACCGAGGTGGTCCTTGAGCCGCTCGACGACCGGGGACAGGTGCGCGAGCTGGCGCGCATGCTGGCGGGGTCGCAGGTGACCCCCGCCGCGCTGCGGCACGCGGCGGAACTCCTCGCGCGCGGCGCGGCCCGGTGACGGATGCATGGGTGGGGGCTCGATGAAGATCACGGCGGTCTATCCGGGCACGTTCGACCCGATCACCAACGGGCACCTCGACATCATCACGCGGGGCGTCCGGCTCTTCGACTCGATCCGGGTGGTATTGTTGAAAAACACCGACAAGACCCCGCTGTTCACCGTCGAGGAGAGGATGGACACTTTGCGAGCGGTGGTGCGGCAGCTGCCGACGGTGAGTGTCGAGTCGTTCGACGGCCTCCTGGTCGACTACGCCCGGGGATGCGGGGCGCAGGTGATCGTGCGCGGCCTGCGGGCCCTTTCGGATTTCGAATACGAATACCAGATGGCGCTGATGAACCGCCGCCTGGGCCCCGACGTGGAGACCGTCTTCATGATGCCCAGCGAGGCCTACTCCTACGTCAGCAGCCGGCTGGTCAAGGAAGTCGCGCGGCTGGGCGGGGACGTGCGCGGGCTGGTGCCTCAGGAAATTGTCGATCGCCTGAAAGCGCGCTATGCCGCCGCGGGGCCGCGTTGAAGCCGGCGCCCAGCCGGGCAGGCCCGGCCCGCCGCCTCGACGCGGTCAGCCCTTCCCCCACGCTCCAAGTGATGATGGAGGCCAAGGCGCTCCGGGCACGCGGCGTCGATGTAATCGACTTCGGCCCGGGCGAGCCCGATTTCAACACCCCCGAAAACGTCAAGGCGGCCGGCGAGGCGGCCATCCGCGGCAACCTGAGCCATTACACCGACACCTCGGGGATTCTCGACCTGAGACGGGCCATCGCCGCGCGCTACGCGCAGCGCCACGGCACGGATTGGACCGAGGAGGAGGTTTTCACCGGGTGCGGCGGCAAGAACGTCCTGTTCCTGCTCGCGATGTCCCTGCTCGATCCGGGAGATCGCGTTGCCATCTTCGCGCCTTACTGGGTGTCGTTCCCCGAGCAGGTGCGCTTGTGCGGGGCCGAGCCGGTCGTCATCAGGACGCGCGAGGAGGACGGCTTCGTCCCGCGGGCGCGGGACCTCGAGGCGCACGCAAAGACTCTCAAGGCGGTGATTCTCAACTCCCCGTGCAATCCCAGCGGGGCTGTGATGCCGGCCGACGAGGTCGCCAGGTTCGCGGATCTGGCGCAGGGGACCGGTCTCGTGCTGATCTCGGACGAGACTTACGACGCCTTCCACTACGGCGATGGCCCCTACGCCTCGTTCGCCGTCCATGCTGCGCGGATCCGCGACCGCCTGGTGCTGGTGAACTCGTTCTCCAAGACCTACGCCATGACCGGATGGCGGGTCGGGTACGCGCTGGGGCCGAAGCCGGTCCTCGACGGGCTCCGCAAGGTGCAGTCGCACGATGCGACCCATACGGCGGCGATGGCCCAGGCGGCCGCGCTCGAGGCCGTCCGCGGACCTCAGGACTCGGTCGCCGCGATGCGGGAGGAATACCGGCGGCGGCGGGACGAGCTGGTGCCGGCGCTGAACCGGATCCGGGGAGTCGCCTGCGGCCTCCCGGGGGGGGCCTTCTATGTCTATCCCAACGTCACCGGGGCGATGCGAACGCTCGGCTGCGACAGCTCGGCCGAGTTGGCCCGGCGCCTGATGGCCGACATCGGCGTTGCCACGGTGCCCGGCGAGGCGTTCGGGACCCCCGGGTACCTGCGCCTGTCGTACGCCCTGTCGAGCGAGCGGATCCGCGCCGGTGTCGAGCGCCTGCGCGGCCTCCTTGGCGAGGACCGGTCATGAGGCTCCCTCGCGGTCTGGCGGCCCTGGGTCTCCTGATCGCGTCCGCGGTCTGGGCGGCCCCGGCCGCGCCCCCCGCGGAGCAGGCCCCCCTCGTCTACTCGGTGACCGTGGACGACGTCATCCACCCGATCACGGCCCTCTTCATCAAGGAATCGATCGACACCGCGAACAAGGCCGGCGCCGCCCTGCTGATCATCAAGCTCAACACGCCCGGAGGGCTCATGGACTCGATGGAGTCCATCATCAGCGCGATGACCGCCTCGAAAGTGCCGATCGTCGTGTACGTGAACGGCACCAAGGCCGCTTCGGCCGGGTTCTTCCTGACCATCGCGGCCGACGTGGCGGTCATGGCGCCCGGGACGCGCATCGGCGCGGCCCACCCGGTTCTTTCCTCGGGAGAGCTCCCCAAGGACTCGCCGATGATGGCCAAGCTCGAGAACGACGCTTCCGCTTACGCGCGGACCCTGGCGACGAACCGCGGCCGCAACGCCAAGGCCTCGGAGGAAGCGGTGCGCAAGAGCAGCTCGTTCACCGAGCAGGAGGCGTTGCGGCTCCACCTCATCGATTACATCTGCAGGGACGAGTCAGAGATTCTGAAGGATTTGGACGGCAAGACGATCCGCCGGTTCGACGGATCGAGCACGACCCTGCACCTCCGTTACGCGCGGATCGTCCCGCTCGACATGAGCGCCCGCGAGAGGTTCCTGAGCATGATCGCCAACCCGTTCATCGCGAGCATCCTGTTACTGGTCGGGGTCATGGCCCTCTACGTGGAGTTCACGCACCCGGGCATGATCGCGCCGGGCCTCATCGGAGGGATATGCTTGCTTCTATTCGCGCTGTCGATCCCGGTGCTCCCGGTGAACTGGATCGGCATCGGGCTGGTCGCCCTGGGAGTCGTCATGTTCGTCCTGGAGATCAAGGTCCCGAGCTACGGGTTCCTGACGCTCGGGGGAATCGCCTGCCTGGTGGTGGGTTCCCTCATCCTGTTCAAGAGTTCGCCGGACCTGCCGGGCATGCAGGCGGCGCGCTGGCTCATCGTGGCGATCGCCGTCGCGGTCGGCGTGGTGATGGCGATCCTGACGACGCTCGTGGCCAGGAGCCTGCGGCGCAGGCCCACGACCGGCGCCTCCGGCCTGATCGCGGAGGTCGGGACGGCCACCACCGACCTGGACCCGGAGGGGCGGGTCTTCGTCCACGGGGAGTACTGGAACGCGCGATCGGCGGCGCCGATCCGCAAGGGGTCGCGGGTGCGCGTCATGGCCGTCCGCGATCTCCTGATCGAGGTAGAGGAAGTACGTTGAACCGAAGGGAATCACCCGAGGAGGTGTCATGAACATTCCGATCGCGGAAGGTCTCAACTCCGTGTTCCTTTTCGTCGCCCTGGTTGTCGTGTTCTGGCTCGTCTCGAGCGTCAAGATCCTCAACGAGTACGAGAGGGCGGTGGTCTTCCGCCTGGGCCGGCTCCTGGGGGAGGCCAAGGGCCCCGGGATCGTCTTCATCTTCTTCCCCATCGACCGCATGGTCCGCGTGTCGCTGCGGACGGTGGTGCACGACGTACCGGCGCAGGACGTGATCACCCGCGACAACGTCTCGGTCAAGGTGAACGCCGTCGTCTACTACCGTGTCATGGACCCGCGACGGGCCATCGTCGAGGTCGAGCAGTACCATTACGCCACCTCACAGCTCGCGCAGACCACACTCCGGTCCGTGCTCGGCCAGGTGGAGCTCGACGACCTGCTGAGCCAGAGGGAGAAGCTCAACGTCCAGCTGCAGCAGATCCTCGACCGCCACACCGACCCCTGGGGGGTGAAAGTGTCGATGGTCGAGGTGAAGCACGTCGACCTCCCGGTCGAGATGCAGCGCGCCATCGCCAAGCAGGCCGAGGCGGAGCGCGAGAAGCGCGCCAAGATCATCCACGCGGAAGGAGAGTTCCAGGCCGCCGCGCAGCTGGTGCTTGCCGCGGACAAGATGTCGGTCAACCCGACCACCCTGCAGCTGCGCTATCTCCAGACCCTGACCGAGATCGCCACCGAGAAGAACTCGACAATCATCTTCCCGATGCCCATCAATATCTTCGAGGCGCTGACGCGCAAGTAGGGCCGAGGACGATGAGCGACGATGGCCGGCTGAGCGAGGACCTCGAGGACGCCCGCACCGCGCTGGGCGTGGCCCGCCAGATCGATCTCGGCGCCGTGGCCGAGGCGTTCGTCCGCGCCGTCCTCGACCGCGCGAGGGCCCCGGCCGGTCTGCTCTACCTCTACGACAGCGAGCACGACACGTTCCACCTCCGGGCCAGCCATCTGGGAAGCGATGACCCGCGCCGCAAGGGCATCCTGACCCTCGATCTGGCCGGGCTGCGCGCTCCGGGACCGCCGCTGACCTGGACCCCGTGCGTCGGCGCGCCGCCGGAGACCCTGGGCAACCTGGGGCTGGAGGAGGTCTACGCGGTGCCGCTCCCGGGCGCCGGGGCGCTGCTGGGAATGCTGCTCGTGGGATGGGAGGCCCGGCCGATCCCGCCCGAGTCGCTCGAACGGGTCGGGCGGTTGGTGCCGCAGATCCTGCCGGCCCTGGTCAACTCGATGGTGGTCGAGGGATACCGCAACCTCGTCATCAAGGACGATCAGACGGACGCCTACAATCGCCGCTACTTCGACCGGTTCCTGAGCGAGGAGGTGTACCGGGCCCACCGCTACGGGACCGTTCTCTCCCTGATCTTCCTCGACATGGACAACCTCAGGGAGGTCAACGCCCGCTACGGCCACGCCATGGGGAGCAAGACGGTGCGCGAGGTGTCGCGCCGTCTGCTCGGAAGCATCCGCGGCAGCGACCGCCTGTTCCGCTATGGGGGGGACGAATTCTGCGTCGTCCTTCCGGAGACCGACCTGGGCGGCGCGCGCGAGCTGGCGGAGCGGCTGCGCCTCTGCCTGAGCGGCCGTCCCTTCCTCATCGAGGACACCCCCGGGATGCCGATGACCGCGACCTTCGGGATCGCCGCCTACCCGCAGCACGCCCGCACGGGGCAGGGGCTCGTCAGGTGCGCCGATCGCGCCATGCAGCGGGCCAAGACCCTGGGGAAGAATTCCCTCGAGGTGGCGGGAAGCGGGGAAGAGGAGGCGGCGATGCAGGCCCTCCAGGAGCACTGGTGACGCGGACGGGCCGGTTCCGCTTCCTGGTGATCGGTGCGGTGGCTCTCGCGGCGCTCATGATCGCCGGCTCGCGCCGGCTCGGGCGGACAACCAATCCCGAGGGCCCGGACGCGGAACGCGCCGCGACGCGGCGCACTGCCGAAAGGCAGGCGCCGGCGAGGGCTTCCGCCCTGGAGGGAGGAGGAGACCTCAGCTTCTACAAGGCGCTGGCCAGGCCCGCCGCCGGGGTTTCGCAGACCGGGGCGACGGGGGAGATTGCACCGGACGACGAGGATAGGCCCCCTTCGGGCGCCTGGGTCGTGCAGGCGCTCGCGACCAGGAACCCCGCCCAGGCCGCCCGCCTGCGGGACCGTCTCGCCGGGAAGGGCCTGCCCGCCACCGTCATCGAGGGCCGGGCGGGTGTCGTCCCGGTCTACCGCGTGCGCATCGGAAGGTACCGCGATCGAGTGGTGGCGGAGGCGCTGGTGCGGCGTCTCAAGACCGAGGACGGGGTCGTCGGCGCGTGGGTCCTGCGGGAGAGCGAGTGACGTGACGGAACCGCGCGGGCGCGCCCGCGACCGGAGGCTCCTGGGCGAAATGCTGATCGAGGCGGGGCTCCTCTCGCGCGACGGCCTGGCGGCCGGGCTCGAAGAGCAACGGCTCTCGGGGGGGCGCCTCGGCTTCACGCTCCTGCGCTCCGGCCATGTCGGCGCGTCCGCGTTCCACCTCTTCCTGCAGGACAACTTCGCGGGCGTGTCGGCGGACGTCGCCGAGGCGCTGCGCTCGGGACCGGCGGTCGACAGGATCCCGGCGCGTCTGGCGCACCATTACGGCATGGTGCCGGCGCGCGCGGAGGGGGGCGTTCTCGAGCTCGCAGTGGCCGCCGCCGACTCTCCCGGGCTGATCCCCGCGCTGTGCGAGCTGACCGGCCTCCGGGTCGAGCCGCTCGTCTGCCCCCCGTCCCTGATCGCCCAGGCCCTCGAGCGGTTCTATCCGGCCGAGGTCGAGCCCGGGGTGATCTATCGCAGCCTGGGAGACAACGTGCTGGTCCTCTCGGACCGCAAGCGCGGGATCCGCCCGCACCTTCCCGAGCTGCTGCCGGAGGGGGCGCGGGCGGCGGAATGGCTCCGCGCGGTCGCGGTGGAGGGGATGCGGTGCCGGGCCCGCCGGATCGAGATCGAGCCACACCCTGAAGAGACGCGCGTCGTCTTCCGCGGTGTGCACGGGGACGAGTCCCGCCTGCTCCTGCCGCGATCCACACATGCAGGCCTGAGCCGCATCCTCGAGGGTCTCTCGCGGATCGCCGCCCGGGGCCGCGTCGTCCCGCGCGAGGGGCGGCTCGCCCTCGCCGTCGACGGGCGCACCATCAGCGCCGCGGTCACCGCGCTCCCCACCTTCGAGGGGGACGCCTACTCGCTCGATTTGCGCGAGGACCGGTTCGAGTCCCCCGCGCCGGAGTCGCTCCGCGCGGACCTCCCGTGGGTGGCCTCGGCGGTTCATCGTCTGGCCGACGAAAGCCGGGGGCTCCTTCTCCTGGCGTCCCCCGGGCCGGCGGAGGAGCAGGCGGGCGTGGGGGCTCTCCTGTCCCTGCTGGGGGATCGCCTCCCGCGCCGCATGGCCTTCGGGCCTCCTGGAAGGATCGCTGGTACCGAGGGGATCGAGGGCCCCTCCGGCGAGGATCTCCCGGAAGAGGTCTTTCTCGAGCGCGCCGCGGCGGCCCGCGCGGATCTTCTCGTGCTCCCCATGTTCGAGCGGCCCGGTGACATTGCGATGGCGGCGGCCCAGTCCCTGGAGCGCGTGGTCATCGCCTCGATCCGGGCGAGCGACGCGTTCGCCGTCATGGAGCGCCTGGCCCGTTCCGGCGCGGGGTGGGCGGTGGAGGAGACCCTGGCAGGGATCCTGGCGGCGCGCCTGATGGAGTCCCTGTGCGTATTCTGCCGGAGGCCCTTCGACCTGCTCGGGCTGCTCTCCCCCGGGCCGAGGCACCGCGCTATCGGGATCGGACCGTACCATTCGAGCGCCGGGTGCGCGCGCTGCCGCGGGTCGGGCGTGCGGGTGCTCGAGCCGGTGTTCGAGTTCCTGCCGCTCGGGCGCGGCGAGGAGTTCCCGCGTCCCGGGACAAGCGCCGCGCTGCTGCGGGAGGCGTTCGCGGGTCGCGGGCACCCGACTCTGCTCGGCGCCTCCCTGCGCATGGCTGCCCGTGGCGTCGTGGACGTGAGGGAGCCCCTGCGACTGCTCCTGCATGAGCAGCAGTGACGCCGGGGCCCTGCGCGGGCTCCTCCTGCCGGCGTTCTGCGGCGCGCTCCTGGCCCTGGCGTACCCGCTCGCCAACCTCGGGATTCTCGCCTTCGTCGCACTGGCGCCTTTTCTCCTGTGCCTCGCCGGCGCATCGCGCGGCGCGGCGCTGGCGCGAGGATATGCGGCGGGCTCGGCCTTCTTCCTGGTCCTGCTCTACTGGCTGGTCGGGGTCATGGTGCGGTACGGAGGGCTCCCCCTGCCGGCCGCGCTTCTGTTTCTGGCGCTCCTCGTCTTCTACCTCGCGACCTACGTCGCGCTGTTCGCGGCAGGGCTGGCCGCTCTCTGGAGGCGCGCGGGCCCCGCGGCCCTGATCGCGGCCCCTGTTCTCTGGGTGGGTGTCGAGATCGTGCGCGCTCGCGCGCTCGGCGGATTCCCATGGGGGCTCCTCGGCTACTCGCAGACACGGAACATCCCGCTCCTGCAGATCGCGAGCCTCGGCGGGATCTACGCCGTCTCCTTCCTGGTGATGGCCGTGAACGCGGGGCTGGCGCTTCTCCTGTCGCGCCCCGCCTCCCGGGGGAGGGTCGCAGCGGGGCTGGCGCTTCTCGCGCTCGCGGCCGGAGTCCAGGCCGCAGGCTGGCAGGCGGTGCGCTCCATGGACCGGGCGGCGGCCGTGCCGTCGTTCCCGGTGGCGGCGATCCAGGCGAACGTCGCACAGGATGTCAAGTGGAGACCGGGGGAAGGGGCGGAGATCGTCGCCGGGCTCGTGGACCTGACGGATCGCGCGGCCCGGGAGGGCGCCCGGCTCGTCGTGTGGCCCGAGTCCAGCAGCCCGCTCTCCTTCCGCCGGCCGGGGACCGCCGCCGGCCCCGCCGGCGAAACGGGCCCCGTCGAGACCGACCGGGCCTACACGGACCTCGTGACCGGCCTGGCGCGGGACCTCGGCATCGCCCTGATCGTCGGCAGCGTCGACTACCGCGAGGAGGAGGGGAGCCTCCGGGCCTACAACAGCGCCTTCGCCGTGGGGCCGGACGGAACGCTCGGCCCGTCGTACGACAAGATGCATCTGGTCCCGTTCGGCGAGTACGTGCCGCTGGGCCGGCTGCTTTTCTTCGTGAACCGCATGGTCCAGGGGGCGATCGCGGAATTCGCCCCCGGGACGCGCATGAGGACACTGCCGACGCCGATCGGGGAGGCGGCGACGGTGATTTGCTACGAGGCGATCTTTCCCGAGCTGGTGCGCCGCGCGGCGCGCCGCGCGGTCGTCCAGGTGAACATCACCCACGACGCCTGGTTCGGGCGCAGCGCCGCCCCGGAACAGCACCTCGACAGGGCGGCCGTGCGCGCGGTCGACAACCGGATCTACCTGGTCAGGGCGGCCAACACCGGGATCAGCGCCATCGTCGACCCGGCGGGCCGGATCGTGCGGAGGACGGACCTCCTCGAGAGCGCGGTCCTGTCCGGGGCCATCGCTCCTCTGAGTGGGCGTCCTCTTTACGCCCGCGCGGGAGACGGGTTCGCGTGGGCCTGTGCTATATTTTCCCTCGTTCTGATCGCCGCGACTCGCGCGGCGTTTTCGCGCCCGGCGAGCTGAACCCGCGCGCAGGAGACCCCGGCCGATGGCCCGCAGCTTCGAGATCGATGATTTGTTGCGCAAGGTCGAGGCCCTCGCGGCCCGCCACCAGGAACTTCGAGGTCATCTTTGATGAGCCGGCGCGCGCCCGCGAGCTCCGGGAACTCGAAGAGAAAAGCTCCCATCCCGATCTCTGGAAGGACCAGGCACAGGCCCAGTCCATACTGAGGTCCCGCACCCGCCTGACGGAAGAGATCGAGGCCCAGCGGGCCCTCGACCACAAGCTCGAGGAGGCGCAGGTGTGCGCCGAGCTGGCGCGCGAAGGGGAGCCTGTCGGCGGGGAGTTGCAGGCCGCCGTGGACGCCCTGGTCTCCGCTCTCGACGAGCGCGAGCTGGACTTGATGCTGACCGGCGAGCACGACGCCGGGAACGCGATCGTGACGATTCACGCGGGCGCCGGCGGGACCGAGTCCCAGGACTGGGCGGAGATGCTCTACCGGATGTACATGCGCTGGGCCGAGGGGCACGGTTACGGGATCGAGGCGCTCGACTATCAGAGGGGCGAGGAGGCGGGGATCAAGAGCGCCACCCTGATGGTGCGCGGCAGGAACGCCTACGGCTTCCTGCGGGCCGAAAGCGGCGTGCACCGGCTGGTGCGGATTTCACCCTTCGACGCCTCCGGCCGGCGGCACACGTCGTTCGCCTCGATTTTCGCCTACCCGGACCTCGAGGACTCGATCGAGATCGCGGTCGAGGAGAAAGACCTCCGCGTCGATACCTACCGCAGCAGCGGGGCCGGAGGACAGCACGTGAACGTCACCGATTCGGCCGTCCGGATCACCCACATGCCGACGGGCATCGTGGTCTCCTGCCAGAACGAGCGATCCCAGCATCGCAACCGCGAGATGGCCATGCGGGTCCTGAAGGCCCGGCTCTACGAATTGGCGCTGCGCGAGCGGGACGAAAAGCGCCAGGTCGAGGAAGGCGCCAAGAAGGACATCGACTTCGGCAGCCAGATCCGCTCCTACGTGCTGCAGCCCTACCGGCTGATCAAGGACCATCGCACGGGACACGAAGTCGGCGACGTCGACCGCGTGCTGAACGGCGACCTCGACGGATTCATCCGTGCCTACCTGCTCAGCTGCGCCGGCGCGGCGCCCGCGGGCGCCCCGCAGGATCTTCGAAACGGTTGACAGACAAGCATTTCATCGCTATATTGGCACTCGATGCAGGCGAGTGCCAAGAGTCGCAAGGCGGGAGGGACGGACCGGACTCTCGACGTCCGATCGCAGGAAATCCTCCGGAACATCATCGCGAACTACATCATGACCGGGCAGCCGGTCGGGTCGCGCACCATCGCGAAGATGAACTGGGAGGGCCTGAGCCCCGCCACCGTGCGCAACGTCATGGCGGACCTCGAGGAGATGGGCTACCTGGTCCAGCCGCACACCTCCGCCGGACGGGTTCCAACCGACAAGGGATACCGCTACTACGTCGACACGCTCCTGCCGGCCGCGAACCTGGGAGCGCGCGAGCGCTCGGTCATCGACGCGCGGATGTCGAAGGTCGGCGGGGAGTTCGGCGAGGCGATGGAGGAGATCCCGCGGCTTCTGTCCCGGCTGACGAGCATGGTGGGCTACATCCTCTCGCCACCCCCCTCGGACGCCGTGCTGAAGTACGTGGAATTCCTCAGGCTCAGCAAGCGCCGCATCCTGGTCGTCCTCGTCGACACGACCGAGTCCGTCAGCCATCGCGTGCTCGACACCGAGGAGGACTACGCGCAGGCCGATCTGGATCGGGCCGGCCGCTACCTGGTGACGGAGTTCGCCGGCGCGACCCTCAGCGACATCAGGCTCCGCCTCGTGCGGCTGATGGCGGAGGAAAAGGCCGCCTTCGACTCGCTCCTGAAAAACGCCGTGACACTGGCCACGCGGTACTTCGACGCCGAGTCGCAGGAGCGCAAGGTCGTCCTCGACGGCACGACGAACATCATGAAGCACCCCGAGCTGTCGGATGTCGAGACGATGCGCAGCCTGTTTGCCACGTTCGAGGAGAAGCACCGCCTGGTGAAGCTCCTCGACCGGTGCCTCGACCAGGGGGGCGTGCGGGTGTTTATCGGGTCGGAGACCGCCGACCCCGTCCTGGGGCAGCTGTCCCTGGTGGCCTCCCCCTACCGACGGGAGGACGGCGCCAGCGGGTGGCTGGGGATCCTCGGCCCGACCCGCATGGAATACGACCGGACCGTGGCCCTCGTTGACTATATCTCCCGGCTTTTCTCCACTTTGTTGACCCGCCACACCGGCTAACCTATATTCCCGCCGGGGGTCGTATGCCCACGCGCGGAAAGAGGAAAGGATCGGCCGATCGGGCGCTGCACGAGGAGGCGGACGACTCCGCCGAGGCGACGTCCGACTCCGACGATTCGGTCGAGATCCTCGAAGTGGTCGGGGTCAACGAGACCGAGAACGCCGGAGAGGAGCCTGTTCCATCCTCCTCCGAGCGCCCGGACAGCGATTCCGGGCCGGACCCGGACGGGGTGATCCGCGAACTCAGGGAAACCCTCCTCGAAAAGAATCGCTATCACGATCTGCTGCTCCGCAAGCAGGCGGAGTTCGAGAACTACCGCAAGCGGGCCGAGCGCGATGGCCAGCAGGCCTACGGGTCGGCCACCACCGCCATCGTCTCCCGGCTTCTCCCGGTCTTCGACAACCTGGAGCGGGCCCTCAGGAGCAGCGAAGGGTCGACCGACCCGCTGCGCCGCGGTGTGAGCCTCGTCCACCAGCAGTTCCTTGATGTCATGACCCAGATGGGGCTCGTGACGGTCGAAGCGCTCGGCGCGCACTTCGACCCGCGCCTGCACGAGGCCGTCGAGATGGTGGATGCCGACGGCTTCGAGAAGGGGATCATTCTCGAAGAGATGCAGAAAGGCTACTTGCTGCACGACAGGCTGCTGCGGCCGGCCCTTGTCAAGGTGGCCTCGGGGGACAAGCCCGGCAGTGGAACTTCGGAGACGGAGGGGCGGAACAATGAGTAGGGTCATCGGCATCGACCTCGGCACGACCAACTGCTGTGTTGCGGTGATGGACGGCGGGACGCCGTCGGTCATTCCCAACAAGGAAGGCGCGCGCACGACTCCGTCCGTCGTGGCTTTCACGGAACGGGGCGAAAAGCTGGTCGGCCAGATCGCCAGGCGCCAGGCGGTCACCAACCCCAAGAACACGGTCTACGCCGTGAAGCGCCTCATCGGCCGCAAGTTCAGCTCGCCCGAGATCCAGCAGGCCCGGCAGTTCGTCCCGTACCAGGTGGTCGAGGCCGGCAACGGGGACGTGCGCATCCGCGTGCGCGACCGCGACTACAGCCCCCAGGAGATCTCCGCCATGATCCTGGCGCGCCTCAAGATGATGGCGGAGGAGTTCCTGCAGGCCGACGTGACCGAGGCGATCATCACGGTGCCGGCCTATTTCGACGACAGCCAGCGCCAGGCCACGAAGGACGCGGGACGCATCGCCGGGCTCAAGGTCCTGCGAATTTTGAACGAACCGACGGCGGCATCGCTGGCGTACCGGCTCAACGAGGGCGCCGAGAAGAAGATCGTGGTGTACGACCTGGGCGGCGGCACGTTCGACGTGTCGATCCTGCAGCTGGGGCCCGGCGTTTTCGAGGTGAAGTCGACCTCGGGCGACACCTTCCTGGGAGGCGAGGACTTCGACCAGCGCATCCTCGAGTGGCTCCTCCAGGAGTTCGAGAAGAAGGAAGGGGTGTCGCTCCGCGAGGACCGGCTGGCGCTCCAGCGGCTCAAGGAGGCCAGCGAGAAGGCCAAGTGCGAGCTGTCGCACGAGGTTCGCTCGGAGATCAACCTGCCCTTCATCTCGGCGGACGCCAAGGGCCCGAAGCACCTGAACGTGGCGCTCACGCGGGAAAAGTTCAACGAGCTGACGGACGACCTCGTGCAGCGCACGCGCAAGCCGTGCCTCGAGGCGCTGTCGCTGGCCGGGCTCAAGGCCGGAGACGTCGACGAGATTCTCCTGGTTGGCGGGATGACCCGGGTGCCGCGTGTCATCGACACGGTGCGGGAAATCTTCGGCAAGGAGCCGGCGCGCGACAAGAACCCCGAGGAGGTGGTCGGCGTCGGGGCGGCCATCCAGGCGGGAATCCTCCAGGGGGACGTCAAGGATCTCGTCCTCCTCGACGTCACGCCGCTGTCGCTCGGCATCGAGACCCGCGGCGGCATGTTCACGAAGCTGATCGAGAGGAACACCACGATCCCGACCCGCAAGGCGAAGATTTTCACGACCGTCGTCGACAACCAGTCGAAGGTCGAAGTGAACGTGCTGCAGGGGGAGCGCGAGGTGTCGGCCTTCAACAAGTCGCTCGGCCGGTTCGAGATGGTCGGCATCCCGGCGGCGCCGAAGGGCGTGCCGCAGATCGAGGTGACGTTCGACATCGACAGCAACGGCATCGTCAACGTTTCGGCCCGCGACATGGCGACGAGAAAGGAGCAGAAGATCGCCGTGACCCCCTCGGGAGGGTTGAGCGAGCGCGAAGTCAACGAGATGATTGATGACGCCAAGACCAACGCCGAGGTGGACAAGAAGAAGGCGGCGCTCTACAAGATCCAGGCCCGTGTCGAAGGACTGCTCGAATCGAACATGCGGTCCTTCGCCGAGTTCGGGAACCTGCTCGACGAGGAGAAGCGGACGGAGGTCAAGAAGATCCTGGACGCGGCGCGCAAGGCACTGGCCTCCGCCAACATCTCCGAGTGCAGCGCATCCCTCGAGAAACTCGGGGAAGCGTCGCAGATTCTCACGGAAGTGATCCTCTACCAGCCATCCCCGGGCGTCCCCGGAGGGAGCACGGGGGCCGGGGGCTCTCCACCCAGGGAATCCTGAACCGGAGCGATCCGGGTCATAATATCGAGGACGGACGGGCCCGCACGGGCGGTCGCGGGCGGGTCCGCCCGCGCGCGCGCGCCGAGGCGGCGTCCGGTGGCGGAGGGGCAAGGCGTTGAAGAAGCGCGACTATTACGAGATCTTTGGAGTCGCCAGGGACGCGCAGGAGGCCGACATCAAGAAGGCCTACCGCAGGCTGGCGATGAAGCATCACCCCGACCGGAACCCGGGCAACAAGGAAGCCGAGGAGCAGTTCAAGGAGGCGGCGGAGGCCTACGCGGTCCTGGCCGACCCGGAGAAGCGGGCCGCCTATGACCGGTTCGGCCACGTGCCCTCCGGAGGCTTCGATCCGTTTGCCGGGGGCGCCGAGGTGTTCGCCGACTTCGAGGACGTCCTCGGCAGCGTGTTCGGTTTCTCGATGGGGGACCTGTTCGGCGGCCGTCAGCGGGCGCGATCCGCGTCGCAGCGCGGCTCGGATCTGAGGTATGACCTCGAGATCGAGTTTCTCGAGGCGGCGCAGGGGGCGGAGAAGGAGATCCCCATACCGCGCCTCGAGACCTGCGCCGAGTGCTCCGGCAGCGGGGCCAAGGGGGGCGCCCGGGCCACCTGCCGCCGGTGCGGCGGCCGGGGACAGATCGTCGCTCGGCAGGGGTTTTTCACCCTCAGCCGCACCTGTCCCGAGTGCGGCGGCCGGGGTCAGACGATCAAGGACCCTTGCGACACCTGCCACGGCGAGGGGAGGCGCCGGCGGGTGCACACGATCACGCTGCGCATCCCCGCCGGGGTCGACACCGGGAACCAGCTGCGGGTCGCCGGGGAAGGGGAGGGAGGGCTGCAGGGAGGCCGCGCGGGGGACCTCTACATCGTGATCCACGTCAAGGATCACCCGGTCTTCCGCCGCGACGGCGCGGACCTTCTCTGCGAAATCCCGGTCACGATCTCCCAGGCGGCGCTCGGGGCCGAGCTGCGGATCCCCGGGCTGGCGCACGAGGAAGAATTCGCCGTTCCTCCGGGCATCCAGAGCGGCACGACCCTCACGCTGCGCGGGTCGGGGTTGCCGAGGCCGGGCGGAGGGCCGAAGGGGGACCTGCACGTCACCGTCGCGGTGCGCATCCCGGAGCGGCTGACCCGCAAGCAGCGCGAGCTCTTCGAGAAGCTGCGGGAGATGGAAGCCCCGGGCGAGTCGGCTCCGAGGGACATCGTCGAGCGTGTCAAGGACATCCTCTCCTGACGTCCGGGCCCGGCCCGGGCCGGAACGGTACTACGCCGCGCGTCTCGTGATTCCGTCCGAGCGCGAGGAGACCGCGGTGTCGGCGTTCTGGGAGGCGGGTTGCCTCGGTGTCGAAGTGCTGCCCGCCGTCCGTGGCCAGGGGCCGCGGCGCCTGGAGCTGCGGGCCTACTTTCCGGGCCGGGCCGCGCGGCGTCCGCTGGAGATCCGGCTCGGTCGCGCGCTCGCCGTGGCGGGGATCCGCCCCGGGGGCGGGTCGCGCCTCTCCGTCGTGCGGGACCGGCGCTGGGCCGAGGTGTGGCAGCGCTCTCTCAAGCCGATGCGGATCGGGCGGAGCCTTCTGATCGTGCCCCGGGGCTGCCACCCGCCCCGGACAGGCGGCCGGAGGCGGATCGGCGTCCGGTTCGGGCAGGCGTTCGGCACCGGCGAGCACGCCTCCACCCGCATGTCCCTTCGCCTCCTCGAGGCGCACCTTCTCCCGGGCGATCGCGTGCTCGACCTCGGGACCGGCACTGGCATCCTGGCGATGGCCGCGGCCCGGCTCGGCGCGGGACCGGTGCGCGCGGTGGACAACGACCCCGTGGCGCTGCAGGTGGCGCGCGCCAACCTGCACGACAACCGGCTCGGGAGCGCGGTGACCCTGAGCCGCTGCGATGCCGGGCGCGCCTGCGCCCGCCGGCTCTACGACCTGGCGCTGGTGAACATCGGGGCGTCCTGCATCGCCCGGATCCTGCCCGATATCGCGCGGGGACTGGCGCCGGGCGGCCGGGTCGTCCTCTCCGGCATCCTCGTCGACGACGAGCCGGCGATCACCAGGCAGGCCGCCCGTCTCGGGCTGCGGGTGTTCCGGCGGCTCAGGACCCGCCCCTGGTCGGCCCTCCTGATGTCGCGCCCCGCGCGGGACAAACGCCTCCCCGCGCGGCGCGCTTGATTCGCTTCGGAGCCGTGCTTTATACTCCCGCGTTCCGACAGCCCTGCACGCCGCGCACGAGTCACTGCAGCGCCCCGCCGGGGAGACGCGGATGGCCTTTGCCAAGAGCGAAAAAATCTGGATGAACGGACGGATGGTCCCGTGGGACCAGGCCACGGTGCATGTGCTCGCGCACGTCGTCCACTACGCCTCCTGCATCTTCGAGGGGATACGCTGCTACACGACCCCCCGCGGCCCCGCCGTCTTCCGCCTGCGCGATCACGTCGATCGGCTCTTCGACGGCTGCCGCATCTACCGGATGGAGGTCCCCTGGGAGCGCGCGGAGATCGAGAACGCGATCCTCGAGACGATCCGGGTGAACGGCATGAGCGCCTGCTACGTGCGCCCGCTGGCCTACCGCGGGTACGAGTCGCTCGGTGTCGACCCGTTCCCCTGCCCGATCGACGTGGCGATTGCGGTGTGGCCCTGGGGCGCCTACCTGGGGAAGGACGCCGCCGCGAAGGGGGTGGACGTCATGGTGTCCTCCTGGCGCCGCGAGGCCCCCGACACCCTGCCGGCCATGGCGAAGGCCAGCGCCAACTACATGAACTCGCAACTCATCAAGATGGAGGCCCTGGTCAACGGCTACGCCGAGGGAATCGCCCTCGACACAACCGGCTTCGTCAGCGAGGGGAGCGGGGAGAACATCTTCCTCGTCAGGAAGGGCATCCTCTACACGCCGCCGCTGACCGCGGCGGTCCTGCCCGGCATCACCCGCGCCTCCATCCTCCTCCTGGCCCGGGAGATGGGTATCGAGGTCGTCGAGCGGAGCATCCCCCGGGAAATGCTCTACATCGCAGACGAGGCCTTCCTCGTCGGCACGGCCGCCGAGGTTACTCCCATCCGCAGCGTTGACCGCGTCGCCGTGGGCAAAGGCGCTCGCGGCGACGTCACCGCCCGGCTGCAGGCGGAGTACATGGCCCTGGTCTCCGGCGCCAGGGCCGACCGGCATCACTGGCTTACCGCCGTCTAAAGAACACAAAACAAGCCTCTTTCTTGACTTGCCCCCGGGCGGAACCTAGATTCACCGGGTCGCCGGGCTGGACTTGCCCTGGGGAGGCCCTGATGCACATCAACGATCTCTTGAAGATAGCCACCGAGAGACGGGCCTCGGACCTTCACCTGAAGGTCGGGAGCTTCCCGGTCCTGCGCGTCAGCGGGCGCCTCACACCCTTGGGGGAGCTGGCCCGCCTGTCCCAGGAAGACACGATCGCCATGGCGTTCAGCATCATGAGCGGGCGGCAGAAGCAGAAATTCAAGGACCATTTCGAGATCGATCTGGCCTACTCGGTCCCCGGTCTCGGCCGGTTCCGGGTCAACATCTTCCAGCAGCGGGGGACCGTCGGGCTGGTCCTGCGCGTCATCCCGGCCAAGATCGTCACCATCGAGGATCTGGTCCTGCCGCCGGTCCTGAAGACGATCGCCGACGAGCGCCGGGGGCTGATCCTGCTCACCGGCACGACCGGCTCGGGGAAGTCGACCTCCCTGGCGGCGATGATCGACTACATCAACAGCCAGCGCACCGAGCACATCATGACCATCGAGGACCCGATCGAGTTCCTTCACCGCGACAAGAAGAGCCTGGTGAACCAGCGCGAGGTCGAGGTCGACACCAAGTCGTTCGCCTCCGCGCTGCGCTCGGCGCTGCGGCAGGACCCGGACGTCATCCTGGTGGGCGAGATGCGCGACTACGAGACGATCGAGACCGCCCTGACCGCGGCCGAGACCGGGCACCACGTCCTGTCGACGCTGCACACCCTGGACGCCACCGAGACGATCAACCGGATCATCTCCGTGTTCCCGCCGCACCAGCAGAAGCAGATCCGCCTGCAGCTCGCCAGCGTCCTCAAGGCCGCCATCTCGATGCGCCTCCTGCCGCGCGCCGACGGCAACGGCCGGGTGCCTGCGGTGGAGGTCCTGCGGGCCACGAATTACATCCGCGACTGCATCGAGAACAAGGACAAGACAAAAATGATCCACGAGGCCATCGCCCAGGGGACGTCGCAGTACGGCATGCAGACGTTCGACCAGTCGATCTTCAGCCTGTTCAAGCGGGAGTTGATCTCGATGGAGGAGGCGCTCCGGCGCGCCAGCAACCCCGACGAGTTCAGGCTCAAGCTGCAGGGGATCGAATCCACCGCCGATGTCGCCCAACGGGAGATGGAGAGCACGCTCAAGACGGGGTTCGAGAAGGGCGGCGAGGGCGATGGCGGCTCGGTCTTCGATCTGTCGCGCGCCCATGGCGCCGGCGGCCGCCCGCGCTAGGCCGTCCCCCGGAGCCGGGGCGCTCCCCCGGCCTGCCGGGGCACGGGCACGCCCGCCCGCGGCCCGCCGCCCGCGCCGGAGCCACCGCCCCTCGGGCTATAATCGCCGGCCCATGACGGATACGAGCGGTTCCGGGATACGCGAGCAGTTCCTCCGGTTCTTCGAAGGGCACGGACACACCCGCGTCCCGTCCTCCCCGCTGATCCCGGCGCAGGACCCGACGCTGCTCTTCACGAACGCCGGGATGAACCAGTTCAAGGACACGTTCCTCGGGAACGAGTCCCGGCCGTACGTCCGCGCCGCGAGCGCGCAGAAGTGCATGCGCGTGTCGGGCAAGCACAACGACCTCGAGCAGGTGGGTCGCACGTCCCGCCACCACACCTTCTTCGAGATGCTCGGCAATTTCTCGTTCGGCGACTACTTCAAGAAAGATGCGATCGCCTACGCCTGGGAGCTGATGACGAAGGTCTTCGGCCTTCCCGCGGAAAGGCTCTGGGCCACCGTGTTCCGCGACGACGAGGAGGCCTTCGGTATCTGGAGGAAGGAGGTCGGGATCGACGCCGGGCGGCTCGCGCGGCTCGGCGAGGCCGAGAACTTCTGGTCCATGGGGGACACGGGCCCCTGCGGACCCTGCTCCGAGATCCATTACGACCGCGGCGCCTCGCGCGGCTGCGGGAAGCCCGGGTGCGACCCGGGCCACGACTGCGGCCGCTTCATGGAGCTCTGGAACCTCGTGTTCATGCAGTACGACAGGCAGGTGGACGGCGCGCTGAAGCCGCTCGCGCGCACGGGTGTCGACACCGGCATGGGCCTCGAGCGGATCGCCTCGGTGCTGCAGGGTCACGGAAGCAACTACGACACGGATCTGCTCCGCCCGATCCTGGACGAGGCGGCCCGGCTCGCCGCGGCCGCGGGCGGGGAGAAGCGCAGCGGGGACCCGGAGCAGGAGAAAGTCGCCCTTCAAGTCATGGCGGACCACGCCCGGGCCATGACCTTCCTGGTGTCGGACGGTGTTGTGCCGAGCAACGACGGCCGGGGCTACGTCCTGCGCCGCATCATGCGCCGCGCCATCCGCTTCGCCCGCACGCTCGGCATCGAGGGGCCGTTTCTCGGAGATCTCAGCGGCGCCGTGATCGCCGTGATGGAGAGCGCCTATCCCGAGCTGGTCGCGCATCGCGACCTGATCGCCCAGACAGCCCGCCGCGAGGAGGAGCGCTTCGCGCAGACCCTGGCCGTCGGGCTGGAGCGGGTGGAGGAGATGGCCCAGCGCCTGCGCCGCGAGGGGAAAAACGCCATCCCGGGCGCCGAGGCCTTCAAGCTGTACGACACGTTCGGTCTGCCGCTCGATCTCATCCGGGACGTTGCGCAGGGGTGGACTCTCGATGTGGACGAACCGGGCTTCGACGCGGCCATGGCGGAGCAGCGGGAGCGCTCCAGGAAGGGGATGAAAGAGACTTCAGACGCGCAGTCGGGGATCGCCAGGCTGCTCCCGGTCCGGGAGTCCGAGTTCCTGGGATACGGGCAGACCCGCATCGAGGGGGCCCGCGTGCTGGCGCTGGTGCGCGGCGAGGCTCTCGTGGAGGAGGTGGGCGCGGGGGACGCCGCGCAGGTCCTCCTCGACCGCACGCCGTTCTACGCCGAGGGGGGCGGCCAGGTCGGGGACACCGGGTTTTTGACCGCGCAGGGCGGCGTGGCCGAGGTGCGCGACACGCAGGCCGTGCTCAGGAAGCTCCACCTGCACACGGTCGTGATGAAGGAGGGGCGCCTGCGCGTGGGGGACTCCGTCGTGGCGGAAGTCGATGGCGCGCGGCGGAAGGCGGTCATGCGCAGCCACGACGCCACCCACCTCGTGCACGCGGCGCTGCGGGACGTCGTCGGGACGCACGTCAAGCAGGCGGGATCCCTCGTCAACCCGGATCGGTTCCGATTCGATTTCAGCCACTACGCCCCCCTGCCGGAGGCGATCCTGAGGCAGGTCGAGGACGAGGTGAACGACGTCATCCGGCAGGATCTTCCGATTCACTCCTCCGTCATGCCGCTCGATGAGGCGCTGAGGCGCGGTGCGCTGGCCTTCTTCGGCGAGAAATACGGCGACCGCGTGCGCGTCGTCGAGGTCCCCGGCTTCAGCATGGAGCTGTGCGGCGGGACCCACGCCACGAGCACGGGGTCGATCGGTATCCTCAAGCTGACCCAGGAGCGCGGGATCGCGGCCGGAGTCCGCCGCGTCGAGGCGCTCTCCGGCGAGGCCGCGTTGCGCGAGCTGCGGGAGGACCACGCCGTCGTGGAGCGGGCGCAGGCGGCGCTGAACGTCGACCGCGAGCGGATGGTGGACACCCTGACGCGCCTCCTGGAGCAGAACAAGAGCCTGGCGCGCGAGGTCGAGAAGCTCAAAGTCAGCCTGGCCGCGGGCGGCGCGGAGACAGGAGAGAACGACCTGCGCGAGACGGGAGGCGTCAAGGTCCTGGTGCCGCGCGCGCAGCGGGGGCTCGACAAGAGCGCCATACGGGCGCTCGTCGACAAGAGCCGGGGGCGCCTGCCGTCCGGAGTCATCGTGCAGTGGGCACTCTTCGAGGACCGCGTGAATGTGACCGCCTCGGTCAGCCGGGACCTGATCCCCCCCCTGCACGCCGGCGATATCGTGAAGGCCCTGGCGCCCCTGGTGGACGGGCGCGGCGGCGGCCGGGCCGAAATGGCCGAGGCCGGCGGCCGCGACACGGCCGGGCTGGAGTCCGCCCGGGAGCGCACGCACGACATCGTTGCCACGCTCATCCGCGAGGCGCGGGCCGACCGATGAGGGCCTGCGTCTGCCTCCTCCTGGCGGGAGCCTTCGGCATCGCGGACGCGCGCGCCGAATCGGAGATCTACTACCGGCGGGACACGAGCGGGGCGATACTCCTGACAAACGTCCCCGACCACCGCGACCTGCGGGCCTACTCGGGGCGTTCCCCTCTGCCGCTCCACCGCTCGGGCGAGGAGTTCCGCGACATCATCTGGCGGACGGCCATGGGACACGGCATCCATCCCGACCTGGTTTACGCGGTCGCGGCGGTCGAGTCGAACTTCAACCCCCGGGCGATCTCGCCCAAGGGGGCCCTTGGCCTGATGCAGCTCATGCCCGATACCGCGACGCGGTTCGGCGTGACCGACCCGCTCAACCCGGTGGACAACGTCCTCGGGGGGGTCCGGTTTCTCCGCTACCTTCTGGATCTGTTCGGCGGGGACGCGCGCCTGGCTCTGGCCGCGTACAATGCCGGCGAAAACGCGGTCCTTGCGACGGGAAACGTTCCCCCCTACCAGGAGACCCGCAGCTACGTGACCAAGGTGCTGAAACTGTTCGGGGCGGGCCGCAAGCCATATTCCGGTGGGCCCGTGAAGCGGTCGACGGCGCCCGCTCCCCAGGCCCGGCCCGGGATCAACTCCTACACCGACGACAACGGCGTCATCCATTTCAGCGACGATCCCTCCTCCACCGGGTCGCGGCGCTCCGACGGGCGGGCCCGCGAGGCGCGCTGACCCGTCGCGCGAGGCCAGGTCCCGGGCGGCGGAGCGTGGGGTGTGTCCGTGAAATCCGGAGTCACCGATCTCTTCGCCTCGATCCCGAAGGCGGAGATCCATCTCCACCTCGAAGGCTCGGTGGATGTCGACACGCTGCTGATGCTGCGGGGCCGGCGCGGAGAACCCGCCGGGCCGGAAGCGCGTCGCGATCTCTCGCGGCTTTACCGTCATGGCGATTTCCCGGGCTTTCTGAGAAACTACCGGGCCCTGTGCGCCGAGATCGGCTGTCCGGACGACTTCGGGGTGATTATCGAGGCGCTGTCGCGTCGGCTGGAGCAGGACAACGTGCGCTACGCCGAGGTGATGTGCTCGCCGATGATCTTCACCCGCAGGGGTCTGCCGCTCGACGAGATCATGGATGCAGTCGGCGGGGGCGCGCGGCGCCGGGAGCGGGAGGGGGGCCCCGTCCTCCGGTTCCTTTTCGACGGCGTGCGGCAGTGGGGCGCCGGGGCGCTCGAGGAGCTGGTGCAGATGGCTGCGGCGTCCCGAAGGCACGGGGTCATCGGGATCGGAATCGGCGGCGACGAGACCGCCTGTCCGGCGCGCGACCTCGCCGCGTCCTTCAGGGAGGCGCGGAGGCTGGGCCTCCGCACCACGGCCCACGCGGGCGAATTCGACGGTCCCCGATCGGTCTGGGAGGCCATAGACATGCTTGATGTCGACCGGGTCGGACACGGCATTCGGGCGGTCGAGGATCCAGTGCTGCTGTCCGCCCTGGCGCGGCGGCAGGTCCCTCTCGAGTGCTGCCCGACCAGCAACCTGGCCACCGGGGTCGTCCGCTCCTGGAGCTCGCACCCCATCGTCACCCTGCGCGAGGCCGGAGTCCGAGTGACCGTGAACAGTGACGACCCGGCACTCTTCGGGATCACCCTCTCCGGGGAATGGAATGTCCTGGCCGGGCGGCTCGGGCTCGGCGCCGACGGCGCCTACGAGGTGGGACGGAGCACCGCGGACTGCTCGTTCATGGACGAAAACCTGAAACAAGGCCTGCTGGGAGAGATGGATCGCGCCGCCGCCCTCTCGGGGATCGGCCGGTGAGCGGCGCCGCGGAGACCGCCTCCCGCCCGGGACATCGCAAAGCGTATCTCGCCCTCGCCGGTCTGGCGCTCTACCTCGGCGTCCTCGCGTATCTCCTCCGGCCGACGGGCGGCCTGCTGGGTCGCTATACGATTGTGGGCGCCTCGGGACAGGAGATCACGGTCCACGAGAGGGTCGATCCGCGCATCGATTTCCCGGTGCCGCAGCGGCTCGATGCCGCCTATGTTTTCAACTGGGACATGGGACGCTTCGGCTTCCCGGCGTCGATGCCCCCCTATGTCGTGCGCTGGAGCGGGCTGTTGCGCGTGCCGGAGACCGGTTCCTACGGGTTCTCGGTCGACGCGCAGGGGGAGGCCGGCCTGAGCATCGATTCCGGGCCTCTCGAGATCCGCCCTGACGCGCTCACCGAGCGGCGTCTCGAGGCCGGGTGGCATCCCATCTCCCTCGACTATCACCTGACCGCGGGGGAGGCGCGGCTCGTGCTGAAGTGGCGCCCTCCGGGACGCCCGCAGGCCCCCGTCCCGACCGCCTTCCTGGCCCCGGACAGGGATGCGATCGCGAGGGGGGAGGGGCGCCGCGGCGGCGCCTGGTTCCTGCTCCTGGCCGGCGGCGCCGCGGCCCTTCTTGCGGCCCTGCTCGCCCGCCGACCCGGGAGCCGGGCCGAGGCGTTTTTCGCGGGGCTGCGGGAGGAGCGCGTCACTCTCGTCCTGGGCGCGGTGCTCATCCTGGCGGCGGTGCTCCGGTTTCACGACTATGCCCTGGTGCCGTTCCACCACGAGACGGCCGACGAGTACCAGCACGCCTGGGAGGGATGGCATCTGCTCCACGAGCGCGTCCCGGCGGCCTGGAGCGCCTTCCCGGATCGCTACCCCCTCAGCCAGGTGAACGATTTCCGCTGGTTCGGTGACCGTTACGTCCTGGTCAGGCCCTACTTCGATCATCCGCCGCTGTTCTCGATCCTCGTCGGGCTCGTGACCTCGTTCGGCGGGGCGAGAAACTTCCTGTCCTGCACCCTCCCGATGATGCGCCTCGTGCCCATCTTATTGAGTCTCGCCGGCGTTCTTCTGCTCTACCCGCTCGCCCGCGGGTACGGTGCCTCGGAGCGCGGCGCACTTCTCGCAACGCTCGTCTACGCCGTGCTCCCGGTCATCGTCCTGGCGGATCGCCTGGTCAAGGGAGAGAGCCTTCTCGCCATCCTGTTCATGGGGGCGCTTCTCCTCGTGCAGCGTCACGAGCGCTCCGGCCGGATCCGGGATGCGGCGCTTGCCGGGGTGCTCTGCGGTCTTTCGATCTGGACCAAGGCGACCGGGGTGGCGGTCCTCGCCACGGTGCTTGTCCTGCTCCTGGCGCGGCGGCGCCATCGCGCCGCCCTCGTGGCGGCGGGTATCGCGGTCGGGTTCGCCGGGCTCTACTTTCTTTATGCGTGGTCCTACGACTTCGGCATCTTCCTGAAGATCATGCAGGCGCAGTCGACCTCCAAGTGGGTGTCCCTCGACTCGTTCCTCGACCTCCTGACGGGGAAGGTGGTCACCAAGTACTTCGGCAGGGGTTGGTACCTCTGGCTGATGCTGGCGGCCGCATGGGCGGGCTTCCGGAAGGAGAGGGGCCTGCTGGTCCCAATCGTCATCTACGGCGCGATGATCGCCATGACGGCCGATCACCGCGTGATCTACGGCTGGTACCGGATCCCCTTGTACGCATTCCTGTGCGTGGCGGCTGGCATCTACCTGGACGAGATGATCCGGGAATCGGACCTGTTCCATGCCGCTCCCTTCGCGATGACCGCCGTCGTGACGGGACTCATCTACGCGCTTCCCGCCGACATGGGCTCCGTCCTGGACAAATGGGCGGTGGTGTCGTTCGCCACGGTGGTCTTCGCCCCTTACCTGGCACGCCTGGTGCGCGACACCCCCATGACCGTCCGGCTGGCCCGGGCCGCGACCTTCCTCCTCGTCATCACCTTCCTCGCGACCAGCATCGTGACGGTGAACGGTCTGCTGGAGATTTACGCGGCGACCCGCGGCGTGCAGTAAAGCGCCGCGCGCCGGGCCGCCGCGCCC
>JANMQK010000146.1:0-2644 GCA_031370485.1 Acidobacteriota bacterium | reverse complement strand
TGCCGAAGTAGCTCTTTAGGATAGCCATCGCGAACCATATGTAACCATATGCAAATATGGCTGTCAACCGCTCATCGAGAAGTTGACAGCGGCTCGACCGCCCACACGGTAGGAACCGTTTCCCCCGGGGTCGTATCCGATGACCAATGCAGACCGCCGTCCTGTGCGAGGCAGTCCGGCTGCCGGGGCAGTACCCCTTCACGCAGGTCATCCAGACGACGATGTACCGCGGCGTGCGGAATCTGGAAGTTGCTGCCAAGCGCCCCGGTGCGCGGCGACTGAGACACCGCGGGCGCCCAACTCGGCCAGCAGGCGGTCGAACGCCATCCACCTCCTGAGTTCGACGATACCCTTGAACGCGAGTCCCCCGTCCATGACCGTCCCCGCGGCGATGGATGGAAGGAGTGCTGGGATGATCTGCCCATCTTTCTCCGCGTACGCCGCCAGGCTCATCCGGCACATGAAAGCGTCCTGGCCGCCGGAGACTGTGACCATCACGGCGCCCTGGCTCGTGCCGAAGCGGCCCGCGAGGGCGAGAACCGGCCGGAAAATCGGAATCAAGTGGCCCAGCCGCGCCAGCGCCAGGCGTCTCTTGACTTCACGAACGCCGGCGAGCGCCTTGTTGAGCCAGTAAAGCTCGGAGCCGATCTTGAAATCGACCGTCCTCGCGCCGAAGTATTCGACGAGGGTGAAGTAGTCGGCGATGTCGACCACGGAGTAGACCGTCCGGAACCCGAGCTGGGGAGGGAGCTCGACCCTCTTGGGCTCGCTCCAGCCGAGGATCGTGCGCTTCGTCCCGTCCTTAGGGATCGAGAAAGGCTCGCCGACCGTGGCGAGCAGGCACTCGAACGAGCCCGGGCCCCTGGTATGGCGCGTCCCGGGAGTGATGCAGACTCGGACCGCGTCGACCCGGCCCAGCTCCTGGGCGCAGCGTCCCGTCAGCAGGGCCGAGATCCCGGGCACCACGGAGCACCCGATGAAGGCCATGATCCCGGCCCCTTCGATCTCGGGCCGCAGGCGATACGCTCGTTCGACGAAATCGCGGTCGTCGGCGACGTCGATGTAATGCACCCGCTTCTGCCGTTGATCACGACCGTCGCGTCGTGGATGACCTGGGACACCGAGTCGCGATCCCGATAGTCGGAGATGTAGGCGCGGACGCGCCCGGACGCGCGCTCCGGAGGAATGCTCCGGGGGTTCCGCGATGTGACCGTGACCTGGGCGTTCGTGTGCATCAGAAGATCCTGGACGACCTCACCGGCGAAGAAGCCCGCGCCGCCATAGACGACGACTTTCGGCTGGGACGCGCCCTCCGTCCGGCGGAACCCGTCCTGTTCCAGCCGGTGGACGCGCTCGAGGAGGGCCGAGTCGTCCCGCAGGATGTCGAGGTTCTGGCGCTTGAAGAGTGGCCCCAGAAGCCGGACGAACGGCGCCAGGAACCAGGGACACAGAAACGTGATGGTTTCGGTGAGAGTGATGTCGCCCTCCGGGCCGCGCATCTCTCCTTCGACCCGGATGCGGGCCAGCGGGCCGTTGAACTCGTACCAGTAGCGATCCCCGTCCAAAGGCGCGCCACGGACGTCAATCTCCTGCTTCAGGCCGTAGAACCTGCTCGTGAGCCTGTAGTCGACGTATTCGGCCCGCCAGGTCCGGATGCGCAGGTTCTCGAACCACCTCCGATGCAGCGCGCAGACGTGGTCGAGATCCATGATGTTCTCGAACACGTACCGGCGCGATGTCTTCAGCCGCCGGGTGAATTGCTGTCGGAATTTCATGGTCGCGGTCTTCGCTTCTGCTCCAATGTGGCTGCGAGGAGACTCCACTCACAATAACCGGGCTGACATCCGGAGTGTTGACCGAACTACGGAGAGAAGATCGCATTCAGCACCGCGAGGACCTTGGCCCCGGTGCCTGTGTCGAGCCGTCCAAGCTTTCGGACCAGGCGGGTTGTGTCAACCGTCCGTATCTGGTCGAGCACAACCTGCCCCGCTTTTCCCCGAAACCGGCACGTAACCCGGGTGGGGTACGGTCGCCCCTTGGTTGTCATGGGCGCGACGATCACGGTTCTTATGTGACGGTTCATCTCGTCCGGTGACACCACGAGACACGGGCGTGTCTTCCTGATCTCGCCGCCCACTGTCGGGTCCAGGTTGACGAGACACACGTCGAATCGGCTTACCTCCATCGCCATTCGTCCTTGTCCCAGCGAGTCGGCCGAGTCTCATCGACGAGCATGTCGTCCCCACGTTCCCCCATGGCCTTGAACGCTGCGGCCCATCCCGCCCGAGGATGAGTTGCAGGAATGATAACGAGGGTGTTGCCTCGCACCACGATCTCGACGTCGCCGCCCAGACCTGTCTGGTCGATGAGCGGCTTGGGAATGCGAATGCCCCGGGAGTTCCCTATACGAACGATGCGCGCTTTCATGTCCCGCCTCCGGTATGGTAATCACAATGTAATCACCTACGCCGGAGGTGTCAAGAGGCCATCGGCGGTGCCCCGCGCCGCCCCTCTGTGGTAGGGTTTGCGCGAGGGCCGTGGATGGGCGGCAGCCGCAAGCGTTCGCTGCAAGACACGATGAAGGAGTGGACGGAGACCGTCCTCCGGGAGTCGCTCGCGCGCACGCCCGAGAGGCGGAAGACGT
>JANMQK010000135.1:0-11318 GCA_031370485.1 Acidobacteriota bacterium | reverse complement strand
GACCACTCCCTGCTGCGATCAGGTCGACCGGAAGACCACCGCGGGGGACGGCAGCTTCTCGCTCATCGTCCCTCCGAACCAGACCTACCAGTTGCAAACGCAGTTCGAGAACCAGTGCGCCTTCGTCAATGCTCGGGCCGAGAACCTGGCCGTCACGACGAGCGATGTGACAAGGGACATCGGTGTCCAGAACGCCGCATGCATCACCGGAACGGCCACCGACAGCGCGGGCACCGGGATCGGCCGCCTGCATATCACGGCACTCAAGCCGGGCACCTCCGGCGACGCGGCGGATTCACGCACCTGCGACGACGGAACCTACCGTCTCCCGGTTCCTCCCGATGCCGTCGGCTACCTGGTCAGCACGGGCGAGAGCGATGGGAACGACTCGTCAATTCCGGTCTACGCCGCGCAGACCTGGAACGACACCCCGGGCGGGACCTACTTCCAGTGCGAGGGTGTCCCGGTTCCAGCGCCGGCCGCCGGCCCGCCGCCACCTCCGATCAACTTCAATCTGCCCCTGGCCGCGGCGATCGAGGGGAAGGTCTCCACAGTGCCGGACTGCAGCAATGATCTCGGCAACCTGCAGGTCATGGTGGACGATGGCGTCGAGGGTCATCAGTGCGGCATGGGGATGCAGGACTTCAACCATACGGGGCCGGGATACCGCGTCGTTCTCCTTCCCCCCTCGCCTGTCGTCCTCCGGGCCTGCGTCTCTTACGACGGCTTCCCCCGGCAGTGCCACGACTCGATCTCAGTTGACCCGGGCGGCACCCGATCCGGCATCAACTTCTGCCTCGGGGCCTGCACGAACCCGCAGACCTGGTACCGGGATTCCGACGGCGACGGCTATGGCGACCCGAACGTGACCCTGTCGGCGTGCACACAGCCCGCGGGGTACGTGTCGAACGCTTCGGACTGCGACGACACCAACCCGGCCGTTCATCCCGGCGCCGCCGAGATCTGCAACGGCATCGACGACAACTGCGACGGGGCGGTGGACGACAACCTCGGATCGTCCACCTGCGGCGTTGGCGCCTGCCAGCGCACCGAGCCCAACTGCGTCAACGGCACGGCGCAGACCTGTACCCCGGGCCCGCCCTCAGCGGAGACCTGCAACGGCCTCGACGACAACTGCGACGGGACTGTCGACGACGGTCTCGGCTCGACCCCCTGCGGCGCCGGCGCCTGCCAGCGCACCGAGCCCAACTGCGTCAGCGGCTCCCCGCACACCTGCACCCCGGGCACTCCCTCAGCCGAGATCTGCAACGGCATCGACGACGACTGCGACGGGGCGGTGGACCAAGGGCTGGGGACGACGTGCGGCGGAGCGCCCACGGCACAGGCGATCTTGCAGGATGTGCGCACCGAGCTCGCAGCGCTGCGCGCGGGGAGCAACAAGCAGGATGGGCGCAGACTGGACCAAGCCACGGAAAGGTTGACTGAAGCGCTGGGCCTGTTTGCCGATCCGAGTCATCTGCAGGCGAAGGGTGGAGGCAAAGCCTTCGACGAAACAAAAGCAGCTGTCGAAAAACTCCTCCAACTGGTCAAGAACAAGAGGAGTCCAATCTCCGATGCCGACCTGCTGCGATTGATCGCCCAGATAGTCGAGGCTGATCGCCGACTGGCTGTGGTCGCCATCGGCGATGCGGTCGCAGGATCCGGCAGGGAGAAGGACGTCGAACACGCAACGCGCCAACTTGCCAAAGGAGAGAGAGAGGCCGTGGACCAGAAATTTCAGGCAGCAATCGACCACTACCGCCAATCATGGCAATCAGCGGCGAGGGCGCTGGAAAGGGCGGGATGAGACGGCTGGCAGAGACGTCTAGCGCGAGGGTCCGATAAACGGAGCGACCGGGTGGGAGACGCGGGCCGAGGCATGGGACGCTGAAGCCCTCGAGGTGCTGTGCGCCGCCTCCTGGTGCATCCGCCTATCGCCCTCGGGCGGCTGCACCACCACGCAGAACAGGCTACCTACCGCAGCCGCGGGCCGCAGCGGCACAGGTGGAGCCAGAATCACAGGGTTTCGACCTGCCGACCCTTAGCCCCTCCCAGCGCGAGCGCCACAGACCGTTAGCCAGTCTGATCGCCAAGGTCTTCGAGGTCGATCCCTTGAGTTGCCCCTGTGGCGGGACGAGGCGCGTCGTGTCGGTGATCCTCGATCCGGGCTCGCGCACCGCCGCCGGGTCCAGGGCCCCCGCCGTCGGCCTGAGCCGAGGCCAGCAGGGCCGATCGGTACGAATCTTCCAACGCAGACCCGGCGGGATTCCGGGGTTCTGTCTCTCGATGGGCCCCGGGCCAACCCCGAGCCGCGGGCCTCAGACACCCCGTGCTTACCCTGGACTCGGGGGGGTCGCTCAGCCGGCTGCGCGGCGCTCAGCGCGCACGACCCGCAACGCGGGAGCGGCGGGACGCTCCGCTCTCAGCGCGCGGGCGGACTGGAATCGGAGCGCGCGGCGAGGAAGGTCTCTTCTCCCCTCCCGCCGACCTGCGGTAGACTCCGGAGCGAAAGCAACGTAAGCGGTCAAGAACCGGCGTTCTTGACTTGTCGGTCGATGGCGGAGCGTAGGGGATCGGCGAAGTGCTCCTTCCACAGGCGCGGCGTCAGCCTCGCGTCGCTGGCCGGGTGACGCTCGACACGCTGGAGGACATCCACCAGGTAGGTGTACGGGTCGATCCCCTGCAACCGGCAGGTGACGAGCAGGCTTTGGAAGATCCCGACGTACTTCGCCCCGATCTCGGTCCAGCAGAACAACCAGTTCTTGCGGCCGATCGCGATCGGCCGGATTTCCCGCTCCAGGTGATTCGTGTCGATCGGCACGTCGGGGTACTCGAGGAACACCCGCAGCGGACCCTCGCGGGCCAGCGCGTAGCTGGCCGCCTCCGTGAACGGATTCCGCGGCAGCAGGATGCGCTCCTTGCGCACCGTCTTCAGCCACTCAAAAAACTCGTCCACGACCGGTTTGCAGTGCACGGCCCGCAGTTCGAGCCGCTTTGCGTCGTCGAGAAGCCGGGGTTTCAGCCGAGCCTCCTCCTCGTACAGGCGCTGGATGTACTTCAGGGCCGCAGCGGTCAGCTCCGGCTCGATGTCCTCCGCCTTCAGGAAATGCCGGCGCGTGTGCGACCAGCATTGCGCGTGAACGATCGCGTTGGCCTTCTCGACGTACCGTTCGTAGGCAACATAGCCGTCCGAGAGCAAGACCCCGCAATAGCCTTCCAGCAGTTCGTTCAGGATCGCACCCGACCGCGACTCGGAGAACGGAAAGACAACCTCGCCCCGGTCGCCGTAGATCGGCCAGTAGTAGCCGGTCTTCATCTTGCCCCGGCTCTTCAGCCCGGCCCGGATCGGCGTCTCGTCCATGGCCAGGGCCTGACTTTCCAACACCGACTCGAGTTGTGCCCCGTGGATCGGCTCCAGCAGGTCGCCCGTCCGATGGATCAGACCCGTCAGCGTGGACCGCGCCAGGTGCACCCCAGCCGCCACCAGGCGCTGGTGCTGGCGATACAGCGGCAGGTGGTAGACGAACTTGTCGATCACCATGCAGGCGAGCCAACTCACGTCGGCCACGCTCTTGCCGAGCACCGAAGGCGGCGCCGGAGGACAGATCAGCGTGCCGTCGGCTTTGCGCTTGACGACCAGCCGGATGTACTTCAGGACGACGTAGGAGGCCGGCCGCTGAGCCAGGCGAAACGTCGTCTTCTCGCTGACGATCTCGTGCGCGTCATCGAGCGGCGGATGCGGCAGCCGGATCTCCTCGACGGGCACCGACTCGTCGAAGCGCACGGGGTCGTCGCCGGCCGGCTCTTCGCTTCGAACGATCCGGCTGCGGCGACGGTGCTCGGCGACCGTGATTTCCGTCCCGGGCCCCGCCGGAGCCTGTGGCCATTCACCCAGTGCGAGCTGGCGCCCCTCGGGATCGAGGAACCGCCGCTCCGATTTCGCTCCGAACAGCTGGCGCTTGAACCACTCGATCTGCCGCGTCAGCTCCTCGTTGCGGGCGACCAGCTGCTGATGGGACGCGAGCAATGCGACGATGTCATTGCGATCCAGCATCGCGGCGTGCTCGTCGAATGTCATGCGCTCTTTCTACCGCATCGCGCGCCGTTTGCCAAGAACTATTCCATCGAGAATCAAACGAAATTCCGGTTCGCTGATCTCTTGCTTCGCGTCTCCCGACGGAAGATGAAATCGGCCCTGCTCGAGCTGCTTGGCGAACAGGCAGTATCCCGTGCGGTCCCACGTCACGAGCTTGACGTAGTTCCCGCGGCGGTTGAAGAAGACGTACAAACAATTCGACAGCGGGTCCTCCT
Source organism: Acidobacteriota bacterium (assembly GCA_031370485.1). Taxonomy (GTDB): domain Bacteria; phylum Acidobacteriota; class Polarisedimenticolia; order Gp22-AA2; family Gp22-AA2; genus JANMQK01. The sequence goes on along the minus strand of JANMQK010000135.1, from coordinate 7,007 downwards.
GGAGCACGTTCTGGACCAAGGCCACCAAGCCGCGGGACGATTTGCGCATGTCCACGGGCTCGCAGTACGCCAGGATCCTCCGCGGCGACCACTCGACAAACACCGCCTACCCCCGGAACCGAAGCGACACGCCATGGGGCAGCGACACCTCCAACGACCAGCTCATCGCCGTGGCTTCGGCGGGCGCCCCCGGAACGAGCTCGACAAACCGCGTCGCGGAAGTCGTCCCCAACCGCTGTCGCCAGCGCTCGAGGCTGCTGAGGGCCAGGCCTTCGCGGCGACAGAACTGCCGCGAACCCTCGCCGCTCGACGCGAATCGTCGGAGAATCTCGCTCCACTGCTTCTCGGTACGTCGCACACGACCGGTGCGCTTCTTGGGCATCCTGTCCTCCTCGCCATCGGCCACGCGGCGCCGGATAGTCCGGCGCACGCCTATTCGTAACCGAGGCGGGCGCGAAGGGGAAGAACGCCGTTTCTTGACCGCTTACGGTGCGCGGGCTTCTCGACACGCTCGGCCTGACGCGCGTCTTCAGGGTCCTCGACGACGAGTCGGAAGCGCTGGCGTCATTCAACCGATAGGAGGCACGCTGTCGCCCGGCGATCAGCCAGCGACGCGGCGGTCCGGGCGGAGCAGCCGGAGCGAAGGGACGGGCCGCTCCGCCTTCCGGGCGCGGATCGAACGGAGCCGGAGATCCCGGCCGAAAGTCTTCTCGAACACCTTCGCCTTGGCCTCCACGGCGTGGATCTCGACCCCAAGGTCGCTCGCCGAGGTCAGCGTCAGGCAGACCCGCTTGCGGGTGACACGAGCCTCGACTCTCTGAAGGCGCTGCGAATGGCGGCGGTCGAGAGCGTCGGCCAGTCGGATGATCGCGGCCAGCCGCGCCACGAGATCGCGATCGTCGCGCGGCAGCGCGGCCCAGGCGCGGTGCTTTTTCTTCGGACCCGAGCGGCGGTGGAAGCGCGCGGTCAGCGCGATGAGCTCGCGCTCGCGCGGGGTGAAGCCGTCGAGCTGGGCGTGCGCGATCAGCCGGTAGGTGTGCTTGTGGTGCTGGCGGTAGCTGACGATGTAGCCGACGTTGTGCAGAAGCGCCGCCGCGCCGAGAAGGTCGCGGGCGGCGGGGTCGATTCCAAGCGGCTTCTGCATCTGGTCGAAGAGCGATGTGGCAATGCGGCGCACCTGGCGGCAGTGTTTCTCCTCGAAATGCAGCGAGCGCGCGAACGCCTCGACCGCCGCCAGCCGGTCGGGGCGGGAGGGGGGCGCCGGCGCGGCCCCCGCAAGGCGGGCGATCATCCGGTTCAGCGCCGCGTGACGGATGCCGCGCTCGCTGACCCGCAGGATGTTGACCTTGAGATGGTCCAGGATCTCGTAGAGGATCACGACCCCTGCGAGGATGATGTCGGCGCGCTCCGGAGACAACCCGGGCATCTCCCGGCGCTCGGCGAGCGTGCGGCGTAGCAGCGCCTGGCGCAGGTGCAATAGCTCCGCCTGCGTCATCTCGAACCCCTGGGCCGACCGCCGCTCGAGCCCTTGCCGGGCCATGGTCAGCTGTGCCGCAGCGGTCGCCGAGCCGCCCGAGGCGATCAAGAACTGCGGCGGCGGTCCACTGGCGATCTTCGCGTCGCGCAGCCGCCGCCGGACCTCCCGGCGCAGCCTGCGGAACTCCCCCTTCCTGACCGGGTCCGATCGCAGGATCTCCTCGGTCAGCCCGACCGCACCGAGGCGCAGCGAGTAGACTTGCTGGATGTGGGTCCCGAGCGCCAGGATGAGCTCCGTGCTGCCCCCCCCGATGTCCGCCACGGCGCAAGGCTGCTCGCCGAGATCGAAGCTCTGCGCGGCGCTCTCGAACGCCAGGCGCGCCTCCTCGCTCTCCGAAATGACGCGCACCCGCAGGCCGGTCTCGCTTTTCACCCGGTCGAGGAAGGCGCGGCGGTTGGTGGCGTTGCGGATCGCGCTCGTGGCCATCACCGCGATCCGCCGTGCGCCGCGGGCGCGCGCGATCTCGGACATCCTTTTGAGCGCCAGGACCGCCCGCCGGATCGCCTCGACCGAGAGGCGGCCCCTCCGGTTGAGGCCGGAGGCGAGGCGCGCCGCCTCGCGCTCGTCGTCGAGGACCCGGTAGGTCCCTCCCGGGATGACCTCGACGATCAGCGATCGGATGGTGTTCGAGCCGATATCGATCACTCCCAGCGGATGCTTTTTCAAGACGTCAACCCCCCTCCGCGAACGCCGCATCGAGACGCCTCCTCTCCGACGCGGGGTCGAAATCCCCGACCGCGCTGACCGCCGACGCCGCAAGAATGCGCCGAATGCCCCGCAGGCGGCGCAGGACAGCCGCCCGCGCGCGAAGCCCCGGTGCGGCGCGGACCCGCTCGATCAGGACGTCGAGGTCGTGAAGATCGCCGAGCCTCTCTTGAAGCAACCGGGCGATGGCGATCGCCGGGCGCACGCCGGCCATCCCCCCGGCCTCGAGGATTTCGAGCGCGTAGCGGTAATGCTTCAGCGCGATACGCACCCGGTGCAGAGGCCTCGGGCGCCCCGTGAGCGCCCGGGGACGCGTGCGGGCGAGGGCTTTCAGGTGCGTGGCGGCGACCGCCCGTCCCCGCTGAAGCAGGGCGGGTGCCGAGACGGCCCGCCGGGCGGCCAGGACAGCCCGGCTACGCTTGCGGATGCCCGGGACCCGCAGCGCGCCACCGCCACTGGACGCCCGCCGCAGGGTGGCCGCCTCGGCCGCGAGTTCGGCTCGGAGCGCCGCCAGGGCGCGTCTTGAGCGCGCGTCGAAGCGCCCCGCAATCCGTTCGAGCAGCCGGCCGGTGACATCCACGTTGCGCACGCCCCCGAGCTGCCTGCGAATACGCCGCGACCGGCGGGCGAGCCGCTGGCGCGCACTCCCCGGCAGGCAGGGCGCGAAGATGTCGAGGGCCTCCTGCAGCCGCCTCGTGGCGACCCTGAGATCGTGGATTGAATCGGGATCGCCTCGCAGCCGCACATCCCGCCGGCGGCGGATCACCTCCATCACCCGTCGTTCGAGAAGCGCCCGCAGCGACCGGGGAGCCCGGACGGGCCTCCGGCCGGCGGTTTTTGGAGAGATGGACCGGGCCGCTGTCATCGGCGCACAGGATACAGGAACGTAAGCGGAACCCGCTATGCCCGCGCTGTTTACGCCAGGAGGAGGAGGAGCATCCGGCCACTGACACGCGATCGTCACATTCGGGCCGCCTGGCTGATGCTATAATGTCTCATCCATTTATTGTTTTGGACGGAGAATTCCTGCATGGCTGCCCGCACCAGAGTTCCGCTCAAGAGAGGCAAGCTGATCGTCGTCGAGGGGATCGACGGCTCGGGGAAAAGCACCCAGATCAAGCTCCTCCACAAGTGGCTAGAGGCCCGGGGGCACGCCGTTTTCTTCACCGAGTGGAACTCCTCCGACCTCGTGCGCCAGGCGACCAAGAGGGGCAAGAAGAAAAACCTCCTGACCCCGACCACTTTCAGCCTCCTGCACGCCACCGATTTCGCCGACCGGCTGACCTACGCCATCATCCCGTACCTGCGATGCGGCATGACCGTCCTGGCCGACAGGTACATCTACACAGCCTTCGCCCGCGACATCGCGCGCGGTGTCGATCGCCGGTGGGTGCGCGACCTCTACGCGTTTTCCGTGAAGCCGGACATGACCTTCTATTTCCGGGTGCCGCTCGACGTTGCCGTGGGGCGGATTCTTGGCGCCCGCGCCAAGATCAAGTTCTACGAGGCCGGGATGGACCTCGGGCTGAGCACGGACCCGGTCGAGAGCTTCCGGCTGTTCCAAGGGCGTGTCCTCGAGGAATACGACCGGCTTTCCTCGGAATACCGTTTCGTCGTGATCGACGGTACCCGGACCATCGACAGCCAGCAGCGGCAGGTGCGCGATCGGGTGGCGCGCCTGTACGACTCCCGCCCCGCCCTGGAGGCCTCATGACACCGGCCTCGCACCGGAAGAAGTTCTACGGCCACGGGCTTCCCTACACGAGCGTTGAGAACCTGAGCGGCACGCTGATCACCATCGAGGGGAGCGACGGCGTCGGTCGATCAACACAGGTGCGGCTTTTGAAGGAATGGCTCGAGGTGCAGGGGTACGGCGTGATGGAGACGGGATGGACCCGCTCCGAGCTGATGTCCGAGACGATCGGCGCGGCCAAGGCGGGGCACAACCTCAACCAGCTGACCTTCAGCCTCCTCTACGCCACAGACTTCGCCGACCGCCTTGAGAAGATCATCATCCCGGCCCTGCGCTCGGGGTTCGTCGTGCTGGCGGACCGATATGTTTTCACAGCGTTCGCCCGGAGCGTTGTGCGCGGCGCCGACCCCGCCTGGATTCGCAGCGTCTTCGGGTTCGCCGTCGTGCCGGACATGACTCTTTATCTCAAGATCGACGTCGACAGCCTGGTGCGGCGTGTCCTGCAGTCCCGGCGCATGGACTACTGGGAGGCCGGAATGGACATGCACCTGGGGACCGACCTCTTCGAGTCGTTCAGGAAATACCAGTGGCGCCTGCTCCGCGAGTACAACAGGTTGGGGCGCGAGTTCGGCTTCGTTACCGTCGACGCCACCCTGACCGTCGAGGAGATCCAGGCCCGCATCCGCCGCAAGGTGCAGGCGCTCCTCCAGGAGCGCCGGATGCGGACCCTCACCGCCAGCCTCGAGACCCTGCGTCCGCTCCTTTTCGAGGAGGACGAGGAGGACGGCGCGGAGCCGGGGCCTTCCGCATCCCTTTCGGACGACGCCCTGGCGGCGAAGCCCCCCTCCAAGTAGCCCCCGGGAAACCTGGTGCGCCTCTACCTGCTGCGGCACGCGATAGCGGCGCAGCGCGATCCCAAGAGATACCCCACCGACCTCGACCGCCCGCTCACCTTCGAAGGGCGGCGCCGGATGAAGCGCGCGGCGGCCGGCATGCGCTCCCTCGACATGAAGGTCGACCTGGTCCTCACGAGCCCTCTCGCCCGGGCCCGCCAGACCGCCCGCATCGTCGTAGAGGCCTTCACGCCGGCGCCTCCGCTGCGGGTCCTCCGCCCGCTCGCCCCGGGCGGCGGCATGGGTGGAGTCATCGCAGGGCTCGCCGGGTTCCCCCCCGCTGTGTCGATCGTGCTGGTCGGGCACGAGCCGGACCTGTCGCGGCTGGCCGGGGCCCTGGTGCTCGAGACGCGCGGCGATCTGCCGCTCGAGTTCAAGAAAGGGGCGCTCTGCCGGATCGATTTCGAGGGGATTCCCAAAGCGGGCGGCGGACGCCTCGTCTTCCACCTGACGCCGAAGATCCTCCGCCGCCTGGGCGGCTGAGCCGGAGGAAGCCTACTCCGGGGTTTCGCGCGGCATCCGCTCCTGCACCCCCGGATGCCGAACGTCCCGTCCCTCGCACATGAAGATCACCATCTGCGCGATGTTCGTGGCGTGATCGCCGATCCGCTCGAGGTACTTGGCGATGAAGGTGATACGCAGCGCGCGGGTAACGTTCTTCGGCTCCTCGATCATGTAGGTGAGAAGCTCGCGGAACAGCTGCTCGTTGAGCTTGTCGACGGCGTCGTCGGACGCCAGGACCTTCCTGGCAAGATCCGGGTCGCGCCGCACGAACGCGTCGAGCGCCTCGTGCACCATCGTGGAGACCTGCGACGCCATGCGCGGGATGTCGATGTAGGGCTTCAGGGGAGGCTCCTGGCCCAGCTCGACGCTGCGCTCGGCGATGTTGACCGCCAGGTCGCCGATCCGCTCGAGGTCGGTGACGATCTTGAGCGCCGTGGCAATGAAACGCAGGTCGGAGGCGGCGGGCTGCCGCAGCGCCAGGAGGTTCAGGCAGAGGTGGTCGACCTCGAGCTCGGCGGAATCCACGGTGGGATCGGAAGCGATGACTTTCCGCGCCAGGGCGACGTCGCGGGTCAGGAGCGACCTCATCGCCTCGGCGATCATCTCCTCCGCGGTCCCCCCCAGGAACAGCAGGGTCTCCTTCAGCTCCTGGAGCTCTCTCTCGTAATGCCGGCTGGTGTGCTCCACGCGATCGCTCTCCATGGGCTCTAGCCGAAACGGCCGGTGATGTAGTCCTCGGTGCGCCGGTCCCGCGGTGTCGTGAACAGGGCCGCCGTTGCGGCGAACTCCACGAGCTCCCCCATCAGCAGGAAACCGGTCTGGTCCGAGACCCGGGCCGCCTGCTGCATGTTGTGGGTCACAATGACGATTGTATAGCGGCTCTTCAACTCGTCCATCAGCTCCTCGATGCGCGCGGTCGCGATCGGGTCGAGCGCCGAGCAGGGCTCGTCCATGAGCAGCACTTCGGGCTCGACGGCAAGGGCGCGGGCGATGCAGAGCCGCTGCTGCTGGCCGCCCGACAGGCTCAAGGCGCCCTCCTGCATCCGGTCCTTGACCTCGTCCCAGCGCGCCGCGGCGCGAAGGCTCTGCTCGACCAGCGGGTCGAGGTCCGCTCTACGCCGCACGCCGAGGATGCGGGGGCCGTACGCGACGTTATCGTAGATCGACTTGGGGAAAGGGGTCGATTTTTGGAACACCATGCCGACATTCTTCCGGAGTTCCGTCACGTCGGTGAAGGATCCGTAGATGTCGACCCCTCCGAGGGTGACCGTGCCGGTGATCCGGACCCCGTCGATGAGGTCGTTCATCCTGTTGAGGCAGCGGAGAAGTGTCGACTTGCCGCAGCCCGACGGGCCGATGAACGCCGTGACCCGGTGCCGGGCGATCGCCATGGAGATCCCTTTCAGGGCCCGATTCTGGCCGTAGTAGAGAGACAGGTCGTCGATGACGGCGATCGGCTCCGCGGTACCGGCGGGAGTGTCGTTATCGGGTCTTCGCTTCATCGCGATTTTGAGGTCGGGCATGGCGACGCTCATGCGCGGTGCATCCGCTCGAGGCGCCGCGTGACGAGGCGCGCCAGCAGGGAGAACAGCAGGACTCCGAACACCAGGACCGTCGCGCCGGCCCAAGCCTGCCGGTGCCAGTCTTCGTAGGGCGATATGGCGTAGGTATAGAC
>JANMQK010000104.1:0-8076 GCA_031370485.1 Acidobacteriota bacterium | reverse complement strand
CAGCACCATCGTGATCGCCGACGTCAGGGTTGTCTTCCCGTGGTCCACGTGGCCGATCGTCCCCACGTTCACGTGCGGCTTCGTCCTCTGAAACTTTTCCTTGCCCATCTCTGTCCTCCGCTGGCCCCGGGCCGGCGTGCCGCGCCGCGGCGCGCCCGCCGCGCACTCAACGTTCTGTCACCGCCGGAACAGCCGGACCTGGAAAAGCCGCGACCCGCGGCTTGTACCGCCTGAATTCTGGAGCCCACGACCGGGATCGAACCGGTGACTCCTTCCTTACCAAGGAAGTGCTCTACCACTGAGCCACGTGGGCTCACAGATCCTGTGGAGCGGGAAACGGGATTCGAACCCGCGACCCTCAGCTTGGAAGGCTGATGCTCTACCCCTGAGCTACTCCCGCGACAACCGCAACCGGCTGGGGCAAATCACCGCTGCACCCCGGAGCCTCGCCTCAGCCGGAAACCACCAGGCGCCCTCGGTGTGGTGGGGAGAGGAGGATTCGAACCTCCGAAGCGCTACGGCGGCAGATTTACAGTCTGCTCCCTTTGACCGCTCGGGAATCTCCCCACGCACCGCGCCCGTTCTCACAACCCCGCCGACAAACAGAACGCAGCCCTTGGCGGGTGTGGAGCTGGCGAAGGGATTTGAACCCCCGACCGGCTGATTACAAATCAGCTGCTCTACCCGCTGAGCTACGCCAGCTTCGCAAAAGCGGGATGCTAACACAAGGACGGTAAGTCCTGCAACACCTTCCTGCTCAAAAAATTCACTCATCCGCCCTTTGGCGTCGCCTCGCCGCCTCCGAGCCCGCCCCCGGGGGGGGAGCCCTGCCCCGCGGCGGTCCTCTGGCGCACCGCCTCGAACAGCGCGATGCCGGCCGCCACCGACAGGTTGAGCGATTCCACCCCCGGGCGAAGCGGTATCGAAAGGACGATATCGCAGGTCTCGCGCGCGAGCCGCCTCAGACCCTTCCCCTCTCCGCCGAGGACCAGGGCGACCGGCATGGTCAGGTCGAAACCTGTCCAGGGGGAGGTTCCAGAGGGGTCCAGCCCCACGGTCCATATCCCCTTCTTTTTCAAATCCTTGAGAAAGACCACGATGTTCCCGACCCGGGCGATCGGGAGCCGCTCCGCGGCGCCCGCCGCCGCCTTGAGGCAGGCGGCCGTCAGGCCGGTCGCCCGGTGCTCCGGCAGGAAAAGCCCCCCCGCCCCCGCCGCGGCCGCCGAGCGGATCACCGCCCCGAGGTTCCGGGGATCCTCGACACCGTCCAGCACAACGAGAAGAGCCGGGGCCTCGGCGGCATCCAGAACCTCTGAAGGGTCGGCGTACGCGGCCTCAGCCACCAGCGCCAGGCACCCCTGGTGCGCCACCCCTTCCGCCAGCCGATCGAGCGCCCGCGCGGGCTGCCTGAGAACCGGCACTCCCGCCCTGCGCGCCGCCTCCTGGAGGGTTCTCAGGCGGGCATCGTGCCTCTCGGACGAGACAAGGAGCCGCGTCACGGTGCGCCGCCTGGCCTGGAGCGCCTCGAGGACGGCGTGATACCCGCAGACGACCCCGCTCACGCGGGGGGCCCGACGGTGGCGGCCAGAAGCGCCCTCGCCCTGTCGGCGCAGGCCACGACCCCGCCCGGCAGGCCGATGCGGCTCCCCTCGTCGATCAACGGAAGCAGCCGAATCAACTCGGGACCGGACGCAGCCCCGGTCAGGGCGATCCGGATCGGGTGGTAGAGCCCCCTCCCTTTCGCGCCGGTCTGGCGCCGCACCTGGTCGGCCGCCTCCTGGAAGCGGGGGGCGGTCAGCGGCGCGCTCCCGAGGGCGGCCACGACGGCCTCGATCACTCCGCGCGCCGCCCGGTCCTCGAGGGTCGAGCACACCTCGGGATCGGAGAGACTTTGCGCCGGGCTGAAATCGAGGAGAAGACCGATCTCGCGCGTCAGGTCGCTCATCCTGGGCAGGCGGTCGGCGTACATCATGACCACGCGGCCGATCCATTCCCGGGTCGTCGCCGACACCGCGGTCCCGATCCTGCCGGCGCGCAGCAGCTGCCCCACGGCAAGATCCTGAAGGCGCCCCGCGGGCATCTTCGCCATGTGCCGCGCGGCCAGGGCGTCGAGCTTGCGGCGGTCGAAGATCGCGGGTGCCCTGGACACCCTGCCCAGATCGAACGCGGCGATAAGCTCCTCCGGCGTGAGCAGCTCCTGGCCCGCCGGATGCGACCAGCCGAGAAGGGCCAGGTAATTCACCAGCGCCTCGGGCGGGTACCCCTCGGCGCGGAACCAGCCGACCGAGGTCGCTCCCTCGCGCTTGCTGAGGGGCGCTCCTCCTTCCCCGGTGATGAGGGGCAGGTGCGCGAAGGCCGGCACGCCGGGAGCCTCGAGGGCCCTGTACACCAGAAGCTGCCGCGGCGTGTTCGAGAGGTGGTCGTCGCCGCGGATCACGTGGGTAATCCGCATGAGGAGATCATCGACAACGACGGCGAAGTTGTAGGACGGCCAGCCGCCGCGCCGGACAAGTACGGGGTCGGTGATCTGGCCGATCGGGAAGCGGATTGTCCCGTGCACCAGATCGTCGAAGACAACCGCGTCGTCCCCGCCCGCCGCCGCCGCAACGTTCAGCCGGATGGCCGCCTCCTCCGAGGACCGCCGGCGCGCCGCCTCGGCGGGAGAGATTCCCCGGCAACGCCCCGAGTAGATCGAGGCCTGCCCTGCCCGGCGCTGCTCCGAGCGTTCCTCCTCGAGGAGAGCGGTCGGGCAGAAGCAGGGATACCCCATGCCGCGGCCGATCAGCCGCTCGGACTGGCGGTAGGGGCCGTGGTCGCCACCCTCCTCGATCCCCTCGTCCCAGCCGAAGCCGAGCCAGCGCAGATCCTCGATCAGCCCCGCCTCATGTTCCGGCTGCGAACGGCTCAGGTCGGTGTCCTCGATCCGCAGGACGAACTGCCCGCCGTGCGCTCGCGCATGCAACCAGTTGAAGAGCGCCGTCCGCGCGTTGCCGACGTGCAGTTCCCCCGTGGGGGAAGGTGCGAAGCGCACCCGGTCGCCGCTCATCCCCCGCCTCCGCGCGATCGCCGCAACGCCCTCCGCCCCGCGGCCCCGCGCGGCGGGGCCTTGCGCGCCCTCGCCGGCGTCCTGCCGAGAAGCGCCACCGCCTGGGCCATCACCCCCTCCTCTCGCCCGATCGCGCCCAGCCCCTCGCAGTGCTTGGCCTTGACGCCAATCGCCCCGCCGGAGCAGCCGAGCGCGCGGCCCAGTTTCTCCCGCATGGCCGGAAGGTGCTCTTTCAGGGAAGGCGTCTCGGCCAGGACGACGGCGTCGACGTTGACGATCGAGTAGCCGTGCCGCCTGGCCTCCGCCGCGGCCTCGGAGAGGAACTCGAGACTCGAGCGCCCGGCGTGTCTCGGGTCGTCGTCCCTGAAGCGCGAGCCCAGGTCGGGCAGCGCCAGGGCTCCCAGGATCGCATCGCACACCGCGTGCGCCAGGACATCGGCGTCGGAGTGCCCCGCGAGCCCGCGATGATGCTCGACCCTGACGCCGCCGAGCACGAGGGCCCGCCCCGGCTCGAAAGGATGCACGTCGATCCCAACGCCTATCCGGAAGCCCGGGCGGAGCAGGGGGCGTCCCGCCGCGGCGCGCTTACGAGGGGCCAAGGTCGCTCCGTATTCCGGGCCGGGCGCTCAGAAGCGCCTCGGCAATCGCGAGGTCCCGCTCCACCGTGATCTTGATGTTCCTCTCCGAACCGGGCACGGTAGTCACCCGCCGTCCCAGCCGTTCCACCAGACTCGAGTCGTCGGTCCCGAAAAAACGATCCCGAAGCGCCGCCTCGCAGGCCTCGCGAAGGATCTCGACCCGGAATCCCTGCGGCGTCTGCGCCAGCCCCAGGTTGTCGCGCGGGACCGTGGCGGCGACGGTCCCGTCCGCGCCTAGCCGCTTGACCGTATCGGAGGCGCGGATGACCGGGATCGCGGCGCCGTCCCGCGAGGCAGCCTGGATGACCGCGTCGATGAGGTCGGCTTCGACCAGGGGGCGGGCGGCGTCATGGACGAGCACCAGCCCTTCCCCGGGCACCGCCTCCAGGCCGAGGCGCACCGAGTCCTGCCGCTCGGCGCCCCCCCGCACGACAAGCGCGCCGGGAGCCACCCGCACCAGCGCCTTCCTGGCCTCGTCGGGGTCCTCCGCGACCACCACGACCTGGTTTACTTCCGGGTGTCCCGCGAAGGCGGCGACGGCGCGGGCCAGGATCGTCTCGCCGCCGAGCGTCACGTAGGCCTTGGGGCGGAGACCACCCAGGCGGACACCGCGTCCCGCGGCGACAATGAGGGCTGTCACGTTCATCTGTCTTTCGGCACCGCCCGGGCCGGCGCGCGGTGGCGGAGTGTCAAACCTTCAGGAGATCTTCTTCCTTGTGCTTCGACAGGTCGTCGACATGCTTTATGTGCTGGTCGGTCATCTTCTGGATTTCCGTGATGCCGTGCTTCTCCTCGTCCTCGGAGATCGTCTTGTCCTTCAACAGCTTCTTGCAGGCCTCGTTGGCGTCACGCCGCTCCAGGCGGATCGCCGTGCGGCCCTGCTCGGCGATCTCGTGGACCTTCTTCGCCAGCTGCTTGCGCCGCTCCTCGGTGAGGGCGGGGATCGGGATGCGGACGACCTTGCCGTCGTTGGCGGGATTCAGCCCCAGGTTCGAGGACTGGATTGCCTTCTCGATCTTGCCGATCAGCGATATGTCCCAGGGCTGCGCCACGATGAGGGTCGGCTCCGGGATGGTCAGCGTGCAGACCTGCTGCAGGGGAGTCGGCGTCCCGTAGTACTCGACGGTAACCCCCTCGAGGATGGCCAGCGAGGCTCTGCCGGTCCTTATCGTCGCCAGCTCCCGGCGGGTGTGCTCCACCGTGTCGTGCATCTTTTTCTGGGCCTGGGCCAGGATGGTGCTGAGGGGCATGGGATCACTCCTTCACGATCGAACCGATCTTCTCTCCGAGGACGACGCGCTTGATGTTACCCCGGGTTGAAAGGCTGAAAATCACTATCGGCATGCGGTTGTCCATGCACAGGGAGATCGCGGTCGCGTCCATGACCTTGAGCCCCTTCTCCAGGACCTCCTGGTAGGTGATCTCCTGGTACCGCTCGGCCTTGGCGCTCTTTTTAGGATCGGCGGAATAAACGCCGTCCACCTGCGTGGCCTTGAGGAGCACCTCGGCCTTGACCTCCATCGCCCGCAGGGCGGCCGCACTGTCGGTCGTGAAGTAGGGATTCCCGGTGCCCGCCGCGATGATGATCACGCGGCCTTTCTCCAGGTGGCGGAGCGCACGGCGGCGGATGAAGGGCTCGGCAACCTGGCGGATTTCGATGGCCGAGAGCACGCGGGTGCTGACGCCCTGCTTTTCAAGCGCGTCCTGGACCGCGAGCGAGTTGATGACTGTGGCGAGCATCCCCATGTTGTCGCCCGTCACGCGGTCGACACCCTCGGTCTCCGCCGAGAGCCCCCGGTAGATGTTCCCGCCGCCGATGACCATGGCGACCTCGACACCCAGCCCGTGGATTTCCTTGACTTCGCCGGCGATCCGCGAGACGACGTCGGGATCGAGGCCGAAGGCGCGCGACCCCATGAGGGCCTCGCCCGAGAGCTTCAGCAGGATCCTGCGGTACCTCGGTTGGCCGGCCACACGATCTCCGCCGCTTGGCGACCTTTTAGCGGGTGGTGTTGCCCGTCGTCCGGCGGCCGTCGTCCTGTCCCAGGACGAACCGCGCGAACCGCTTCACCCGGATGTTCTCGCCCGTCCTGACGATCACGGCCTGGATAAGGTCACGCACGGAAACATTGGGATCCTTGACGAACGGCTGCTCCAGCAGGCAGAACTCCTGGTAGAACTTCTCCATCTTGCCCGTGACGATCTTCTCGACGACGGCATCCGGCTTCCCGGTCGCCCGGGCCTGCTGGCTGTAGATCTCCTTCTCGTCCTTCAGGATATCCTCGGTGACCTCGTTGCGGTCGACGAAGCGCGGCTCGGACGCGGCGATGTGCATCGACAGGTCCTTCGTCAGGGTCTGGAAGTCGGCGGTCCGCGCCACGAAATCAGTCTCGCAGTTGATTTCCAGGAGAACCCCGATCCTCCCTCCGCCGTGGATATAGGAGCCGACGGCCCCCTCGGAGGTCGCTTTCGCCGAGCGCTTGGCGGCCGCCGCCTGCCCCTTCTGGCGGAGAATCTTGTGCGCGGCGTCCAGATCGCCCTTGGCTGCGACGAGCGCCGACTTGCAGTCCATCATCGGCGCGCCGCTCAGGTCGCGAAGCTCCTTCACCATCGATGCGTTGATGTCCATCGTGTCTCCTCGTGCGTGCGCGCCGCTCCCGGCGCGACCGGGGGATGCGTTGGGGCGTGCGGTTGCGTCGGGCGGGACGGTCTACTCGGTGGCGGTCGGACCACCGGGGGCCGGGGCGAGATGCTCGGCGTCCCCTTCCGCTTCGACCTGGCCCTCCACGGGAGCCGGGGCGTCCACCCCATCACCGCCGGGACCCCGCGGGGAGGTCTTCCGGCGCGGGGGAACCCGGCGCGCTTCGGCCCCGGGCATCCGGCGGGCCGCGCCCCGCGACCCCTCGTCGCCGCCGGGCTGCGTCATGACGACCGTTTCCCCGCCCGCCGCCAGGGCCGCTTCCTCGGGCTCCTGCTCGGCGTGCTGCTTCTCGTAAAGAGCCCGTCCTTCCAGGATTGCATCGGCGGTCCGGGACGTGAAGAGCTTGATGGCCCTGATGGCGTCGTCGTTCCCGGGAATCGGGAACGCGATGTTGTCGGGGTCGCAATTGGTGTCCACGACCCCCACGACAGGGATGTCGAGCTTGCGCGCCTCGAGAACCGCGATGTGCTCTTTATTGGGGTCGATCACGAAGAGGACCTCGGGCAGCCGGTCCATGGTCTTGATCCCGGTCAGCACCTTGGCAAGCTTGACGCGCTCCTTGCCCAGGACCAGGAGCTCTTTCTTCGTGTAACGTCCTTCGACGGGATTTTCCAGGAAGTTTTCGAGCCAGCGCAGGCGCTCGATGCGCTTCTTGATGGTCCGGAAATTCGTCAGGGTGCCGCCGAGCCAGCGCTGGTTGACGAACGGCATCCCGACCCGGGTGGCTTCCTCGGCAACCACCTCCTGCGCCTGCCTCTTGGTGCCGACGAAGAGCACCGTCTTGCCCTGGCTCGACATCTTCTGGACGAAATCGAGGGCCTCGCGGAGCTTCATGACGGTCTTCTGGAGGTTGATGATGTAGATGCCGTTCCTCTGGCCGAAGATGAACGGGCGCATCTTCGGGTTCCAGCGCTTCGTCTGGTGTCCGAAGTGGACCCCCGCCTCCAGTAGCTCTTTCATGTTGACTGCCGGCAAGTGCTCCTCCTATTCCGAGTCTATCTCTTAGAGAACTGGAACCTGGCCCGCGCTCCACGCTGGCCGTATTTCTTCCGCTCCTTGACGCGGGGATCCCGGGTCAGGAGCCCCGCTTCCTTCAGTTTGGGCCTGAGCGCGGGGTCGAACAGCACGAGGGCGCGCGCTATGCCGTGCCGGACAGCCCCGGCCTGCCCTGCTTCGCCGCCGCCCGAGACGTTCACGAGAACGTCGAACTTGTCCTGCAGCGAAACGAAGGTCAGGGGCTCTTTCGCCAGGCGGCGTATGGCGTCAGTGTGGAAATAAGCCTCGGAGGCCCGCCGATTCACCACCATCGCTCCCGCGCCGGGCCTGAGATAGACCCGCGCCGTCGATGTTTTCCGCCGGCCTGTCGCGTAGTACTGAGCCACCGCCATCGCTTGCGTCCCTCGCTCCCCGCTAATCGGGGATTGTGACCTTCTCGGGTTTCTGGGCCTCGTGGGGATGTTCCGGTCCGACGTATGTCTTCAGCTTCATGCCCATCCGGCGGCCGAGACTGCCCTTCGGCAGCATCCCCTTCACCGACCACTCGATGAGACGTTTGGGCCGCTCCCTGAGCATCCTGCCCGCGGGAACCTGCTTGAGGCCTCCGGGATAGCCGGTGTGCCAGCGGTACATCTTGTCTTCGAGCTTTTTGCCCGTCAGGTGCACCTTCTCGGCGTTGATCACCACGACGAAAT
>JANMQK010000061.1:0-10429 GCA_031370485.1 Acidobacteriota bacterium | reverse complement strand
CCTGGAAACGAAAACTGGATGAAGAGCTTCCTAAGTCCCTCCTCATCCCGGCTGATATTCGGGTAGATCTCGCTGTAGGTACCCTCGAGATAGGTATTGCCGACGACGGCCGGGCCGCCGTGTCCGGGTCCGGAAACGTAGATAATGTCGAGGTCGTACTTCTTGATGACCCGGTTCAAGTGCACGTAGATGAAGTTCTGTCCGGGGGTCGTGCCCCAGTGCCCCAGCAGCATGTGCTTCACATCCGCCAGGGTCAGCGGCCTCTTCAGCAGCGGATTGTCGTAAAGATAAATCTGCCCGACTGACAGGTAATTCGCGGCGCGCCAGTAGGCGTCCATCTTGTGAAGCAGTTCCGGGGTGAGCGTTTTGTTTTTCATGGTTCAGGTGTCCCGAATCTATCCGAGATTGAGAACGCGGCAAACCGCCCTGGCGATCACGCGTTCTTCGTCCGTGTGAATCACCCGGACCGCCACCCGGCCGGCCGGCGCTGAGATCACGCCGTCGTTGGCGGCGTTCCGACTTTCTTCGATTTCGATTCCGAGGAATCCCAACCCATCGCAAATCCGGGCGCGGACCACGGGCGCGTTCTCTCCGACGCCACCGGCGAACACCAGGGTGTCCAGCCCTCCCAGCGCAGCAGCGAATGCGCCGATCCATTTCTTGACCTGGTAGCAGAACAGGGCGACCGCTTCGGCAGCCCGTGCATCCTGCGTTTCCCGGCCCAGCAGGTCACGCATGTCGGAACTGGTCTCCGACACGCCGAGCAACCCGGACTGGGCCGTGACCATCTCGTTCAACTGATTGGCATCCAGACCCTCGGTGTGCGCCAGGTACCAAAGCAGGCCGGGGTCGAGATCGCCCGAGCGGGTGCTCATCGGCACCCCGCCCGTCGGGGTGAAACTCATGCTCGTGTCCACGGATTTGCCGTCGCTCACCGCCGCCAGGCTCGCGCCATTTCCAAGATGGGCCAGGATGACCCGTCCTTGCGCCGCTTGCGCTCCGGTCAGGCGGGCCAGTTCTCCCATCAGAAACTCGTAGGACAAGCCGTGAAACCCGTATCGCCGCACCCCCTGCGCTTCGTAGCGGCGTGGGATCGGCAACAACCGGGCCACGCGAGGAAGGTCGTGGTGAAAGGCCGTATCGAAGCATGCCACCTGGGGCAGGTCGGGAAATCGGCGATGGAAGGCCTCGGTCAACAGGATCTCCTGCGGAAGATGCCCGGGATCGAGTGGACCGAGCCGGCGCAGCTCCTGGACGAGTTCCGGAGTGATGCGCCGCGGGTCGCTGTACTTCGGCCCTCCATGGACCACGCGATGCCCCACCGCGGCCGGGGCATCACCCCCGCTGAGTTCCTCGATCCAGTCCATCAGAGCGCCCACCGCCGTCGCGTGGTCCGGCGCCTGCACCGATCGCGACACGCTGTCCGCCTGGTTCAGGCCTTTCACCCGGAACGTGGCCCCCGGCAGCCCGATCCGCTCAAGCTCTCCGGAGAAGCTCCGCCGGAGCGAGGCACCGGCCTCGAACAGCGCGAACTTGATGCTCGACGAGCCGCCGTTAATCGTCAGGATTCGCGGCTCACCTGGTTTCATGGAGGCCCTCTCCGTCATTCCGCAACCCGAACGTGGCCAGCTTTGCGCACGTGGAGCGGTATTCCGTGTGAAGAATGCTTCGAATCCCCATCCCCTCCGCGACCTGGACGAACATCGGGGTGTTTTCGATATAGATCGTCTTCCGGGCCGGCGCCTGGGCGATGTCGAGGGCGAACCGGAAGATATCCACGTCGGGCTTGCGGACGTGGACGAAGCAGGAGGAGATGAATGAATCCACAACCCTGTCCAGCCTGAACTTTCGAATCCGGTACGCGTTCAGCTCGCGCCCCTCGTTGCTGACCACGGAGACCTTCAGCCCGTGCCGGGCCTTGAGCCGGGCCACCAGATCGATCATCCTGGGGTAGGGTTTCGATTGCGCGAACATGAAGCGCCGAAACTGCGCCCGGGTGAACGGCCGCTTCCGGTGGAAAACCACCCGGCCCAGGTATTCTTCCAGCGTGAGCTTCCCCTCCTCGTACGTGTCGAAGGTCAAATGGTGCCGATCCTCCATTGGCCGATCCTCGGCTTCGTCTTTCTACCGACCACGCTCCTGTGGTACTCGGCCATCCAGCACTGGTACGGCGGACAGTGGACGCTCTGGCCCATCGTCGGGCTCGTGGTCGCCCTGTTGATTGACGGCTCGCCTGTGGGTGGCCGGCGGCGCCGGCGCGGCTAGCCGTGCGCCCGGTCTGAACAACCCGGTCGGCCTTGGAGCGGTCGGGCTTCGCCTCAGCGCAAGCCCCCCAGCATGAGGACCAGCAGCAGGATCAACAGTATGGTGCCCAGCCCGATGCCCGCGCTCCCGCCATAGCCCCAGCGGCGATGGCCGTAGTACCCCCCACCGAACCCAAAAAACAGCACTAAGATGATAATCAGCAGCAGCATTTCGGTTCCTCCTTACGGTCAAGTTCGATCCTTGCGGGTCAGTTCCTCGAGCGAAAAATCGTGCGACATGCAGAAGCCGGCCCACTCACTTTCCGAGCACCTTTCCAATCTGGCCGACCTTCTCCTGGACTTTGCCGGTGATCTGTTCGATTTGACCCTCGGCCTCCAGCCGGGGATTGTTGGTCACCTTGCCGGCGCTTTCTTTGACCTTGCCCTTGATTACATGAACCTTGCCCTTAATCTGATTCTTCGTGCTCGTTTTCATCTGCTTTCTCCCTTCCTCGAAGGCGCCCTCGTTTCCCGGAGCGGCTGAGCGGGGAACGGTTCGGGCCCGGGCTATCTCCCGCTCAATCGAAGCCACGGGCGGTCATTGCAGTCTGGTCCATCCATTACTCTAGAGAGGCCGGGCTGGCGGGATAATCGGGCGACCCCTGAATCGCATGTCAGGTTTATCGACCGGCCGATCCGCTGCCCGGGCGGAGTTTACCCGGCGCGATGAGGCGATCGCGACCCGATTCCATGTGATCGTGTCGTGGTAGGATGACGCCAAAGTCCGCCGGGTCTCGCTCACGAAGGACGGCCTGCGCACGCGCGACGTCGGGGTCACGTCGTACGCGGAGATCGTGCCATGAACATCAAGAAGAACAGAGACGATTTCTGGGCGCCCGCCCTGCGGCAAACGGTTGCAAGGGCCCCGGGCGGCAACTTCTAGTGACACGTCTGTCTCCGGTCGAGGCCTGGATTGCCCGGTGGTGGGTTGGTCGCAGCGAAACGAAAGGAGCCTTATGATGAATCATGCCAATGGATGGATGAGTGGTTGGATGGGCGGCGGGACATGGATCTATACGCTGATCGGCGTACTCGTGGTGGTCCTGCTGGTCGTTGTCATTATCAAGCTGTCGAATAGAAAAGGGTGAGCTCACCACCCGCCCGTGAAGCAGGAGACCCTCCATGAAGGAGCATGAACACGCCACCAAGAACAAGCCCGACACGGAGCCGGCGCATGACGAGGTGGCCAAAAAGGCATACGCCATCTTTCTGAAGGAAGGTCGTCCGCAAGGACATGCCGAGCAGAACTGGTTGGAGGCGAAGGCTCAATTGCAGCATGCCGGCTCCGACCATCCGGACCACCACCGCCATCATGCCCACATGGCGGCGGATTTCCGGAAGCGGTTCTGGATCTCGCTGGCTCTGACCCTGCCCATTCTCATCCTCTCGCCGCTGCTCCAAGGGCTGGTGGGTCTGCGAGAAGCCATACGTTTTCCCGGCGACCTCTACGTCCTGTTTGGCTTTGCCACGGCCGTCTTCTGGTACGGCGGCTGGCCGTTTCTCAAAGGCTTGTTCAAGGAGCTCCAATCCCGGCGGCCCGGGATGATGACGCTGGTCGCCGTCGCCATTACGACCGCCTATTTCTACAGCAGCGTCGTGGTGTTCGGTCTGACCGGAAAGATGTTCTTCTGGGAGCTGGCCACGCTCGTCGATATCATGCTTCTGGGGCACTGGATCGAGATGAAGTCGGTGATGGGCGCATCCAAGGCCCTGGAGGAATTGGCGAAACTCATGCCCTCCGACGCTCACAAACTCATGCCCGACGGCAGCGTGAAGGACGTGCCGCTGAGCGAGCTGGCGGTGAATGACAAAGTCCTGATCAAACCGGGTGAGAAGCTTCCCGCGGACGGAGTCGTCGTGGAGGGCGAGAGCTCGGTCAATGAGGCTATGCTCACCGGGGAATCAACCCCGGTCACCAAGAAGACCGGCGGCAAGGTCATCGGCGGCGCCATCAACGGCGAGGGATCGTTGACCATCGAGGTCAAAGGCACCGGCAAGGATTCGTTTCTGTCGCAGGTCATCAACCTGGTCAAGCAGGCCCAGGACAGCAAATCGAAGACCCAAAACCTCGCCGACACCGCCGCGCTGTGGCTCACCATCGCAGGCTTGAGCTGCGGAGCCATCACCTTCCTCATCTGGCTGGTCCTCATGAGCAAGGACTTTGCCTTTGCGATCGAGCGCAGCGTCACCGTCATGGTTATTACCTGTCCGCACGCCCTCGGTCTGGCCGTGCCTCTGGTGGTAGCCGTCTCCACCGCCCTGGCTGCGAGCAACGGGTTGCTCATCCGCAATCGCGTTGCTTTCGAAAACGCCCGAAAACTGCAGGCCATCATTTGTGACAAGACCGGCACGCTGACCGAGGGCCGCTTTGGCGTGACCGACACGCTGATGCTCTCGCAGGACATGGACGAAGACACCCTGCGCAAGTACGCGGCTTCCGTGGACGCGCATTCCGAACATCCCATCGCCAAGGCTATCGCCGCTTCGTCGGAAGAGAAGCTGCCCGTCGAACACTTTAGAAGCATCCCCGGCAGTGGCGCCGAGGGCAGGGTCGAGGGTAGAGAGGTCAAAGTGGTTAGCCCAGGCTTCTTGCGGGGACAAAACATCGCTCTTACCGACAAGCGTATTGGCCCGCTGCAAGCCCAAGGCAAGACGGTCGTGTTTGTCCTGGTTGACGGGAAGTTGAAAGGAGCGATTGTCTTGGCCGACATCGTCCGACCCGAGGCGAAGCAAGCCATCGATGCCCTCAAAGCGCTGAACATTCGCTGCATGATGCTCACCGGCGATAACAAAGCGACAGCCAAATGGGTCTCGGACCAGGTCGGACTGGATGAGTACTTCGCCGAAGTCCTGCCCCAGGACAAAGCCGCCAAAGTGAAAGAGGTCCAATCCCGGGGCGTGCTGGTGGCCATGACAGGCGACGGCGTGAACGACGCCCCGGCGCTGGCGCAGGCTGATGTGGGCATCGCCATTGGAGCCGGTTCCGACGTGGCGGTAGAAACCGCCGACGTCATCCTGGTGCGAAGCAATCCTCTGGATGTCCTGGCCATCGTGCAGCTCTCTGGCGCCACGTATCGGAAGATGATTCAGAACCTGGTCTGGGCGACGGGCTACAACACCTTCGCCATTCCCCTGGCGGCGGGAGCGCTTTACGCGTGGGGCGTGCTGCTCACTCCTGCGCTGGGCGCGGTGTTGATGTCGGCGAGCACGGTGATTGTGGCCATCAACGCGCGACTGCTGAAACTCAAGAAATGAGGAAACATCAGCTGTGCCCCCGGGTCCGTGACTCGTCCACGGTGCCGGGACGACCGCTGTTACCGGCAACGCTGGACCGCGCCGTCCTGGTTGCCGTCCATTTGTTCGGACAGTTCACCCCCGCCGAGTACGAGGAACATGTCGCTCGTCGACGGGCAGCCCCACTCCGCCAGCTGCTACGTGCGGGAGAACGCGGTGCTCCTCGAGATGGACCGGGCGGAGTTCGGGCGGCTGCTCGGCGGATCGAACATCCACCTCGGGCGGCTCGCGGCCGAAGGAAGGGTCCCGCTTTCGCGGGTGGGCGCGAAGACGACCGCCCCGAACGGCGCCTGAGATCTCAGACGTCGAGCGGTGATGACCGAATCATAGCTTCCGATCCCGCCGGACATCTTCCGCTCCCCGTCCTGCAAGCCGTACTGGCGGCCGCACCTGTTCCAGAGGCTGACGAATCTCAGGTTCGAGTCGTTGATCCGCTCGGGGTAGCAGCCGAAGTCGAAGGTGAACCGGGTGGCGAGGATTCAGGTCAGGGATTCACCAACTCCGGTTCAGGGATGTCCTGACTATCTGGATTGGGCGGGCCGACATATAAGGTACCGGCGAGCGCGCACTCGATCCTCGGATCGGCGCTCGTGGTGTGATCGGCACGGCGGCGGGTGGGTGGGTGCGCCGGGCCGGGACGTTCCTTTTCCCCGCCTTTGTGGAGGATGTGCATGAAGCGTATTCTGCTGCTGGTCGCGTTGATGTCGTTCGTTGCATCGAGCGCGGCGCTCGCCGAGCCCTTCTACCTCGGCGCAAGCGTCGGCAAGACCGGGCTCAAGGTTGACGAATTCAACTCGACCTTTGACGGTAATGACACGGCGTACAAGGTCTTCGCAGGCTATCGGTTCATCAAGTTCTTCGGCCTGGAGGGCGGCTACGTCGATTTCGGATCGCCTAGTGACTCCCGCGATGGGATCGACCTCGAGTTCGACGCCACGGCCTGGGACCTCTTCGCCGTCGGAGTGATCCCAGTCGCCGAGCACTTCGAGTTGTTCGGCAAGGCGGGTTTTTTCCGCTGGGACACAAACGTGCGCCTCAGCGGCGCAATGGTCGCCCGGGAGTCCGACAGCGGCAACGATGCCGCCTATGGCATCGGATTGGCGATTAAGCCGAGCAAGCTGATCGCCATCCGCCTCGAATACGAGAGATTCAAGGTGGCCAATACCGACGATCTGAACCTGACGAGCGTCGGAGTGGACTTCCGCTTCTAGAAGCCTTTCCTGCAAGCCGCGGCCCCGGGTGAGCGCCCGTGGGCCGCGGGTTGCCTTTCGAGCCTGCAAGTCGGCGCGGCTGGAGGTCGGCAATGCCGCGTGACCGTCCTCTGTTCCGGGTCCTCCTCGCCGGAGAAGGATCGATGCGAAGTGGCATCGGACGCGCCTGGCCCGTCCTCTTCGTCGCCCTTCTCACGGCCTCTGCCTGCAGTCCGCGTGACCCCATCATCGGGCGTCTCGAGGCGCGGCTGAAGGCCGTTGCCAACCTGGGACGGCCCGACCTGTCGCGGGACGAAGTAGAACAGGCGCTGGCACGGCAATTGAGAGTCGCCCCCGTGCCGTCGGTGGACGGGGGAACCCTGTCCCACCCGATCTTCCCGACGCGCGAGACCTTGACGGAGTTTTACGCCAATAACGGACAACGGCTTGCGTGGTGCGACGACTCCGGCAGGATTCTTCCTTCGACCACGACCCTTCTCGACGCGCTGAGAAGGGCGGGCGAGCACGGACTGGACCCGGAGGATTACGCCCTGAGCCGGCTCGACCTCCTGGGAGCGCAGATCGGCAAGCCCCCGCTCGATGACGCCGCGGTCGCGCGTCTGGCCGACTTCGATCTGCTCATGACCGCCGCCTTCTTCCGGTACGCGTCCGACCTGTCCACCGGCCGGGTGCACCCCGACGAGGTCCGGAACGACTGGCATACGAATCTCCCCGATCTCGATCCCCTGACGAAGCTGGATCGGGCCCTTCTGGGTGACAATCTCCCACAATTGCTCGAAACCTTGCCGCCGCCGCACCCGGGCTATGCGCGCCTGCGCGAGGCGCTCGGGGAATTGCGCAAGGTCGAGGCGGCGGGTGGATGGCCGGCGATCCCCGCTGGGGCAAAACTCGAGCCGGGCGCGCGCGGACCGAGGGTCCTTCTCCTCCGGCAGCGCCTCTCCGAACACGCCGGGAAGACGGACTTCGCCACCGGCGAGATGGCGGCCTCGGGTGATCAGTTCGACGAGGCGCTGGCCGAAGCGCTGCGCCGCTTCCAGGAGCGGCACGGGATCGGGCCGGATGGGAAGCTCGACGCAATCACCCTGGCCGAGTTGAATGTGTCCGTCGAGCGCCGGATCCGGCAGGTCGAGCTGAACCTCGAGCGCTGGCGGTGGATTCCGCGCCGGCTCGGCGATCCGCATGTTTTCGTGAACATCCCGGGGTTTGACCTCGAACTCGTGCGAGGCGGGGTCTCGGTGTGGCACACGCGAATCGTCGTCGGGAAGGCCTTCACGCCCACGCCGGTGTTCAGCGATCGGATCGTGGCCGTCGTGGTCAACCCGCCGTGGAACGTCCCGAAGAGCATTGCCCTCGGGGAGTACCTGCCCGAGTTGCTGAAGGATCCGAAAGCGTTCAAGCGCCGCGGCCTTCGCCTGCTCGAGGGTCCGGAGGAGGACGCTCGCGAAGTGGACCCGACGAGCGTGGAGTGGCGCGCGCTGGACGAGGGACGCTTCCCCTATCGCTTGCGCCAGGATCCCGGGCCGGACAACGCGCTCGGCCGCCTGAAGTTTCACCTCACGAACGATTTCCACATCTACCTGCACGATACGCCGACGCGGGGCCTCTTCGGCCAATCGGACCGCGATCTCAGCCATGGATGCATCAGGGTCGAGAAGCCTCTCGATCTGGCGAGGCAGCTCCTGGGCGATTCGTCGCAGGACCTTCTCAGCGAGGCCCTGGACCAGACGGAAGAGCGCCACCTGTCCGTCAAGCCGCCAGTTCCGATCCACATCCTTTATTTGACGGCCTGGGTCGACGAGGCCGGCGCTTTGCGCTTCAGTCCGGACGTGTATGAGTTCGACGGGCCCCAACAAACCGCGTTCGACCGCGTGACGTCCCGCGTGTCGGGGGGGCCGGCATCGGGCGCCAAGGAAGCCGCCCGTCCCCCCGCCCGATAGGCCCGAAAAGGGGGCCCCCGATGGCGAAGATGGCTTTCCGCCCGAAGCGCACTATACTGTCCCTACCGTGAAGATCCCTCGAACATTGCTCCTGACGACCCTTCCGCTGCTGGCGGCGGTGCCTCCTGCCCGTGGCGGCACCGCCTTGGTGCGTCCGGGATGGCCGTCCCCCGAGGTGTCCCTGTGGCCGTCCGGCACGGATGCCCGCGCCGTCGAGAAGGCCCTGCTCCACGCCGCCCCGACGATGCGGCCCGAGGCTCTCCGGGCGGCGCTGTCCGCCTGGGGCGCGTTGTATTTCCGGGGGGAGGTTTCCCGCACGCTCCTCACGGTGATCGATTACAGCCTGCCCTCGACGGTCAAGAGGATGTGGGTGTTCGATCTGGCCTCGCGACGGCTGCTTTTCCACGAGCTCGTGGCGCACGGGCGGAACTCGGGCGAGGACGTGGCCCGATCGTTTTCGAACGACGAGGGCAGCCTCATGACCTCGCTCGGGGCTTTTGTCACGGGCACGACCTACAACGGCAAGAATGGCTACTCGCTGCGACTGCGCGGGATGGAGCCGGGTGTGAACGATCGGGCGGAAGCGCGCACGATCGTCATTCACGGTGCGCCCTACGTCCGCGAGGAGGTCGCGCGCAAGCTCGGACGGCTCGGACGCAGCTTCGGCTGTCCGGCCGTCCGCCCCGCGATCGCCCGGACGCTGATCGACAAGGTCAAGGACCGCACGCTGCTGTACGCGTGGCATCCGTCGATCGACAAGGCGGAATCGTCTGCCGGCTTCGCGCACACGATCGCAATCCTCGGCCTGCTGGACGCACTGCCTCACCGCAGTTCCTGATTCTTCCCGCCGTGGACCAACCGATCGGGCGCGAACTGTGCCTTGATTCACCGGTGCGTTCTCCTGACCTCTCTGTCAGGATTCTCCTAATTGACGATGCTCCCCACGCCCCCTACAGTTGAGGGACAGACAAGAGCGTCAGACACCACGGAGCAGTTGTTCCGGGAGGAGTGGGTCATGAGAGAGAAAAGAGCCATCGCATGTGCCGTTGTCGCGCTGGCCGTGTCCCTGCGTTCGATATCAATGTGGATACGACCAACGGGGTCGTGACCCTGACCGGAAACCTGGACAGCCAGGGGGCCAGGAACACGGCCCTTCAGCTGGCGCGCGGCACGAGCGGGGTCAGCGACGTGAAGGACATGATCTCGGTGCGATCGGGAACCGCGAGCGGCGATGCTCCCGATCCGAAGCGTACGCTCGGTACGCGCGTCGATGACGCCGGGATCACCATGCGCGTGAAGGTGCGGCTTCTGGAGGATTCTCTCGCGAAAGGCATGCGGATCGATGTCGATACCCGTGACGGCGTTGTGTACCTGACCGGATCGGTGAAAAGCGATGCCGAAAAGAAACAGGCGATCGAGATCGCCAGGACGACCGATGGCGTGAACAAAGTGGAAGCCAATCTGCGATAAACGTCATCAGAGGGAGAACCATGAACACGACGAAAGGCTCAAGTCACACGCTCCTGGTCACCGCCCTCGGGATGCTGGCTGCTGCGCTCCTGCCGCTTGCTCTCGACGGATGCGCCACGACGGGTATCAACAAGGGACAGATGAACCTCGTCTCGTCGGACGAGGAGGTGAAGCTGGGGCAGGAGATGTCGGTGGAGGTCGCGAAGCAATACCC